>JBJMVU010000109.1:0-51139 GCA_045810485.1 Massilia sp. | reverse complement strand
TCGATCGCGCCGAGGACCGCAAGCGGTTCGGTGAGGTGATCGACAAGCTGGGCCTCAAGGCGCCGCCGTGGGGCACCGCCCTCACCGTCGACGAGGCGATCGCTGTGGCCAAGCGCATCGGGATGCCGGTGGTGGTGCGGCCGTCGTACGTGCTGGGCGGCCGCGCGATGGAGATCGTCCACGAGCAGCGCGACCTCGAGCGCTACATGCGCGAGGCGGTCAAGGTCTCGAACGATTCGCCGGTGCTGCTGGACCGCTTCCTGAACGACGCGATCGAAGTCGACGTCGACTGCATCTCGGACGGCGAGACGACGTTCATCGGCGGCGTGATGGAACACATCGAGCAGGCCGGCGTGCACTCGGGCGACTCAGCGTGCTCGCTGCCGCCGTACTCGCTGTCGCAGGCCACCATCGATGAACTGAAGCGCCAGACCTCGCTGATGGCGAAGGCGCTGAACGTCGTCGGCCTGATGAACGTGCAGTTCGCGATCCAGCAGTCGGAAGTCGAAGGCCAGACGGTCGATACCGTGTACGTGCTGGAAGTGAACCCGCGCGCGTCGCGCACCGTGCCGTTCGTGTCGAAGGCGACGGGCCTGCAGCTGGCGAAGATCGCCGCGCGCTGCATGGTCGGCCAGACGCTGGCGCAGCAGGGCATCACGAAAGAGATCGTCCCGCCGTTCTACAGCGTCAAGGAAGCCGTGTTCCCGTTCGTGAAATTCCCGGGTGTCGACACGATCCTCGGCCCCGAGATGAAGTCGACGGGCGAAGTGATGGGCGTGGGCATGACGTTCGGCGAAGCGTTCGTCAAGTCGCAGCTGGCCGCCGGCATCATCCTGCCGACGACGGGCCGTGTGTTCCTGTCGGTGAAGGGCTCGGACAAGCCGCGTACCGTGAAAGTGGCGCGCGACCTCGTCGAGCTGGGTTTCTCGCTCGTCGCGACGAAGGGCACCGCCGCCGTCATCGCCGCCGCCGGCATCCCGGTCACCGCGGTCAACAAGGTGATCGAAGGCCGTCCGCACATCGTCGACATGATCAAGAACCACGAGATCGCGATGGTGGTCAACACGGTCGAAGAAAAGCGCAGCGCCATCGCCGACTCGCGTACGATCCGTACGTCGGCACTGCAGTCGCGCGTGGTCACCTTCACGACCATCGCCGGCGCCGAGGCGGCCGTGCAGGGCATGCGTCACCTGGACGAACTGCGGGTGTACGATTTACAAGGCCTGCATAAAACCTTAAACTAAGCGGCAATGCAGTAACATAGCAGTACCGTTTAGTAGTACCTAAGACCACAGAGTTCGCGCGGCTCGCGCCGTGCGGCTCTGTGGTTTTCACTTGGTACGTCCGCAAACACAGAGAACAGATAACACCATGAACACTCCATTGACCAAATTCGGCGCCGAGAAGTTGAAGGAAGAGCTGCACCAGCTCAAGACCAAGGAGCGCCGCAACGTGATCGATGCGATCGCCGAGGCGCGCTCGCATGGTGACCTGTCCGAAAACGCCGAATACGACGCCGCCAAGGAGCGCCAGGCCTTCGTCGAAGGCCGCATCGCCGAGCTCGAACAGAAATTGTCGACCGCGCAGATCATCGACCCGTCCACGCTGGACGCGGAAGGCCGCGTCGTCTTCGCGTCCACCGTCGACCTCGAAGACCTCGACAACGGCCAGAAGGTCACTTACCAGATCGTCGGCATGGACGAAGCCGACCTCAAGGAAAACAAGGTCTCCGTCACGTCGCCGATCGCGCGTGCGCTGATCGGCAAATACGCTGGCGACGTGGTCGAAGTGCAGGCCCCGTCCGGTCCGCGCGAATACGAAATCCTGGAAGTCCGCTACGTATAAGACCGCCCCGATGCTCGCCAACGCGCGCCTGCTGCTGGCCGCCCTGTGGGCCGGCAGTATCTGGGCCGTCAGCTACCTGGCGGCGCCGAGCGCGTTCTCCATCCTCGACAGCACGCAGGCCGGCAACGTCGTCGGCGTGATGCTGACGCGGTCGGCCTGGCTGGCGATCGCGCTGGCCGTGCCGCTCTGGCTATTGGTCGCACGCGCCGCCGACCTCGATGCGCGGCGCAAGCGCTGGCTGGCTGGATTGATTGCCGGGATGCTGGCGTGCAGTCTCGTCGTCTACCTGGGCCTGCAGCCGATGATGGCGGCGATCCGCGAGGCGGCCGGACCGGCCGGCGTGCGGGCGTCGCCGCAGTGGGGGACGTTCGCGGCGCTGCACGGGGTGTCGCAGGTGTTGTACCTGGCCGAGAGCATCCTTGGCGCGGTCCTCGTCGTGAAAGCCCGGTGATGCGAACGTTTGGTGGGCGGATGGCCGCCCACCCTACGGCGAGACTCGTAGTGTGGGCACCCCGTGCCCACGATGCATGCCGCGAAGGCGAAAAAAAACCGGGGCAGCGGCCCCGGTTAATTTTTGGTGAACACGGCTTATTTCAGGGCCGTCTTCTTGGTGCTGGCCTGGCGCGGCTTGGCCCGCTTGATGTTGCCGCCTTGCGTGACGCGCTCGTTACCCTTCAGCAGGACCTTGGTCACGGTCGGCTTCTTGGTGCCGCTCGGGCTCGGCTTGACGATGGTGACTTCGCGCAGGCCCTTGCCGGACTTGGTCGAACGTTCCTTGACGTCATCCTTCTTCGGGCGGTACAGCACGAGCAGCTTGCCGATGTGCTGGACGGGCGCGGCGTCGAGATCCGCGCAGATCTGTTCGTAGATCGCAATGCGCGCTTCGCGGTCGTCGCCGAACACGCGTACCTTGATGAGGCCGTGCGCGTCGAGGCTGGACGAGATTTCCTTCATGACGGCCTCGGTCAGGCCGTCTGCGCCGATCATGACGACTGGATTGAGTCCGTGGGCTTCCGCACGCAGCGCTGCACGCTCGACCGGTGTAAGTTTGATCATGATGTTATTTTGAGATACCTATTAAAAGCAGTATTTTACGCGAATGGCCAAGAACAAATTCAATAAAAACTGGATTCACGATCACATCAACGATCCCTATGTCAAATTGGCACAGAAAGAGGGCTATCGGGCCCGCGCGGCCTACAAGCTGAAGGAAATCGACGAAAGCGAAAAGCTCATCAAGCCGGGCCAGGTGATCGTCGATCTCGGCTGCACCCCCGGCAGCTGGGGCCAATACACGCGGCGCAAGCTGGCCGGCGGCGAGGAGGGGGGCATCAAGGGGACGATGATCGGCCTCGACATCCTGCCGATGGAGCCGATTGCCGGCATGCATTTTATCCAGGGCGATTTCCGGGAGCAGGAGGTGCTCGACGAACTGGCCGGCGTTCTCGAAGGGCGCATGGCCGACCTCGTACTGTCCGATATGGCGCCGAATCTCTCCGGTATTCCGTCGGCGGATGCGGCGCGCATGGAGGATTTGATCGATCTCGCTATTGAGTTCTCTCAAATGCACCTCAAACCATCGGGCGCATTGTTGGTGAAATGCTTTAAGGACATGGGTTTTACCCAAGTCCTGGAAAAGTTCCGCACCGAATTCAAGGTCGTCAAACAGATCAAACCCAAGGCCAGCCGCGACAAATCGTCGGAAATTTTCCTGCTGGGGCGCGGTCTGAAGAATCCCGCCGGGTGAAATTGCGAAAATCGACGGAAGCGCCCTTGATTTCCTTGGGTACAGCCGCACATCAGCACAGGAGAGCCACGTCCGCGTTCAATGTGACGTGGAATGTACGTGATGGCTGCGCAACGGAAATAAAAACCGGCTATAGTGGTGTATAGGCACTATGGGCGGGCGTGCGTGGCACAGGCTGCTTATTGCGGTAAAATCTGCCTTTGAAAAAATGGGAAAAGATGCGTTCGCATCAGAGGAGTCTTCGTGAATAATATGTTTTCCAAATCCGCCATCTGGGTGGTGGTCGCGCTGCTGTTGTTCATGCTGTTCAAGCAGTTCGACAACCACAGCGTCGCGGGCGGCAGCAAGACCATTGCTTATTCCGAGCTGCTCGATGACGTCAAGGCGAAACGCATCAAGGACGTCGTGATCGAAGGTTCGAGCATCACCGCGACCCGCACCGACGACACCAAGATCCGCACCACCGCGACCATGCTCGACCGCGGCCTGATCGGCGACCTGCGCGACAACAACGTGCGCTTCGACGTCAAGCCGCCCGAGGAGCCGTCGTTCCTCCAGCAAGTCTTCATTTCCTGGTTCCCGATGCTGCTCCTGATCGGCGTCTGGGTGTTCTTCATGCGCCAGATGCAGGGCGGCGGCAAGGGCGGGGCATTCTCGTTCGGCAAGTCGAAGGCGCGCATGATGGATGAAACGAACAACACCGTCACCTTCGGCGACGTCGCCGGCTGCGACGAGGCGAAGGAAGAAGTGGGCGAGATCGTCGACTTCCTGAAAGACCCGACCAAGTTCCAGAAACTGGGCGGCCGCATCCCGCGCGGCGTGCTGATGGTCGGTCCTCCGGGTACCGGTAAAACGCTGCTGGCGCGCGCCATCGCCGGCGAAGCCAAGGTCCCGTTCTTCTCGATCTCCGGTTCCGACTTCGTCGAGATGTTCGTCGGCGTGGGCGCGTCCCGCGTGCGCGACATGTTCGAGAACGCGAAAAAACACTCGCCGTGCATCATCTTCATCGACGAGATCGACGCCGTCGGCCGCCACCGTGGCGCCGGCATGGGCGGCGGCAACGACGAGCGCGAACAGACGCTGAACCAGCTGCTGGTCGAGATGGACGGCTTCGAGGCATCGTCGGGCGTCATCGTGATCGCCGCGACCAACCGGGCCGACGTGCTGGACAAGGCGCTGCTGCGTCCGGGCCGTTTCGACCGCCAGGTGATGGTGGGCCTGCCTGACATCCGCGGCCGCGAACAGATCCTGAACGTACACATGCGTAAAGTGCCGATCGGCACCGACGTGAAGGCCGACATCCTGGCCCGCGGCACCCCGGGCTTCTCCGGCGCCGACCTGGCCAACCTCGTCAACGAAGCGGCGCTGTTCGCCGCGCGCCGCAACAAGCGCCTCGTCGAGATGAACGATTTCGAGGATGCCAAGGACAAGATCTTCATGGGTCCGGAGCGCAAGTCGATGGTCATGCGCGAGGAAGAGCGCCGCAACACGGCCTACCATGAGTCCGGGCACGCGGTGATCGCCAAGCTGTTGCCGAAGGCCGACCCGGTGCACAAGGTCACGATCATGCCGCGCGGCTTTGCCCTCGGCCTGACCTGGCAGCTGCCCGAGCACGACAGCCTGTCCGGCTACAAGGACAAGATGCTGGAAGAAATCTCGATCCTGTTCGGCGGCCGTATCGCCGAAGAGATCTTTGTCGGCCAGATGTCGACCGGCGCGTCGAACGACTTCGCCCGCGCCACCAAACTGGCGCGCTCGATGGTGACCCGCTTCGGCATGTCGGAAAGCATGGGCGTGATGGTCTACGAGGACGATCCGAACGAAGGCTTCTTCGGCGGCTCCGTGAAGACCATTTCCGAGGCGACGCAGCAGAAGGTCGATGCCGAGATCCGCAAGATGCTCGACACGCAGTACACGCTGGCGCGCCGCCTGCTGGAAGAAAACCGCGACAAGGTCGAAGTGATGACCAAGGCGCTGCTCGAGTGGGAAACCATCGACGCCGACCAGATCAACGACATCATGGCCGGCCGCGAGCCGCGTCCGCCGAAGTCGGTGGTGCTGACCAAGCGCACGCCTCCGAGCGACAACGGCGGCGTCGCCCCGAACGCGACTGCACCGGCTTGATCGCTGCGTCATAGCACCCACGAAAGGCACCCCGAGCGGGTGCCTTTTATTCTTTGTCCCGTTGGTTTTTCATCATGCGTCAATATCTGCAGTGCGGCCGTTTCGGCTATAACCTCGCCCATCGACCATTGGTCATGGGCATCCTCAACGTCACCCCCGATTCCTTTTCCGACGGCGGCCGTTACCAGGCGCTCGAATTCGCCGTGGAGCGGGCCGAGCAGATGATCAAGGACGGGGTCGACATCATCGACATCGGCGGCGAATCGACGCGTCCGGGCTCGCCCAGCGTCCCGGCCGACGAAGAACTGCGCCGCGTCATGCCGGCGATCTACGCGCTGCGCGAACTGGGCTATCCGCTGTCGATCGACACCTGCAAGCCGGAAGTGATGCGCGAGGCGATCATCGCGGGCGCCGACATGATCAACGACATCAACGGTTTCCGCGCGCCCGGCGCCATCGACGCCGTGCAGGACAGCGACTGCGGCCTGTGCGTGATGCACATGCGGGGCACCCCGCAGGACATGCAGGCCAGTCCGGATTACGATGACGTCGTGGCGGACGTGATCGCTTTCCTGCGCGAGCGGATCGACGCGCTGCTGGCGGCCGGTGTGGCGCGCGAACGCGTCACGATCGATCCCGGATTTGGTTTTGGGAAGAGTGTCGAGCATAATTACGCTTTGCTCCGAAGCATACGCCGCATGGAAGGCGAACTGGGCCTGCCCGTATTGGCGGGCCTGTCGCGCAAATCGATGATCGGCGCCGTGACGGGACGCAGCGTGGAGCAGCGCCTGGCCGGCAGCCTGGCCGGTGCGCTCGCTGCGGTAGCGCAGGGCGCCCGCATCGTGCGGGTCCATGATGTGGCAGAGACGGTGGATGCGCTGAAGGTCTGGCAAGCGGCCACTACGAATAATCAATAGATGAAGAGAATTTAATTAATGGCACGCAAATATTTTGGTACCGATGGCGTACGCGGCCTGGTGGGCAAGTCGCCCATCACCCCTGACTTCGTGATGCGGCTGGGCTATGCAGCCGGCAAGGTGCTGGCCAAGGACAAGGCTGGTACGAGCGAACGCCCCACGGTCCTGATCGGCAAGGACACGCGCATCTCCGGCTACATGCTGGAAGCTGCGTTGGAAGCCGGTTTTTCCGCGGCGGGCGTCGACGTGATGCTGGCCGGTCCGATGCCGACCCCGGCCATCGCCTACCTGACGCGTGCGCTGCGCCTGCAGGCAGGTGTGGTGATCTCGGCCTCGCACAATCCCTTCCAGGACAACGGCATCAAGTTCTTCTCCGGCCACGGCACCAAGCTGCCGGACGCCGTCGAACTCGAAATCGAGCAGATGATCGACCAGCCGATGGGCTGCGTGTCGTCGGAAAAGCTGGGCCGCGCCGCGCGCCTGCGCGACGCCCAGGGCCGCTACATCGAATTTTGCAAGAGCACGTTCCCGAACGAGCTCGACTTGCGCGGCCTGAAGATCGTCGTGGATTGCGCGCACGGCGCCGCCTACAACATCGCGCCGCACGTCTTCCATGAGCTGGGCGCCGAAGTCGTCGAACTGGGCACGAAGCCGGACGGCTTCAATATCAACGACGGCGTCGGCGCGACGGCGCCGAAGGCGATGGCGGCCGCGGTCGTCGAGCACAAGGCCGACCTCGGCATCGCGCTGGACGGCGACGCCGACCGCCTCATCATGTGCGACGCGGAAGGCCGCCTGTACAACGGCGACGAGCTGCTGTACGTGATGGTGCGCGCCCGCATGGCGACCGGTCCCGTGGCCGGCGCCGTCGGCACCCTGATGACCAATATGGCGCTCGAAGTGGCGTTCAAGGAAATGGGCATCGGCTTCGCGCGCGCGAAGGTCGGCGACCGCTACGTGCTGGAAATGATGCAGGACCGGGGCTGGCTGCTGGGCGGCGAAGGCTCGGGCCACCTGCTGGCGCTGGACAAGCACACGACCGGCGACGGCATCGTGTCGGCGCTGCAGGTCCTGACCGCGCTCAAGCGTTCCGGCAAAGGCCTGGCCGAGTGCTGCAGCGACCTGAAACTGTATCCGCAGACCTTGATCAACGTGCGCGTGCAGCCGGGCACGGACTGGACGAAGAATGCCGCGGTGGTGGCCGAGAAGGACACCGTCGAGCGCGAATTGGGCGACAACGGCCGCGTGCTGATCCGCCCGTCCGGCACGGAACCGCTGGTGCGCGTGATGGTCGAGGCGAAGAGCGCGGAACTGGCCGACACGATGGCCAAACGCATCGCCGCGCGCTTCGAAGTCTGACCGTCCGCCGGGGCGGGAGGCTTCATTGACGCTTCCCGTCCGGCGGGGTATGATCGTCTCAATCGGAGTGTAGCGCAGCCCGGTAGCGCACCTGCTTTGGGAGCAGGGGGTCCAAGGTTCGAATCCTTGTACTCCGACCACCGTTTGCAAACGGGCTGTCCTCGACGGCCCGTTTTCATTTATGAAGCCGTACTGCCCATAGCTCAGTTGGATAGAGCATCAGCCTTCTAAGCTGAGGGTCGCTGGTTCGAACCCAGCTGGGCAGGCCAATTAAATCAAGCGCCTGATGTCAATTCGCCACAGTGCGGGCAGCAAGGGCTTCAGCCTCGAACTTTCGTCCCCCTTTCTCGCAACTGACGGCGAAGCTTCACGTTGTCCGCCACTGCGCAGACGAAGCCGATGGTCATAAACACGCACAGTGCGTCATTGCTGCCATATCTCCAAAATGCCCACGAAGTCAGGGCGAGACCCAGCCCTGTCACCAGGAGCGAGAGCGAGTCTTTCATTTGAAGTTCTCGTAGAGTTTGTAGTACTTTCGCCCCGGTACGCTTGGGTCGTAGATGCCCGGCCTTTGACGGAGAAGCGGCAACAGCCAATCACGCTTCAAATTCCATCGGGATGCCTCGAATAGCACGTCGCTTAACGACGTGCCTCTGGCCAGCGTTCGGCCCGTTGCTACTGCCAGGCTGCCTATTGCCGCCCCTATGTAGTAGGCACCTTGCACTGCGCCCACAGTGGCAAGGCGCTCCAGGCTCGTTCCTGCACCGATCATTTCCATAACGGTGACTCTGGGACCGAACTTGTCTGTATAGATGAGCATGGTCGTTATGCTGGCGTGCGCGGTTGTAATCGATCCATAGAGACTTTCGGGCGCTGGCAAATTGAGCGCATCCATGTTCTCTTTGAAGTATTTGTAGAAGTCCGACATTCGATGGCTCCCGGTTGTGCTGACGGCTACGCAACCACTTTATTGGCCGACAAGTCCCAGCTTCCCGCAGTGCTGCCACCAGCGCCACCAGAGATTTTTTGTTGCGTGTACTTCCAGGTGACTTTGGCGAATTTCAGTTGAAAATGCTCCTGCATTCCGCCTGTCGCCGTCAGGCCCGGCTTTATCGAGCCGATGAGTACGTTTTCCAGCACCATCTCAAAATACTTGACCCGCTCGCCGTTGGCGTCGGCCCGGAACACCTCGAATTTCGCCTTGGGGAAGGTCTTGCCCATCGCACAGTGTTGCAGCAACAGCGGCGTAGAGAGGTCGGCCAGCTTGGCGACTACGACATCATCGAAATCGGCACGCGCCGATGTATGACCGCCGCTGGTCGAGGTCACGGGGCTGCGTGGTTGATCCACGCCAAAGTGCACATTCAGGCATTCGATCCAGTCTTTGTGGGCAGTGTCCTGGGATTCGCCCTTGATGCCGTCGATCTGAAGATATGCGTCCACTGCCATGATTCCTCCATTGTCTATTAGGCAAGCGATGCATTTTTGCTCACCCTATGTCCAACAACGTTGGTTGGCGTCAGTGAATCGGGAAGACAGATCAACGGACCAGGCCTGTCGTTGACCGCAGGCTAGCGAACGCCGGCGTGCAAAGGCCCATGCTAGGCTTCACTCGACATTGGCGAGGAGGCGACATGGTGTTGGTTCGGGGGGTGTTGGCGATGGCGATGTTCTTGTTGGGTTGCGCATTCGTAAGCGCGCAAACGAGGGCGCCCGCGTCCGCCACGTTGTCGCTCCGGCTCCCTTCCGCGGCCCCGCCGGCCGAACCCAACGGCACCGTCCAGTTCATCGGCACCGCGACGGTGCTGATCCGCTACCAGGGCTTCACGATCCTCACGGACCCCAACTTCCTGCACAAGGGCGACCACGTGCACCTTGGCTATGGCATCACCTCCGCGCGTCTCACGAATCCTGCTTTGAATCTGGAGCAATTGCCGCCGATCGATCTCGTCGTGCTCTCGCACCTCCACGAGGATCATTTCGACAAGCTCGTACAGGAAAAACTCGACAAGAACATTCCCATCATCACGACCAAGTCGGCGGCGAAAAAGCTCAAGGACCTCGGCTTCCACCGCACGTTCGGCCTGTCGACGTGGGACCGGATCGACGTCGAAAAAGGAGAATCCCGGCTGCGCATCACGGCGGCGCCCGGACGCCACGGCAAGGCGGGCATGCAGGCGCTGCTGCCGTCCGTGATGGGATCGGTACTCGACTTCGGGCCGAACCCGGCCGCCCCGAGCTATCGCATGTACGTCAGCGGCGATACGTTGATCTACGACGACCTGAAGTCGATTCCGCAGCGCTTTCCCGGTGTCGATCTTGCCCTGCTGCACCTGGGCGGTACGCGCATCCTGGGCGTCTTCAAGGTCACCATGGACGGCAAGGACGGCGTGAAGCTGATGCAGATCATCCAGCCGAAAAAGGCGATCCCCATCCATTACGACGACTACGACGTGTTCAAGTCGCCGCTGTCGGACTTTGCCCAGGAAGTGAAGGCGGCCGGGCTCGACCGGCAGGTCGTCTACCTGGCGCACGGCGAGACCTACACGTTCGCGCCGGGCGAGCGCTGACCGGGCTGTTTATTCGCGCTCTTCGGTGCGTGGCGCGAGCGTCGCGTCGTCGTCGAACGGCCAGCCGCTGGGCGGCGGCACCTGGCGCTGGAATTCATGCGGCATCACGATCGGCACCTGCAGGCAGACGCTCTGTGTCGGCAGCACTTCCATCCATGCCCGCACGAGCTCCTTGTAGGCGATGCCGACGGGACGGATCTTGCGGTCGAGGTCGAACAGGCCCAGCGCGTTGACGTTGCCGTTGTTCTCGCGCAGGGCCGTGTCCCAGTCGACCTGGTCGGTCAGCGAATACCACGTGAAACCGACGAGCGGCACGCCATTGTTGCGCACGCGCAGGACGTTCGCCCATTCCTTGCGCAACCAGTACACGGCCTCGTCGCCGCGGGGGCCCTGGCACAGATTCGTTTCCGTGTGCATCACGGGCAGCCGATAGCGGTTGTAGTACTGGTGCGTGATGACGGCATAGCCGAAGATCTCGCCTGCCGCGCGCGTGAGGCCGTCCGCCGACACGTAATGCTCGTTCGTCTGGTAATAATCGTTGCCCATGATGCAGTGGTGCTTCAGATTATTGTTCAGGAAGAAGTGGTACTCCTCGCGCGTCATGCCGTTGTCCATCATGTACTCGTACATCTCCGAATCGACGCGCCGGCCGTAGTTCAGGTCGAGCGAGAGGAAGCGGCGTGCGTTGTACAGCTCGGCGGGGCCGATGGCGGACGGGCTTTCGGCGTGGAAGTATTCGGTCGATTCGCTTTGCACGAACAGGGCGTCCGGACGCACCTTCAGGATCGCATGCATGGCGAGGATGTTCGCTTTGACGAGATGCTTCGTCGCCGTGACGAAGCCGCGGTCCGTCGTCATCTGCTCGTTCCACCAGCCGTACAGGGCGGAGAAGAGGGCGCAGATCGACATCTCGTTGATCGGCGTGTATAACTGAAGCCATGGGTAGCGCCGCGCGAACGTGCCGGCATAATCCGCGAACAGCTCGGGGAAATCGGGGTTCTGGAAATTGCCGATCCAGTCGGGCACGCCGAAGTGGCACAGGTCGACGATCGATGCGATGTTGCGCTGGCGCAGGTCGTTGAGGGCGACGTCCGCGAATTCCCAGTCGTAGCGCTTGGGCCCGAGCCAGGTCTTGTGCAGGGGCGGCCCGTAGCGCAGCACTTTCAGCCCGAGTTCCTGCACGAGGTCGAAGTCCGTGCGCCAATACTTGTAATGGCCGCACTTTTCCATCTCGTCCATGCGCACCCGGCCGTTGTCGATGGTCGGAATACTGTTTTCGATACCCGTAGCGAAAATAAATCCTGGCGACATGCAAACCTCTGGCTGCTGATCGGTCCAATTCATTGTAGCCGGGATTACAAACAGCGTTCCGAACCGTGCGCGCCCCCTTTACCCGGGCGTGTAAGCTGTGCTATCACTCAGGCAACATTTCATATTTTCATCCCGGACGACTACGACCAGCATGCCCAACGCTACCGCGGCACGACCCGGCATACCCCGAGACGCCTCCGAGCGCCGGCTGGTAATGGGCATGCTGGTGTCCGTGCTGTTGCATGCCCTCGTGCTGTCCTTGCAGTTCGGCATTCCCGGGTTGCGGCCTGGGCCCGTCGGACCGATTACGGTCCGGCTGGCGCCGCTGCCCGCCGTGTCGACGCCTGTGCCCACGCCTCCTGTGCCCACGCCGACCCGACCCGCATTGCCGCCGGTCACGGTCGCGCCGGCGCCTGCGCCCGTCGCGCCGCCGCCGTTGCCGCAAGCGCGGCCGGCCTCGCCGCGTCAAGGCTTCACGCTCGTGGATCCCGTCGTGCCGGCGCCCGTGCCGGTTGCACCGGCTCCCACGCCCGCGCCGCCGCCGCGACGGGTCGCCAAACGCCGCCGCAAACCGCCCGCGACGCGTGTTGCGGACGGCCTGCATACGCGCGTGATTGCGCAGGAGGCGCACCAGGACAACACGTTCGAGGTACCGTTGCCGGCCGTCGAGCCCGGTCCAGCACCCGACCCGCTGGCCCGCAACGCGCCGCCGGCCGAGGTCGAGACGCCCGTCGAGGATGACGCGGCGGTCCGGGAAGCCGCGCGGGCCGAGCGCGCCCGGCTGGCGGACGAACGCGAGCGTGAACGGGCGGTGCGGCGTGAAGCGGACGAGGCCCGCCTGCGCGCGGACGCCGAGGACAGGCTGCGGGCCGAGGCCGGGCAGCAGCGGCAGCGTCTGGCCGCGCAATCCGCGCAATACGAGACGGCGCTCGCAGAGGAAGCGCAGGTGAAAGCACGCCAGCAGGAGGAAGAACGGCGCCTGGCCGAGCAGCGACGCGACCAAGAAGCCGAACAGGAGAGGGCGCAACAGCTGGCCGAGCAGCGGCGCGTCCAGCAGGCCGAGCAGGCGCGTGCGCAACAGCTGGCCGAGCAGCAGCGCGTCCAGCAGGTCGAGCAGGCGCGTGCGCAGCAGCTGGCCGAGCAGCAGCGCGTCCAGCAGGCCGAGCAGGCGCGTGCGCAGCAACTGGCCGAGCAGCAGCGCGTCCAGCAGGCCGAGCAGGCGCGTGCGCAGCAGCTGGCCGAGCAACGCCGGGCGGAGGAAGCTGCGCGGCAACAGCTGGCGGACCAGGAGCAGGCCCGCCGGCTCGCGGAAGAACGGGCGCGCCAGGAGCAGGCGCAGCAGGCCGAGCAGGCCGCACGAAGGCAAGCGGAAGAGAGCGCCCGGCTGGCACAGGAACAGGCACGCCAGGCACGCGAGCGCGCCGTGGCCGATGCCGGCACGCCGGCCGCGACGTCCCCGCCGGGGGGCGCGCGCGCGGACGGCGGCAGCGGCGATGGCGCAGGCCGGGGCGACGGCACGCTCCCGCGCGGTGCGCTCGGCAGCGACTTGGCCTCGCGTGCGCGCGAGATGATGCGCGGCATCGATATCTCGAAACCCGTGCCGCGGGCCGTACAGCCCGCCGAGGACGCTGCGCGCGCCGTGCGCCGCGCGCTGGCCGAGGCAGGGCGCCACGACGTTCCGCTGCGCATGTACATGGACAGCGTGCGCCAGAAAATCGAGCGCAACGCGGTCCTCAGCGAGGCCCAGCTGGCGGCCGATATCGTGCGGACGGATCCCATCGTCAGCGTGGCGATCCGAAGCGACGGCAGCGTCGAGGACGTGACCATCCTGCGCTCCAGCGGCCGCGCGGACATCGACGACTTCGTGCGTCGCATCGTGCGCCTGAACGCGCGCTACTCGGCCTTTCCACCGAACGTCGCGGCGAACTACGACGTGATCGAACTGCGACGCGTCTGGCGCTTCGCCGGCGTCCTGCGCCTGCTGGAAGAGATGCGCTGACGACCATTCGCACCCACGGTTGACCTATGCGTGGCGCTTGACGTGCGCCAAAGTCCTGCCGGTTGAGCGGCTTACCCTGAGTCTGATCGCCAGAGGATGGCAGCTCATTTCGACAGGCAACACATGCATGCTTCCATTACGCAATTTCTGCGGTGGGTCGCGGCCATCGCCTTGCCCTGGCTGTGCGCCGGCCTGCTCGCCGGCTGCGCGCCGGCGATCCACTTCCGCTCGCAGGAGCACGCCGGCGCCGACGAGCCGGCGCCGCCCACCGAGATGATCACCGAACCGCTGATCACGGCGGAGCGCCAGCAGCACCAGGTCCGCGCCAACGATGACCTCGAACGCTTGCTGGTGCCGAATCCGCCGCCGTATGGGATCGGCAGTGGCGACATCCTGGCGATCGTCGTGTGGGACCATCCCGAGCTGACCGGTGGCCTCGTGACGGCCGCGAATGCCGATCCCGCCGTCGCCGCCGCAGCGGCCGCCAACGCGAACGCGGCGCCGCAGGGCTTCGTCGTCGACCACCAGGGACGCATCCAGTTCCCGCTGGCCGGCCTGCTGACCGTGGCGGGCCTCACCGAGGAACAGGCCCGCACCCTGCTGACGATGCGCCTCGCCAAATACCTCGCCAACCCGAACGTGACCCTGCGCGTGCAGGCCTACCGCAGCAAGCGCGTGTACATCGACGGCGAAGTGAAGTCGCCCGGCCTGCAGGCCATCAATGACATCCCGATGACGCTGGTGGAAGCCATCAACCGCGCCGGCGGGTTGCTGCCCACGGCGGACCAGAGCCGCATCGAACTGGAACGCGGCAAGTCGCACTACGCCATCAACCTGCGCGACCTGGTGCAGAAGAACATCAATCCCGGGCTCGTCATGCTCGCGCCGGGCGACGTGGTGCGCGTCCATTCGCGCGACGAAAGCAAGGTGTTCGTCTCGGGCGAGGTCGTGTCGCCCAAGGCGCTGACGATGCACGACGGCCGGCTGACCCTCAACGAAGCGCTGGGGGAGAGCGGCGGCATCAGTCCCCTGAGCGGCGACGCGCGCCAGGTCTACGTGGTGCGCAAGACGCCGCAGCGCACGCGCGTGTTCCAGCTCGACGCGCGGGTGGCCGGATCGCTCGCGATGGCCGAAGCCTTCGAACTGCAACCGAAGGACATCGTGTACGTGGCCGCGACGCCGCTGGCCAACTGGAACCGCAACCTGAGTCTCCTGTTCCCGGGCGCGCTGACTTCCGCCGTGAGCGCGACGACCCGGCCTTGAGGTCCGCATACATACCCGCACCTGCCGATCCACGGAGCACCTCATGAGCACTACCGGTGAGCAGCACGCCCTGTCGCCCGTCGCACCCCGTCCGCCCATCCTCGGTGTGCCGTTCGATCCGCGCGCCGTCGACGCCCCGCGCGAGGAGCCCGCGTTCGACCTCAAGGGATACCTGAACACGTTGTACGACAGTCGCTGGCTGATCGGCGGCATCACGGCCTTCATCACGCTGATGGCCGTGCTGTACGCGCTCGTCGCCAAGCCCGTGTTCGAGGCCAACCTGATGATCCACGTCGAGGAAGAGAGCCCGAACGCGTCGAAGAACATTCTCTCCGAAGCGTCCTCGCTGTTCGAGACCAAGAAGGCGGCTATCGCCGAGATGGAACTGCTGCGGTCGCGCATGGTCGTGTCGCGCGCGGTCGACAACCTGCAGCTGTACATCGACGTGCAGCCCAGGTACTTCCCCATCGCCGGCTTCTGGTTCGCCAACCAGAACGGCAACGCGGTGTCCGCGCCGGGCCTGTTCGGCTACGGCGGCTATGTCTGGGGCAGCGAGAAGGCCGAAGTGTCGCTGTTCGAAGTGCCGGAAACATGGCTGGCGCGCGAGTTCACGCTGACGGCGCTCGGCAACGACCACTACCAGTTTTCCGGCGGCGGCCAGCGCATCGTGTTCGAAGGCGAAGTGGGACTGCGCTACCGCGTGCCGACGCCGGAAGGACTGATCGAACTGAAGGTCGACCGCCTCGCCGCGAATCCCGGCGGCCGCTTCCGCCTGCGCCGCATGTCGCGCTTCGCGATGATCGAGGCGATCCAGAACGCGCTCGTGATCACCGAGCAGGGCAAGCAGTCGGGCATCATCGAAGTCAAGCTGCAGGGCGAGAACGCGCGCCGCACGTACGCCGTGCTGAGCGAGATCGGCCGCGAATACATGCGGCAAAACCTCGCGCGCAAGACCGAGGAAGCGGAAAAGTCGCTGGCCTTTCTCAACCAGCAGCTGCCCATCCTCAAGCGCCAGCTGGAACAGGCGGAAGACCGCTACAACCAGTTCCGCAACGCCCACAGCACGGTCGACCTGCAGGAAGAAGCACGCATGAGCCTGACGCAGGCCGCGGCGGCGCGCGCACGCCGCATGGACCTGATCCAGAAGAAGACGGAGCTGCTGGCACGCTTCACGGAAGACCACCCGATCGTCGCCGCCATCAACCGCCAGCTCAAGGAGGTCGATACGGAGATCGACCAGGTCAACGCCCGTATCAAGGACCTGCCCGTGCTCGAACAGGACGAGGCGCGCCTGACGCGCGACATCAAGGTCAACACCGACCTTTACACGGCGCTGTCGAACACGGCGCAGCAGCTGCGCCTGATCTCGGTGGGACGGGTCAGCAACGTGCGCATGGTCGATGCGCCGATCGCGCCCGAGAAGCCGATCAAGCCGAACCGCCCGCTGATCGTCGCGCTGGCGATCGTCACGGGGCTGTTCCTCGGCACGCTGGTCGCGTTCACGCGCAAGGCGATGATGGGCGGCATCGACGACCCGCAGGCCATCGAGCGCCTGCTGCGTGCACGGGTCGTCTATGCGACGATCCCGCACAGCAACAACCAGGACAAGCTGATGCGCAAGGCGCGCAGCGATGGCGGCGTACTGCCGCTGCTGGCCCAGATCATCCCCGAGGATGCCGCCATCGAAAGCCTGCGCAGCTTCCGCGCCGCGCTGCTGTTCTCCATGCCGCACTTCCGCAACAACATCGTGATGTTCGCCGGACCCACGCGGGACCTCGGCAAGTCGTTCGTGTCCGCGAACTTCGCGGCCGTGATGGCGGCCAGCGGCAAGCGCGTGCTGCTGATCGATTCGGATCTGCGCAACGGCCAGCTGCACCGCTATTTCGGCATGAGCCGCGAACGGGGGCTGTCGCGCGCGATCCTCGGCCAGTCGGCAATCGACGAGGTGATCCACCACGACGTCGTCGAAAACCTCGACTTCATCCCGACCGGGGAACTGCCGCCGAACCGCTCCGAATTCCTGCTGCACCTGAATTTCGGCGGCCTGCTCCAACAGGTGGCCGCCCACTACGACCTGGTGCTGCTCGATCCGCCGCCGCTGCTCGACGTGGCGGACGCGCTGATCATCGGCGGCCACGCCGGCGCCGTCTTCATCGTCGCGCGCTCGGGCCGCACGAACGAATCCGAGATCAACGAATCGGTCAAGCGCCTGAACCATGCGGGCATCTCGCCCCAGGGCGTGCTGTTCAACGACATGGCGCCCCGCCTCGGCGCATACGGCGCCTACACCAAGTTCACCGCCGCGGGACAGATCGGTTACGCCGGCTGATGTGCGCCCGATCCGCCGGGCCGACCCGCTCGCACGCGCCGGCCAACGGGATCCAATCTCTCACTTCATCGACGAGGACGCCATCGACGCCGGCCGGGCGCGCGGCTGCAAGGCATTCTTGAGCGCGCGACGCATGCGGAACGTGTGCGATTCGAACAGCAGATACGACAGCCAGGCCGCGATGAGCAGGGCCAGGAGCATGCCCGCATAGACGGCGTAATCCGGCGGCGCGTCAGCGGCAAGGCGATCCCGCCCGAACGTGTGCTGGCCGGCATACCGCAGCAGTTTGATGAAGGGGATGTGCGTCACGTACAGCGTGAACGAGAACTCGGACAGGAAGTGGGCCACCCGGGAGAGCGTCCGCATCCATGGCGACTGCGTGACAAGGGGCGCCTGCAGCGAGGACAGCAGGGCCAGCAGGGGCAGGCTGTACACCAGATCCTGCAGGAACGATTCCGGGTTGAGGTCGTCATTGCTGCCGCGCACGCGGAAGTAGACCGAACAGGCCGCGGCGATGGCGAGCAGGGCGATGCGCGCGCCGTTGCCGCAATCGATGCGGATACGCGAAAAGGCGACGCCGAGCAGCCACAGGGCGGAATACAGCGTGATCGGCAGGGGGAGGGAGGCGCCCAGTACGACGAGCAGGGTCGCGACGCCGGCCTGGCGTACCCGGCTGCGGCTCGTGAACATGACCAGCAACAGGGGAAACTGGACGTAGTACCAGGTCTCGTTGGCCAGGCTCCACAGGGCGTAATTGCCGCCGAAGTTTTTCACGATGACGGTCTGCAGGCCGACGAGGTTGCCGGCGAACGCGGTGGCCGAGTATTCGCTGGCCGTGGAGAAATCCGCGCGGGCCGGATCGACGGTGCCGGTCAGGACGCCGACGCACAGCATCAGAAGCAGGGCCGGCACGAGCACCGTCCACAAGCGGGTCAGCCGGTCGATCGCGTAGGCGCGCCACGGCGACGCGTCCTGGGCCAGCTTGTTGAGCAGGCTGCCGCCGACCAGCCAGCCGCTGATCAGGAAGAAGACGACGACGGCCTGGTGCGCGAAGCCGGTGGCGAAGGCCAGCATCTGGTAGTAGACGGGCGGGCTGGCGATCTCGCGCAGCCCCGGGAACATTTCGGCGCGCAGGTGCGCGGCCGCTACCTGCAGCGCCGCCAGGCCACGCATCAGGGAAATCAGCAGGGAGCATCCGGTCGTGCTGTCGAGCTGACTCTGTCGCTGCCAGTGGATCGATGGAAGATGCGTGTCAGACATGATGAACCTCCAAATAAACTAACCACAGTTGTCCCAGGGGTAGGGGTAGGAATTGCCGGACAGGGCGAGCGCAAGCCTGATCATCCAGTAGCCGACCGAGACCGAGTGCAGCGCCCAGGCCGTCGCGCCGAATGCGAGCGCGGCAGAGGCGAATGCCCTGCCCGGCGGTGGGGTGGGTACGTTGGCCGCCAGGTAAGTCGTGAGGAAAAAGGCGGCCGTGCCGATGGTCCAGCCTGCGATGGCTTCGGCCGGCGTGTGCTCGCCGGCGTGGACGAGGGCCACGGCCACCGCCACGCCGAGGCCCAGCGCCACCGCGGCGGCGGTCGCGCGCAGGGGCGGTGCGCAGCGTTGCGCCAGCAACCAGCACAGCGTCGGAAAGGCGGCCGTGAAGCCGGCGGCGTGGCCGCTGACGGCCTTGTAGCCCAGCGCGGGCAGCCCCGTCGCCCAGCCCATGAACGCGACCTTGGTCGCCGCGACGAGGGCCAGCGCGAGGCCGAACACCAGCATCCAGCCGGCGGCGGCGCGCCAGGCACGGGCAGCCAGCAGCCACGCGGCGATCGCCATGCCGGTGGGGAGCGTGAGGGACAGGTCGCCCAGGTGGAACAGCTTGGACCAGAGCATGTCGGTACCTGGTGCTACCTGAGGACGGCAGCCAGCGTCCGGAAGATGATACGCAGGTCCAGCCAGAACGACCGCTCGCGCACGTAGCGCTGGTAATACTCGAGCTTGACGGGCAGGATCGTTTCGACATACGCGCGCTCCGGATCCTGTGCGCGTCCGAGGATGTCGTTCTCGTCCTTGTACAGGATGGCCGCCAGGTCCGTGATGCCCGGCGCCACCGAGAGCACGGTCCGGCGCACTGCGGGCGGATACCGGTCGACGTAGCGCGGGACTTCCGGCCGCGGTCCGACGAGGCTCATCGTGCCCTCCACCACGTTCAGCAGCTGGGGCAGTTCGTCCAGCTTCGTGCGCCGCAGGAAGCGGCCGGCGCGGGTGATGCGCGGATCCCGGCCGATCGTCAGCAGGCGGACGTCGTCGGGGCGTTCGACCATCGTGCGGAACTTGTAAATGTCGAACAATCGGCCGTGGCGTCCGACGCGCCGCTGGCGGAACAGCGCCGGCCCAGGCGAGTCGAGCCGGATCCACAGCGCGATCGCGAGCAGCAGCGGCGCGAGGAGGATCAGGCCGCCCGCGGCCGCCAGCACGTCGAACAGGCGCTTGCTCATGCCAGCAACTCGTGCAGGGCCTGGACGACGCGGTCCTGGTCGGCGTCGCTCATCTTCGTGTACAGCGGCAAGGTGAGCATGCGCGGATAACAGGCTTCGGCCACGGGGAAGCGCGCGGGCGACAGGTCGTAGGTGTCGCGCCAGTAGGGCTGGCGGTGCAGCGGAATGAAGTGCACGCTGGTGCCGATGCCGCGCCGGGCGAGCTCGGCGATCAGGTCGTCGCGCCCGAACCGCGCGTCGGGCGCCAGGCGGATCACGTACAGATGCCACGCATGCGTGCTGGCGCCATCGGGCAGGGCAGGCAGATGCAGCGGCAGGCCGGCAAGGCCGTCATGGTAGCGCCCGGCCAGGTGCGCCCGGCGCGCCGCGAAGCGGTCGATCTTGCGCAGCTGCTGGATGCCGATGGCCGATGCGATGTCCGTCAGGTTGTACTTGAACCCGGCGGCCACGACTTCGTAATACCACGCCGGTTTCTTCGATACGTAGCGGTCGAAGGCGTCCTGGCTGATGCCGTGCAGGCGCATCACGCGCACGCGCTGCGCGAGGTCGGGGTCGCGCACGACCACCATGCCGCCTTCGCCCGTCGTCATCGTCTTGTTCGCGTAAAAGCTGAACACGGTGATGTCGCTGTCCAGCGTGCCGACCAGCCGGCCCCGGTAGCGGGTCGGGAAGGCGTGGGCGGCATCCTCGACGACGCGCAGCCCGTGGCGCCGCGCCAGCGCCAGCAGGGCATCCATGTCGCAGGCCAGGCCCGCGTAGTGGACGGGGACGATGGCGCGCGTGCGCGGCGTGAGCGCCGCCTCGACGGCGGGAACGGACAGCGTCATCCGGTCCGGCTCGACGTCGACGAACACGGGCCGCGCGCCCAGGTAGCGCACGACTTCGGCGGTGGCCGTAAACGTCAGCGTTGGCACGATGACGTCGTCGCCGGGACCGATGCCCAGGCATTCCAGCGCCAGGTGGAGGCCGGCGGTGGCCGAGTTCACGGAGATCGCGTGCAGGCCGCCGCCCAGGTACGCGTTGAAATCCTGTTCGAACTGGCGGGTGGCCGGGCCGGTCGTGACCCAGCCGGAGCGCAGGCAGACGACGACGGCGTCGATCTCCGCCTCGTCGATGTCGGGCAGCGCGAACGGCAGGAAGGGGGCGGTAGCGGGTTGGGGCAGGTCTTCAGGCATGGCTGTCTCCAGCAAGTGCGGTCAGGAAGCGTCGTCCGAGGACGGGATAAGTGTGGTTGGCGAGCGCATGGGCGCGCCCGCGGCGCCCGAGCGCATCGCGCGTCGGGGCGTCCAGCGCGCGCATGGCGAGCACGGCGTCGGCGACGGCCTGCGGGTCGTCCGGCGCGACCGTCATGCCGCAGCCGGCCTCCATGACGGGGTCGTTGCCGGCGTCGACGGCATGGAGGATGGGCCGGCCGGCCATCATGTAGTCGATGAGCTTGTTGGGCGAGATGCCGAAGCGGTACAGGGCCTGGCGGCGCCAGCCGATGTAGGCGGCGTCGAAGCGCTGCAGCAGGGCCGGCACCTGGGATTTCGCGACCGGATCGAAGAAGTGCACGTCGGCGAGGCCCAGTTCCGCGGCCTGCCGCTCCAGCGCGGGCTTGTCGGGACCGGCTCCGACCAGCACGAAGGCGACCGGGTGGCCGCGCAGGCGGCGCGCGGCGTCGAGCAGCGTGCCCAGTGCGTTCGCGATGCCGTGCGTGCCGGCATAACCGACGACGAACCGTCCCTGCTGGCGCAACCCGTCGAGGACGACGTCGAGCCGGGCCGGCAGGGGTGCCGGCTGGGCCTGCCATTCGGCCGGGTCGACGCCGTTCGGCACGAGGTGCAGCTTGTGCGGCGCCATGCCGTGCGCTTCCAGGTGGGGCCGCACCCTGGGCAGGATCGAGACGATGGCGTCGGCCTGGCGGCATGCGTAGTCTTCCGCGGCCTGCAGCAGCATGATGAAGGGATGGCGGGGCGAATAGCCGCCCAGCTCGATGGGCGACAGCGGCCACAGGTCGTGCACTTCGTGCAGCAGGCGGGCCCCGGCCTGGCGGGCGATGCGCGCGGCCGGCCAGATGTCCAGCGGATACGTGCTGGACGCGATCACGGCGTCCGGCCGGACCGTGCGCGCCAGCTGCGTGCCCGCCGCGTGCAGGCGCCACAGGAACGCCGCCATGTTGCGCACCCGCGCCGCGCCATTGCCGCGATAGGGCGGGGCCGCCAGCCATAGGTAGTCGATGCCGTCGATGGTTTCTTCCAGCCGCGCGCGCCGCCCCATCTGCGGCGCCTGCGTCCGCACATGCGATGCCGACGCCGCGACGATGGTCACCCTGTGCCCCGCGCGGACCCATTCCCGTGCGAGGTAGTAGGGCCGGTATTCCATGCCGTGACGCACGGAGCCGGCGTAATGGTTGACCAGGAGGATATTCATGTGTGCCACACCACTTCCTCGGCCAGGCGCACCACGTTGCAGCGGGTGTTCTCGAGCCAGTTCGTTTCCCATTGGACGGGATGGGTGAGAAAGCAGACGCGCTCGTAGCGGCCGAGCGCCTCGAACGGTGACAGCGGGTAGTAATACACCGGATGCGGCCGGTCGCTGATGTACAGGTCGAAGTGGCGCAGCAGGTCGGCGTCGTAGGATTCGCATTCGATGCCGCAGCGCCGCCGCAGCACGGGGTCGCTCAGCAGCTCGTGGTTGATCACTTTCAGGCGGCGGTTGGCGAAGTCGCCGTGGCTGGCCACCGTCGTCATCGCCGTGCCCAGCTGTTCGCCGATCCGCATGAAGTTGCGCACGAACAGTTCCCGGATTTCGGGGAAGCGGGCGCGCACCTCGTCGCCGCGGCGCAGGCGGTGGCGCTTGGCGTAGGTCGCCACTTCTTCGTAGTGGTAACTGGCCTCGCTGCCCGCCGCCTCGATGTCGCGCATGAAACCGTAGTCCAGCGTACTGAGGCGGAAGTAATAGCTGGCCTTGACGCCGTACTTCGTTTCGAGCGCGAACATCTTGCGCGCCGTGCGCAGGTCGCTGTCGATGTCGTGCCGGTGCACCAGCACCTTGCCCGGGGGCGCGCCTTCCCTGCGTACCGCGCGGTGGAAGTCGCGCACGGACAGTTGCCGGTAGCCGCACTGTGCGGCCCGGGCCAGGAGCGCTTCGTACTCGGGCAGGCGCGTCGGCATCAGGTAGTCCGAGTACAGACGGTTGAGCAGCATGTTCATCGCAGGCTGTACTTCACGCGATAGGGTTCGAAGCCGACGATGCGCTTGAAATGCTGCAGGCCGGATTGCGCGCCGAAGAACGTGTCGTACATGACGTAGCGCACGTGTTGCCGCTCGATGAGGCGTGTGACGATGTCGATGATGAGCAGGTGCATGATGCCGTCGTTGCTGCGCAGGCCGATCAGTTGCGAGAACGCGCTGAAATTGCCGTAGCGTCCGATGTTCGCGTAGGCCACCAGCTTTCCTTCGCCGTCCAGCACGCCGTAGTACTCGAAATGGGGCAGGCGCTCGAACCGCGTGGTCTTGTCCAGGTATTTGCTGTCCATCGGCCGGCCCTGGCGCGTGTCCAGCGACGTGTTGATGGCGTGGATGGCGTCGGCGTAGTCGTTGCGCTCGATCTCCCTGCACACGTAGCCGCGCGCGCGGGCCCGCCCGGCGTGCCAGGCACCCCTGTTCTTGCCCTGGATGGCGTCCAGGTAGCCGGTGGGGGCGGGGAACCGCGCCAGGTCGATCAACGCCGCGCCGATCGTCTTGTTGCCGATGAGCTTGTAGCGCGGATGCGGTTTGGTGTAATAGCGATAGGTGGCCGGGATGTCTTCCGGTTCGAGGCGGGCATCGAAGTACAGGTCCGCCCGTGGCAGGCTGAGGATCTGGCGCAGCGTGTCGTAGTGGCGCAGCAAAGTGTTCATGGTACGTGTCGGCTCGGCGGTACGTGGTCGTTGGCGGATGGGGTTCGGGTGTCCGGCAGCGAGGGCCGGCTACGGAAAGCCGGCGTGCAGGCCGTCGCCGTGGCGCTCGCGGGAACCGGTCGCGGACCCCGGCAGCACGGCGTCGTAGAATGCGGCGAGCTTGGCGGCTTCGCTGCCCCAGTTGTAACGCGTGTGGACGGCGCGCCGTCCGTTCTCGCCCATGCGCCGTGCAATGTGCGGGTGGCGGCAGAAATGGTCGATCGCGGCGGCGATCGCGGCGGGATTGCCGGGGTCGACGCAGACGCCGCACTGGTTGCCCTCGACGATGTCCTGCCACAATGGGAAACGGGACGCGATCACGGGCAGGCCGGCGGCCATGTACTCGAACATCTTGACGGGCAGCGCATCCAGGTAGTTGACGACGGGGTGCAAGGTCACCAGCCCCGCCATCGCGCGCCGCATGACCTGCTGCACGCCGATGCGGTCGAGGTGGCCGTGCGCCTGCACCCGTGCCCAGCCGGGAAATCCCGCGACCTCGCGTTCCAGTGCGGGCTCGGAAAACGTGCCGACGAGGGCCAGGCGCGCCGGCGAATGCAGCAGCTCGCAGGCGCGCACCAGTTCGCGGATGCCGCGGATGGCCGAGATGCTGCCGACGTAGCAGACTTCCTGCGCCTTGCGGTCCCAGTCCGCCGGATCGTCGAATTCCTGCAGCAGCGGATAATTGTTGATGTCGACCGTGTGCGGATGCAGCCGCGCCAGGCGTTCGCGAATGAACGGCGTCGCGGCGATCAGGCCGTCGAAGCGGCGGCACGCATAGTCCTCGTACATGCGGAACGCGCCGGACAGCGTGCGGCGCGACAGCATGCCGAGGTAGGGCTTGGCGAGCAGCTGCGCGGGCACGTCTTCGTGCGAATCGAAGACCACCCGCTTGCCGCTGCGCTTGAGACGCAGCCCGGCCGGCAGCAGTTCGGGGTCGTGCAGCTGGTAGACATCGGCATCGAGCCGCAGCGCGGTGCGCAGCACGCGCCGCGTGGCCCGCAGGATGCGGTCGACACGGCCCGTCGCCGGCCCGACGTCGACGATGCGCACGCCGTCGGCCGTTTCATCGCCCATGCCGTCGGCCACCACCAGCGTGACGTCATGCCCCCGTTCGTTCAGGCTGCGGCACTGCTTGATGAAGATCCGGGTATCGTAGCGAGGATGGGCTGAGGTCAGGTGGACGATATTTGCCATGTTTTCTTTCGTACCGGTATTGCGCGTAAGCGCCGAGGGTGGCTCCGATCAGCATGTCAGTGAAGTAGTGCGAGGAAATCAGCAGCAGGACGGTGACGCAGGCAAGGACGAACCCGTGGATGAATTCCGGGCGGCGGCGGCCGGCCAAGTACTCCTTGACGAACATCGGCACCGCAGGCAGCGCCGTGATTGCCAGCAGATAGACGAAGCCGAACAGTCCCAGGTCGACCCACGCCGACAGCACGTTGTGCGAGTAGTAGCCGAGCGTGTAGCTGGCATAGTCGCCCAGCAGCGGATGCGCGGCGATGGTCTGCTGCGCGTACAGCGTCAGGTGATGGCGCTTGTTGGCCGACGTCGATTGCGACAGGTCGAGCAGTTCGAGGACGCGGTTGTCGGGCAGCGCGGCGATGATGTCGTCCATGTGCGCCGCGACCAGCAATGTGGCCAGCACGGCCACGCCGACGAAGATCAGCTTGTGACGCGAATAATAGAATTCGATGATGGGGATCGCGAACAGCAGTCCCGCGAATTCGCTGCGCGCCGTGTTGACGAACAGCGTCGCCGCGCCGCTTGCGTACAGGACGAGGCGCAGCGGCAGCGAGCGCGTATGGGCGACGACGGGCAGGATCGTCATCAGGTAGGAGCGCGAGAAGCCCTGGTACGTGGCGAGGGAGTCCGCATCCTTGGCGATGCCGAGCGCGCCCAGGTAGAACACGCCGCTGACCGAGAACGTGAACACGATCGCGCTCATGGCGGCCAGGCTGGCCAGGCCCATCAGGCGGAATTGCCAGTGGTCGAAGTCGATGAGCGCGAACATGAAGAACGTGTTCACCATGAACAGCATGCCTGCGATGTGATGGGCGACGATGGCGAGGCTGGCCCCGGCGGCCGCGTTCACGACGATGACCGCGATGAAGTAGGCATTGAACAGGCCGTAGTGCAGGTCGATCGACGACAGGCGGCACGGATCGCGGCGCACGCGCCGGTAGTAAAGGACGATGAGCGGCAGCACGTAGGCGAGCGACACCGGAGAGAAATAGCCACCCAGGAAGGCACCCGTCGTGCCCGTGCCCAGCAGGGTGTGGTAGTAGAAGAATCCCGGGAACAGCAGGAAGAACGCGGAATTCAGCAGCAGCTGTTCGCCTGCGGATGTGCCGGGACGGTAGGTCGTGTTCATGCCGCCGCCGGCCGGTTCTGCGAGATCTGCCACGACATGTGCAGGTACACCAGGTACAGCACCGAATAGCCGATCGCGTACCACAGCACGTTCTCGTGCAACGAGCCGGGCATCAGGAACGCGCCCAGCGTCGTGCAAAACAGCGCGATCTGCCAGATCAGGTCGATCTGCTGCTTGCCGGCGACGAAGAACACGTAGCTGAGCGGGCTCGCGATGAAATTCAGGAAGCACAGCGGTGCCAGGATCTGCGCCAGCTCGCCGGCGGGACGCCAGGACGGCCCGAACACCTGCTCGAACAGGGCGGGCGAGAACAGCAGCAGCACGAGCGCCGGCCCCGCGCCCAGCATCGTCAGGGCCTTGAACGTGTAGCGGTAGGCGTGGCTGCAATGGCCGAGCGTCTGGAACTCGTGCACGGACTCGCGCTTGAACACTTCGAGCACGGACGCCGCCAGCAGGGACACGGGCGCCGCCAGCACGCGCTGGGTGAGGGCGTACAGGCCGGCCGCCACGGCGCCGTGGCGCATGCCGATCAGGAACAGCGGCATCTGGCCGACAAGGGCGTTGAGCAGGTTCGACGGCAGCGAGAACCGCCAGAATTTCTGGTGCCGGTGCAGGTAGGCGCGCGCGGCGCGGTCCAGCCGCAGCGCGACCCGTGGACGCGGCGGGTGCAGCAGCAGCGTCGCAGCCAGCAGGCCGGCCGCGAGGCCGATCAGCTGGCCGGCCAGCAGGCTCGCTTCGCCGGCGCCGACGGCCAGCAGCAGCACTTGCGTGAGCGCGATGGTGCCGGCGCCCCACACCTTGGCGCGCGCGGCCTTGCCGAAGGCCTTGTGCGACGTCGCGTAGGCCAGCGTCGTCTGGGTGTACGCCGTGAGCCAGGTGCCGGCCCCGACCAGCAGCAACGCTCCCCACGACTGTTCGCCGAGCGCGGGAAGCCCGAAGGCATGGGCCAGCAGTGCGCACAGCGACACGAGCAGTGCGGTCGCGCTGGCCGAATGGAACACGACGGAAAAGCAGACCCGCTGCTGCGCCGGTTCGTGGTCGAGGATCATGGCTGTCTCGAGACGCAGGGTGGCCGCGATGGCGGACACGGCGACGACGCCGAGCCACACCGAGAACGCACCCAGCTCGCTGGGCGTGCACATCCGCGTGATCAGCGGGGCCGCCAGCAGGGGCAGGGCCTGGGCGCCGAGTGCGCCGCCCAGGACCGTGGCCACATGTCTCCAGAAGCCGGGCTGACTCATACCGTCATGGCTGGGGATGAGGACGCGGCGCCGGCCGGGGCGCCGGCGCCGGCGACGGCCTCCAGCAGGGCCGCGCACACCCGCCGGATGTCCTCGTCCGGCAGGTAGGGCCCCATCGGCAGGCTCATGACGCGGTCCGCCAGGACGCGCGCCACCGGGCAGCTCGCACCGCCGCTCAGGTGCGCGTACGCCGGCTGCATGTGGATCGGCACGGGATAATGGACCGCCGTCGGGATGCCGGCTTCCTGCAGCGTGCGCTGGACGTCGTCGCGCCGCTCGACCAGCACCGTGTACTGGGCGTAGGCGCTGGAACGGTCGGCGCTGCGCGTGACGAGATCGACCTTGCCCGCCAACAGGGCGTCGTAGGTGGCCGCGGCGCGCCGGCGCTGGCCGAGCTCCCAGTCGAACAGGCCGAGCTTGGCCAGCACGACGGCGCACTGCAGCGTGTCCATGCGGCCGCCGACGCCGATCCGGGTGTGGACATAGCGCCTGCTCTGGCCATGCACGCGGATTTCCCGCATGGCGCGCGCCAGATCGTCGTCGCTTGTGAACAGCGCGCCGCCGTCGCCATAGCAGCCGAGCGGCTTGCTGGGGAAAAAGCTCGTGCAGGCGATCGACGACAGGTTGCAGCTCTTGCGGCCGCGGTAATCGGCGCCGAAGCTCTGCGCGGCATCCTCGATCACGGCCAGGCCGTGGCGGGTCGCGATCGCATTGATCTCGTCCATGTCCGCCGGCTGCCCATACAGCGACACGGGGATGATGGCGCGCGTGCGGGCACCGACGTGGGCCTCGACGAGGGCGGGGTCGAGGTTGCCGGTGCGCGCGTCGACGTCCACGAACACGGGCACGGCGCCCAGCAGCACGATCACCTCGGCCGTGGCGATGAAGGTGAACGGCGTCGTGATGATTTCGTCGCCGGGCCGGACGCCAAGGGCCATCAGCGCGATCAGCAATGCCTCCGTGCCCGAGGCGACGGTAATGCAGTGGCGGGCGCCCGTGCAGGCGGCCAGGCGTTCCTCGAGATCGGCGACTTCGGGGCCCATGATGTATTGGCCATGGTCGAGCACGGTCTGGATGCGCCGGTTGATCACGTCGCGCGATGCCTGGTACTGGGACTTGAGGTCGATGAAATCCATGATGGTGTGCGGGTGGATCACGGTTGATGGGAGGCCGGGCGCAGGGTGCAGGTCCCGTCGCGCAGCTGGTAGACGTCGCCCGTGTGGGGGCAGACGGCTTCGCTGCTGCCGGACACCGGCAGCGCCAGGCGTTCGCCGAAGCGGCTGATCCAGCCGATCTGGCGCGCCGGCACGCCGGCCATGAGGGCGAAGTCGGGCACGTCGCGCTTGACCACGGCGCCCGCGCCCACGAACGCATAGCGCCCGACCGTCACGCCGCACACGATGGTGGCGTTGGCGCCGATGCTGGCGCCGCGCTTCACGACCGTGCGGCGGTATTGGTCTTTCCGCACGATGCCGGCGCGCGGGTTGTAGACGTTCGTGAACACCATGCTGGGACCGCAGAACACGTCGTCCTCGAGCGTGACGGCGTCGTACACGGACACGTTGTTCTGGATCTTGACGCCATCGCCGATCACGACGTCGTTGCCGACGAAGACGTTCTGTCCGAGAGAACAGCCCGCGCCGATACGGGCCCCGCCGCATACGTGGGAAAAGTGCCACACGCGCGTGCCCGGTCCGAGCACCGCCCCCGCGTCGACGATGGCGCTGGGATGAATGACATCCGGCCCGTTGAGATTCATGTCAGTACTCCAGGGGCAGTGCGACGCGCTTGCCGTCGCGGGCAGACATGTATGCGGCCACGAGCACTTCCAGCGACTTCAGCCCCTCGCGGCCGTCCGTCTCCGGCTCGGCCTCGCCGCGCAGCACCCGGATCACGTTGTCGTAGTAGAGCGGATGGCCGAAGCCGTAGACCGACGTCGTCTGGTAGCTGGCGTCCGTCACGAGGGCATCGTCGGGGTCCGGCGTCGCGAAATCCCACTGCTGGATCTCGTTGACGGCCACGCCGCCGATGCGCACCGTCCCGTGCTCGCCCAGCACGGTGATCGAGCCTTCCAGGTTGCGCGGGTAGGTGAGCATCGTGACGTTCATCGAGCCGAGCGCGCCGTTGCGCCAGCGCAGGCTGATGACGCCCGTGTCCTCCACTTCGATGTCGCGCGCCAGGGTGGCCGTGTAGGCCTGCAGGCTCTCGACGGGGCCGACGATCCAGTCGATCAGGTCGACGTAGTGGCTGGCCTGGTTCATGAAGGCGCCGCCGTCGAATTCCCACGTCCCGCGCCACGCGGCGCTCCGGTAGTACTCGGGTGGGCGCGCCCAGAACACGTTCAGGTTCACCATGTAGATGCGGCCGAAGCGCTTCTTGTCGACGGCGCGCTTGAGCAGCTGCAGCGTGGCGTTGCGGCGATTCTGCTTGACGACGAACAGCCGCACGCCGGCCGCGTCGGCCGCCGCCACCATGCGCTTGCCGTCTTCCCAGCGCGTGGCCATCGGCTTTTCCGTGACCACGTGGCGGCCCGCCCGGGCGATGCGGATGGCCTGTTCGGGATGCAGGCCCGACGGCGTCGTCACGATGAAGGCGTCGGCCGTGGCGCCGCGCAGCATCGCGTCCAGGCTCGTATAGGCGCTGGCCCCGGTGGCGCCGACGGCGCGGTCGAGCGCGCGCGGGTCGACATCGCAGACGCCGACCAGCTGGGCGCGGTCCTGGTGCTGGCGCAGCGCTTCGAAGTGGTTCGCGGCGATGCGGCCGCAGCCGACGAGCGCGAAGCGGATCTTGCGGTCCGTAATGGGCGCGGGATACTGGCGCATGGCGGGCTCCTCAGGCTTTGACGAGATTCGGCAGCGGGGCCTGGTAGACGCCGCGCGTGTCGACGATCAGGGCCGCGTACTGGCGCACCAGTTCGTAGTCGAAGGCGCTGTGCGCCGTGGCCACCAGCACCACGTCGTAGGACGCGATGCGCTGCGGGGTCAGTTCGACGCTCCTGAGGTCGAAGCGGTGCTCGCGCATGCGCGGGAACACCGGCACGTGCGGGTCGGCATAGTCGACGACGGCGCCTTTTTCGCGCAGGATCTCCATCAGTTCGACCGACGGCGATTCGCGCATGTCCTCGACGTCCTTCTTGTAGGCGATGCCCAGCACCAGCACGCGGCTGCCCATGACGGCCTTGCCGCGCAGGTTCAGCGCGTCGGTCAGCTTGCCCACGACCCAGTGCGGCATGTCGCTGTTGATCTCGCCGGCGAGTTCGATGAAGCGCGTGTGCAGGCCGTATTGGCGCGCCTTCCACGTCAGGTAGAACGGGTCGATCGGGATGCAGTGCCCGCCCAGGCCCGGACCCGGGTAGTAGGGCGTGAAGCCGAACGGCTTCGTGGCGGCCGCGCGGATCACTTCGTGGATGTCGATCTGCATGCGGTCGGCGATGATCTTCATCTCGTTCACGAGACCGATGTTGACGGCGCGGTGGATGTTTTCCAGCAGCTTGGTCAGTTCGGCCGCGCGGGTCGAGCTGACCGGGACGACGCGGTCGATCGCGGGGCTGTACAGCGCGATCCCTGCTTCCAGGCAGGCCGGGGTGACGCCGCCGCACACCTTCGGGATCGTGCGGGTGTGGAAGTCGGGGTTGCCCGGGTCTTCGCGTTCCGGGGAGAACACGAGGAACACGTCCTGCCCGATCGCGAAGCCGCGCGATTCCAGCCGTGGCCGGAGTTCCTCGTCCGTCGTGCCGGGGTAGGTGGTGCTTTCCAGCGACAGTATCTGGCCCGGCCGCATGAACGGCAGCAGGGCTTCCGTCGTGTCGAGCACGAACGACAGGTCCGGTTCGCGGTAGGCATTGAGCGGCGTCGGCACGCAGATGATCAGGGCGTCCGGCTCGCCGGCGCGGGTGAAGTCGGCGGTGGCTTCGAAACCCCGTTCGCGCGCGTTGCCGATGTCGGCGGCGGCGATATGGTTGATGTAGCTTTCCCCACGGTTCAGGCGTTCGACCTTGGCGCCATCGATGTCGATGCCGAGCACGCGGAAGCCGGCTTCGGCATAGCGCAGCGTCAGCGGCAGGCCGACGTAGCCCAGGCCGATGATGCCGATGACGGCGGTGCGCTCACGCAGCCGGGTGGTGAGCTGTTCGAGATAGGCCGGTTTGCTTTCGTCACGCATGTGTGTCCTCGCCAAACGGATGGGTGGAAGGGTGCCGGTCCGGCTTCAGATGCGGAACGGCACGAATTTCTTGATCAGGCCCAGACGGTGATGCGGGGCCGCGAGCGGCGCCGGGGCGGGCGCGGCGGAGGCGGCCGTGGTGGCCGCGGGTGTCGCAGCCGGCTCCAGGGTGGGCCGGCTGGGGTTGTATTCGGTGACGATGGCCTTGACCATCGCCTCGATCATGTTCCGCTCGTGTGTTTCGCAGGCCATCATCAGGCAGGTAATGAACGTGTCGAGCACGCCGGGCCGCAGCGCGTTTTCCTTCATGCGCATGATGCGGGGATGCTCGCTGGGGAAGACGACGCCGTCGGTCAGCAATTCCTCGTGCAGCTTCTCGCCCGGGAACAGGCCGACGTAGCGGATCTCGATGTCGCCGCCCGCATTCTGCGGCGTCTTTTCCGCCAGGCCGGACAGGGCTATCAACGTGCGCGCCAGGTCGACGATGCGCACCGGTTCGCCCATGTCGAGCACGAACACGTCGCCGCCCTTGGCCATGGCGCCGGCCTGGATCACGAGCTGGGCCGCCTCGGGAATCAGCATGAAGTAGCGCGACACGTCGGGATGCGTGATGGTGAGCGGGCCGCCGCACGCGATCTGGCGCTGGAACAGCGGGATCACGGAGCCCGACGAACCGAGCACGTTGCCGAAGCGGACCATGCAGAAGGTCGTGCCCGCGCCGTCGCCCCCGCGGTTGCTCGCGTAGTTGCTCGCGTAGTTGCTCGCCCCCTGCCGTGCGGCCGCGGCCTGGAAGATCAGCTCCGCGATGCGCTTGCTGGCGCCCATGACGTTCGTCGGCCGCACCGCCTTGTCGCTCGAGATCAGCACGCACGTCTCGACGCCGTGCCGCGCCGCCTGCGTGGCGATGACCTGGGCGCCCAGCACGTTGTTGCGCAGGCCCTCGACGATGTTCGCCTCCACGAGGGGGACGTGCTTGTAGGCGGCGGCGTGGTAGATCGTGTCGACCGGACCCGCGCGCAGGATCCGGTCGACCAGGTCGGCGTTGCAGACGGAGCCCAGGTGCGCTTCCACGGGGATGTCGGGGAAGCGGCTGGCCAGCTCCTGGCGGACCGTGTACAGCGCGAACTCGGAGTGGTCGAGCAGGTGCAGCCGGCTCGGCGCCAGCGTGACGATCTGGCGACACAGCTCGCTGCCGATGGAGCCGCCCGCGCCCGTGACGAGCACGGTCTTGCCGCGCACGCAGCCGGCGAACAGCTCGAGGCGCGGCGGCACCGGCGGGCGGCCGAGGAGGTCTTCGAACTTCAGGTCGCGGATGCTTTCGCGCGGGGTGACCTTGTCGTCGGCGAGGTCGACGAGGCGGCTCAGGATCTTGGTGCTAATGCCGGCCTGGGCCAGCCGCTGCATGATATCGCGCAGGCGTTCCGGCGAGACGGACGGGATGGCGATTACGATGGAGCGGATGCACATCGCGTTCACGATCTCCACGAGGCGGTCGGTATGGAAAACGCGCAGGCCGCCGATGTTGCGTTCGTTCAGCGCGTGCTTGTCGTCGAAGAAACAGACGGGCCGGTATTCGTCGCTGTTGCGCATCGCCTGCGCCAGCCGCGCGCCGGCCTCGCCGGCACCGTAGATGGCCACCACTTCCGTGGCGCAGCGCGGGCCGCCGTGCTGGTTGCGGAGGAACGCGCGGACACCGATGCGGGAAGCGATGACATAGGAGAAAACAATGAACCAGTAAATGGCCAATGCGCTTCGCGGGAAATTTTCTTCCTTTATCGAAAACGTGACGGCATAGGCACTTAAAATAGCGACGGCCAGCGCGATGCCGGTGACGCTCAATAAACGCTGGTCGATGAAGCGAATGACGGCACGATATAAATCGGAAACGGAAAACGCTGCGATCGTAACGACCGCGACCAGAATATAAGAGGCCGGCCCGAAATGGGAAGCCAGTTTCAGATCGCCGCCACGCAGCAGCATTGCGATCAGAAAGCAGAAGGGCAGTGCGAGCAGATCAGCCGTGACCATCAGCGCGATTTTCGTCGTGCGATGCAGGGATACCATCCTGGAGCAAAATCGGCCGATAAGCGCTTGATTTAGCTTGATCATGATTCTGAAACGCGGCGTGAGTTAGCGAATATGAATATCCGTTGGGAAAAACAAAATAGGTGGTCTGTGAATGGATGGAGTATGTCGCCAATTCGATTTAATATTGCTGAGTAAGTTTATTATCTCGGCGTATATGAAATACGGGTTTGACCATGCTCAACCGCCTAAACGGAATTTGTCGCGAATGCCACGAAAATAAAAATGGGAAATTGAATTAAAGAATATGTTTTTTAAAGAATTCTTTAATTCCGATAACAGAGATAATCGATCCGGCGATCCGGCGATCCGGCGGACCGGCGGACCGCAAAAGGCGGGCGGCGCCCCGCCGGGGCGCCGTGTGGAAAGGAGGAAATGGAAGGAGGTCGTTCAGGCGCCGGCCGGGTGGCCCGGGCGCGGCTGCGGCGCCATCGGCGACACCACGATATCGTCGTTCAGGCGCAGGAACTTGAAGCCGGCGAGCACCTGGCCGTTCTTGCCCGCCTGGCGGTTGCGTTCCTCGCGCGCGGCGGCGCGGGCGATGTAGGACTCGAAGGTTTCCTCGCGCACCTGCGGCTCGGAGGAGTGCAGGAAGTGGCGCTCGCCATCCGGGCCCAGCACGACGAGACCCACGTGCGAGGCCCAGTACTGGCCGTCGCGCGTCGAGATCACGTTGACGAGGTCGCCTTCGCGCAACTGGCCCGCGATGGCGGCCACCTGGTCTTTCGCCACATAAGCCTGGCGGCTCGTCTCGACGGGGATGCTGGCTTCCGTGTGGTGGCGCGTCTTGAGGAAGCCGGCGCGGTCGATCGTCATCGTGTATGCGGGGCCGGCCGTGCCGGCCAGTTCGGCGCTGATGTCAGTCACGAGCCAGCGGTTCGCCACGTTCCAGTCCATCTCGGTGTAGTGGTTGCGCGTGGCGACGCCGATGAGGCCGTCGCGGTAGCGGATGCGCTGCAGCATCCAGAAGAATTCTTCCCACGACTGCGACAGGGCCATCGCGTACGTGTGTTCCGCGAACACGACGCAGTCGCTGTGGTCGAGACTGAACATCGGCAGGTCGTCGTGGACCTGGTACGGGAATTCGCCCAGCAGGTTCAGGCTGTATGGCTGGCCGAGGTTCTTGCGGCCGATGGCGGCGATGCGCTTGCGCAGGTCGGGCTCGGCCTCGTGCACCCACGCGATGTAGCGGCCCGCCTCGACGGGATGCATGCGGTACAGGGGCTTGCCCAGGATCGTCTCGAGCGGCTCCGCCGCGGCGGCCTGCGCGGTCGGGCTGGCAGCGGCGGCGACCGGCGCGGCGGGCGGCGCGGCGGGTGGCGTCGCGCAGCCGGCGACGAGAGTGGAAAGCAGGAGCGCGGGCAGCGCGCGGACAGGACGCATGGCGGATCTCGATGAACAAAACGCTACGCTAACCCGGCCGGCCGATGCCGTCAAAATGAATTTGCAGGCCGCATTCCTTTAAGTTATACATTCTGCAACAGTAGTCATTATCCAACCCGTTTGCCTTCGTCAATACTGTGCGCGAGACCGGGAAACACCGGCCCGACGATGACGAACGAGGAGAGAGAAATGTGGAAGCAGAAGCCGCTCGCGGCCGCTGTCGCACTGGCATGGCTGGGCGCCGCGGGCGCGCCCGCACTGGCCCAGAGCGACGCCGGCAGCACCCAGATGCAGACGGTCGAAGTGACGGGCATCCGCGCGTCGATGGCGAAGTCGCTGGCCGTCAAGCGCGACGCCACCGCCAACGTGGAAGTGATCACGGCCGAGGACGTGGGCAAGATGCCCGACAAGAACCTGGCCGATTCGCTGCAGCGCCTGCCGGGCGTCGCGGTGCGCACCGACTACGATGAGGCGGAAAAGGTGGCGATGCGCGGCACCAATCCGGACATGTCGCTGATCGTGTTCAACGGCCACGCGGTCAGCAGCGGCGACTGGTACATCGCCGACCAGGCGTCGAGCAGCCGCTCCACGAGTCTGTCGCTGATGCCGTCGTCCGTGCTGAACCAGGCCATCGTGTATAAAACGTCGCAGGCGAACATCGTTGACGGCGGCCTCGCGGGCACGATCAACGTCACGACGCGCAAACCCCTGGCGCAGAAGGAGCGCCTGTCGGGCGTGGCCAGCGTGGGCGCCAGCCGTGCGACGTTGCCGGGCAAGACGGCGCCCGACCTGAACGCCTCCGTCAACTGGAAGAACGAGGCCGGCACGTTCGGCTTCATCCTCCAGGGCTTCGCGGAGAAGCGCTACATCCGGCGCGACTCCGCGTCGCGCCTCGCCTACGGCACGAGCAGCGGCTGGGACGTCATCAACACCACGACGATGAAGGGCATCACCGACGCGTCGCTGGCCGGCAGCGGCTACAAGGCCGCGGACCTGAACGGCGTGCGCCTGCCCGGTTCGATGAGCACGGAATTCGTCGAGGGCGTGCGCGACCGCAAGGGTGGCATGTTCGCGCTCGAGTTCAAGCCGAACCAGGACGTCGACGTCACCGTGACGGGCTTCACCTCCACCCTGAAGGCGCCGAACTATGGCCGCCTGAAGGCCGGCGCCATCTACAGCATGCTGCTCGGTAAAGCGTCGCTGGCCGACGGCGCGACCGGCGCGACCGCGCCGAACACGGCGGGCGCCCAGGGCCAGCAGGTGTTCGCGTCGATCCGCAATCCGGTCATCGTCAACGAGACGACGATGTACGGCGACCAGTTGCGCGTGCTGAAAAGCGCCGACATCATGTTCGCCGACGGGACGCCGGCGCAATACATCGGCAACTCGGAAGGCTTTTATCGCCAGGGCGCGCGTGCCACCAGTTCGTTCCTCGACCTGGACGGCAAGTGGCGCGTGAGCCCGGACCTGACCCTGAAGACGCTGCTGTCGACGACGCGCGGCGTCGGCAAGACCGATTACGACCAGGGCCTGACCTATGCGAGCTTCGGCACGGGCGTGTCGTATGCGCTGGCCGGCGTCGACAACGCGCCGTACGTGAAGTACTACGGCACCGGCGTCAAGCCGGACCAGCTCGTGGTGCGCACGATCTCCGGCCTCAAGACGACCGACCGCGAGACGAGCGGCCAGGTCGACGGCGAATGGCGCATCGACAAAGGCTGGATCCAGTCGGTCGAAGGCGGCGTGCGCTACGCCGACCACCACCGCGACAGCGCGCGTCGCTATCCGGCGTACCACGACCGCGACATCACGCTCGGCGCGCCGACCGGCACGATTCCCTGGCCGTCCAATTTCGGCGCGGGTCTCGACGGACCGGCCGGCTGGGACAACACGGGCTATACGTTCGACCCGGCCGTGTTGATGGCTTACTTCCAGGGTGCGACGAAAGCGACGAGCGACCAGTACGAACGCCGCATCGCGTCGGAACTGCACATGCGCGAACGGCAGGGCGCGGCATACGTGATGGCCAACCTGGAAGGCGAGCGCTGGTCCGGCAACGTGGGGCTGCGCTTCGTCCAGACCCGCATCAACGCCGACATCCCGACGCCGATCCCGGCCGGCGTCTGCCTGCGCGCCGCGCCCGGCCAGCCGGCCATTCCGTGCGCGGCCTATCCGGACGCGATCACGACCTCGGGCGAGGTGCAGCCGGTCTACGACAACGAGCCTTTCAAGAACAACACCGGCAACACCTATTACTTCATCAAGACGGACCGCCGCTTCAACAACTGGCTGCCCAGCATGAACGTGCGTTACGAGCTGACGAAGGACCAGATCCTGCGCTTCGGCGCCAGCCGCACGGTGGGGCGCCAGAACTACAACCTGCTCGGCGCCGGCTTCGGGTCGCCGACCTGCGACGCGCAGGGTTGCCGCGTGACGGGGCCGAACCCGGACATCAAGCCGCTCACGGCGGACAACCTCGATGCGTCGTGGGCGTGGTATTTCGCGCGCCGGGCAATGGTCGGCGTGGACCTGTTCTACTCGCGCATCCAGGGCTATGCGAAGACCGGTACCAGCGGCGGCGCCACGATCGATTTGTGGGATTCGGCGGCGCAGGCCATGAAAACGTATGCCGTGCAGACGTCGCAGCAGCAGGGCGCGCACATCGCCGGCCTCGAACTGTCGTACGAGCAGCCGCTCGGCACGACGGGCTTCGGCTTCACCAGCAACATCAGCCGCGCCCACACGAAGGTCGACGACGGCCGGCCGATGGTCGGCGCGTCCGAATGGGCCGCGAACCTGGGCGGCTATTTCGAGAACGACAAGGTGTCGCTGCGCCTCGTCGCGAACTACCGCAGCGAGTACGTGAACAGCTCCACGGCGCCGGCGCCGACGGCCAACAGCCAGGGCCTGTACAGCGTCAACGGCGTGCTGATGCCGACCGCGCCCACGATGGCCGCGCCGGTGACGACGCTGGCCTTCAACGCCAGCGTCAACCTCACGCCGCAGCTGCTGCTCACGTTCGACGCAACGAACCTGACCAACGTGAAGCGTGCCTACTACCGTTACAGCGAGGAGGAACAGCAGAAGCTGGACGTCAGCGGCCGCCAGTTCTATATGAACCTGAAATACCGCTTCTGACACGTCCCGCCGGCCGCGCAAGGGGGCTGCGGCCCCCTTTTTCATTGCTTTTTTTCGCATCACGTAGGCGTCTTTGAAGGTGGTCTGTAGGACTGGAACTCATGGGGACGCACAGTGTGCGGCATCTAACGGTTTGCCCCCCGGTAGTCTCGCTACGATAGAGGCGTCGAGTGAGGCACCAGCGATCTTCCGCAGGCGGCCAACCACCTCGACAGGTCAGCCGGTCGCCTCGAGGATCGGCACCAATTTGGAGGCCGGCGCCGTACCGCGATCATCGATCCGCGCACGCGCCGGCTTCAACGGAAGCGGAGGTTGCCATGACCACGACGACGACGACGAATCACCCACCCAAGCACCTCGTGCGCGAATACCTCGAGCGGCGCTCGAAGGACACGACACCGCCGCCGACGCCGGAAGAAATCCGGCGCCAACTGGGTTGGGGCATGCTGATGCCGTCGGACGACCGGATCGGCGCCTCCCGGACCTGAGCCAGTTTCACCGTCACCGAACAGGAGAAGCATCATGACCGCCAAGATCGGCAGCAAACACGTCGCCCAGCACCGGGGCAAGAAAGAGCGCGAGGAAATCCACAAGATGAACGTCGCGCGCGAAGCCCTCAAGATTGCCGCGGCCCGCGCCAAGTACCGCAACCAGCAGAAGGGCCAGCGTCCACAAGCCGCGGCCTGATCCATCCGCCTCCCGAGGGCCCGCCATGGGACATGGCGGGCCCTTTGCCATTCGCCGGCTACGTCGCCATTCACCGGCACGGCGCCGCCGTTGGCCGAAAAGCGCTTCCGCCGGCGCGGCGCCTCCGTTATCGTGTCGTCATTCGATGTAACGACAACGGAGGAAACATGAATAGCGAAGCTTCCTACCACCTGCGGCGCCAGGTGTTGTGGGGCCTGGTCCTGGTGGGACTGGGCGTGGCCTTCCTGCTGGACCAGATGGATGTGTTCGACATCCGCTCGCTGTGGCATTATGCGCCGCTGCTGCTGGTCGTGGTGGGCGTCAACCAGACCATCGGCTACCCGAGCGCCCGCGAATTTTCCAATGGCCTGTGGACCGTCTTCATCGGCCTGTGGCTGTTCGCCGTGCTCGAAGGCCTGTGGGGCCTCACGTTCGGCAACAGCTGGCCCCTTTTCATCATCATCAGCGGCATCACGATGGCGATCCGGCCGATCGCCGAACGCCGCTTCGGTCCGAAGGGAGGGGACAGCCATGGAAAATAATACGAACCGCGCCTCGAGCCAGGTCGTGCTCGGCCTGCTCGTCGTGGGCATGGGCGTCCTGTTCCTGCTCGATAACCTCGACATCCTGAACTTCCGGCATGCGATCGGCTTCTGGCCGCTTGCCTTCATCGTGGCCGGCTGCGCCGCGCTGTTCGGCAGCGGTCCGCGCAGCGGTAACTACATGGGGGGCGTCCTGATCGCGATCGGCCTGTTGATGATCGTGAGTCGCATGGGTTTCTTTTACATCAGCTGGGGCACGCTGTGGCCGCTCGTGATGATCGCGCTCGGCGGGCTCGTGCTGTTTCGCTCGCTGGGCCCGGGACGGGTGGTGCGCGAAGGCGTCGCGGCGGGGACGAGCCCGGACAACGTCGTCGACATCGTCGCCGTGCTGGGCGGCTTCGAACGCCGAGTCAGCGCGCAGGACTTCCGCGGCGGCGAGATCACGGCGGTGATGGGCGGCTGCGCGCTCGACCTGCGCGATGCGTCCATCGTCAAGGAAGCCGTGATCAACATCTTCACGATCTGGGGCGGCATCAACATCAAGGTCCCGCCCGACTGGACCGTCGTCCTGAATGGAACGCCGGTGATGGGCGGCTTCGCGGAAAAGACGGTCAGGCCGCCCGACGCCAGCAAGCGCCTCGTCATCACCGGCTACGCCATCATGGGCGGCGTGGAAGTGCGTAACTGAGGCGCGACCGGTGCACGGCATCTTTGCGAGCTGGCGCGCGGCGCTCCTGTACCTGCTGGCCTGGCTGATGCTGGGCCTGCTGCTGGCGGCCATGCTGGCGGTCAGCGGCGCGGGCTGGGGCGCGAGCGTGCTGTTCGCCGTGCCGCTGGCGTACTGGTACGCGTACGCGGCGGGCTTTTCGGCGCACTACGTGTGCCGCGCGTATCCGCTGGGCCGGCGCCGCCCCCTTGCCATTGCCGCCGGGGTCGGCACGACGGCGGCCTGCGTGGCGGCGCTGTGGTGCGGCATGGGCATGGTCTGGAACAGCCTGCTGGCCGCGCTGGCCCCGGACGCCTACGTGCCGGTCGCCAGCGGCCCGGTGCTGACGGCCATGTTCGGCATCGGCCTGATCCTGTACGGACTGGCGGCCGCCGTCAACTACCTGCTGATCGAGTCCGACCGCGTGCGCCAGCTCGAGACGCAGCGCCTGGAGATGAAGCTGATGGCCCAGGATGCGGAGCTGCGCATGCTGCGCACCCAGGTCGATCCGCACTTTTTGTTCAACAGCCTGAATTCGATCAGCGCGCTGACGTCGCTCGACCCTGCGGCCGCGCGCGGCATGACCGTGCAACTGGCCGAGTTCTTCCGCCACACGCTCAGCCTGCGCGCGGACCGCAAGGTCACGCTCGACCAGGAATTGCAGCTCGTGCGGCATTTCGTCGCCATCGAGCAGGTGCGCTACGGCGACCGGCTGCGCTTCGAAGCGGCCATCGATCCCGCCGCCGGCGAGTGTCTGCTGGCGCCGATGCTGCTGCAGCCGCTCGTCGAGAATGCGATCAAACACGGCATCGGCCAGATGATCGAGACGGGCCTCGTACGCATCGAGGCGGTGCGCGCCGGATCGATCCTGCGCATCCGCGTGGAGAACGACGTCGATCCGGACAGCGTCGACGGCGCCGGTTCCACCCGCGGCACGGGCCTGGGCCTCGTCAACGTGCGCCAACGCCTGGCGGCGGACCATGGGCACGAGGCGAGCGTGCACTGGACGCGGTGCGACGGCCGCTTCATCGTGGAACTGGCGCTGCCGGTCGTGACGGCCGATGAACCGCAACCCGAACTTGAAAGGACCTGACGCATGCGCGTGATCATCGTGGACGACGAACCCCTGGCGCGCGCCGTGCTGCGCGAACACCTGGGGCTGCATGCCGACGTGGACATCGTCGGCGACTGCGCCAACGGCTTCGAGGCCGTGAAGGCGATCGCGGAGCTGGCGCCCGATCTCGTGTTCCTCGACATCCAGATGCCCAAGCTGGACGGGTTCGAAGTCGTCGAACTGGCCGGCGCGAAGACGCATTACGTGTTCGTCACCGCGTACGACCAGTTCGCGCTGCGCGCCTTCGACGTCCACGCGCTCGACTATCTATTGAAACCGTTCACGCGCGAGCGCCTCGCGCAGGCGCTGGCGCACGCGCGCGAACGCTTCGCCGCGCCCGCGGCCGCCACCGATGGGGAGGCGGCGATGCGCGCGCTCGTGAGCGACGCGCAGGCGCGCCACCAGCCCATCGAGCGCGTGCTGATCCGCGACGGCGCCCGTGTGCAAGTGATCCCCGTCGCGCGCATCGACTACATCGAGGCCCAGGACGATTACGTGGCCATCTGCTCGGAAGGCCGGCAATGGCTGAAGAACCAGCGCATGGCGGAACTGGAGAGCCAACTGGATCCGCAGGCGTTCCTGCGCGTGCACCGCTCGTACATCGTCAACCTGGGCGCCATCGCACGCATCGAACCGACGGGCAAGGATGGCCACTGCGCCGTGCTGAAGTCGGGCGCGCGCATTCCCATCAGCCGCAGCGGTTACCAGAAGGTGCGCGATCTCATGCGCTAGCGGCTGACTCAGGGCGGCCATGACGTCGTTGCAGCTCGTCGCCGCGCCTAGCCCTGTCCGCCCTGCATGAGCCGCGAGTGGCCGGCCTTGTCCACGTGCCACCACGCGGGCAGCAGGTCCCGCACCTCCGGCCGCGCGAAGCGGTCGTCGATCAGCCAGACGACGCCGCGATCCTGCTCCGTGCGGATCACGCGGCCCGCTGCCTGCACGACCTTTTGCATGCCGGGATAGAGATAGGTGTAGTCGTAGCCCGCGCCGAACATCGCCTGCATGCGCTGGCGCAGCTGTTCGTTGACGGGGTTCACCTGCGGCAGGCCGAGGGTCGCGACGAACGCGCCGATGAGGCGCTCGCCCGGCAGGTCGACGCCTTCGCCGAACGAGCCGCCCAATACGGCGAAGCCGATGCCGCGCCCGCCCACGACGAAGCGCGCCAGGAAGTCCGTCCGTTCCGGTTCGCTCATGCGGCGCGCCTGCCGCCACACGGGAATGTCCGGATGGTCGCGCTCGAAGCGGTCCGCGACCTGCTGCAGGTAGTCGAAGCTGGAAAAGAACGCGAGATAGTTGCCGGGTTGTGCGTGGTACTGGTCCGCCATCAGGGTCGCGATCGGCGCGAGCGAGCCGGCGCGCGCCTGGTAGCGGGTCGAGATCCCGTGGGCGACGTGCACGTCCAGCTGGCTCGCGGTGAAGGGCGAATCGACGTCGATCCACGCCGTGTCCGCCGGCATGCCGAGCAGGTCGGCAAAATAATGCCAGGGGCTCAGGGTCGCGGAAAACAGCGTCGTCGAGTGGGCGTACGCGAAGCGCGGACCGAGGAACGGGGCGGGGACGACGTTGCGGATGCAGAGGGTCGTGTTGCGCTCGTCCGCGCGGGTGACGTCGAACAGCGAGTGCTCGCCGAACGATTCCGCCAGGCGCGCGAACTGCAGGGCGCCGAAATAAAAATCCTGCAGCTCGGGGTCGAGCGGCACCGGGAACGCCGCCACGTGTTCCGTGATGGCGCTGGCCGCGCCCTGCAGCGCGTTCAGGAATTTATCGGGCAGGCCGTCCAGCACCTGGTAGGGCAGGGGCGCGGACTTGCTCACGTCCGTCCACGCGCGCTTGACCTTGTCGAGCGGCTTGTGCAGCGCGGGCGGCGCGATGGCGCGGGCCGCGCGCAGGTCGCCGCGCGCCAGGTCCGCCGTGTACATCGACCGTGCCCGGGACACGAGGTTGTGCGCCTCGTCGGCCAGCACGCTGACTTTCCAGCCGCGCTCCAGCGCCAGCGCGTACAGCATCGCGCCGCCGTCGAACCAGTAATTGTAGTCGCCCACGACGACGTCGCTCCAGCGCACCATCTCGCTGCCCAGGTAGTACGGGCAGACGTCGTGTGCGAGGCCGATCTCGCGCAAGGTGGCGCGGTCGAGCATGTCCGCGTGCGTCGCCGCTTCGCGCGCGGCCGGCAGGCGGTCGTAGAAGCCCTGGGCGAGCGGGCACGAATCGCCGTGACAGGCTTTATCAGGATGCTCGCAGGCCTTGTCGCGCGCGCTCAGTTCGAGCACGCGCAGCGGCAGCGTGCCGCCGGACTTGAGGGTCGCCGCGGCGTCCAGCGCCAGTTGGCGGCCCGGCGTCTTGGCGGCCAGGAAGAATATCTTGTCGAGCGCTTGGCCCGGCGCCGCCTTCAGCACCGGGAACAGGGTGCCGACGGTCTTGCCGATGCCGGTCGGGGCCTGCGCGAGCAGGCAGCGCTTGCTGGAATTCGCGCGGAAGATGGCCTCGGCGAGCTGGCGCTGGCCGGGGCGGAAGCCGGCATGCGGAAAACGCAGCGCCGTCAACGCGGCGTCGCGCGCGCCGCGGTGCGCGAGTTCCCGCTCGGCCCAGGCGACGAAGCGGCGGCACTGGTCCTCGAACAGCGCGGCGAGGTCGGCGCGCGTGCGGGTCTCGCGCAGCGCGGTCTCCTGCTGGCTGCCGATGTCGAAGTAGACGAGCGCCAGGTTGACGCCGTCCATCCCGAGCTCCTCGCACAGCAGGTGTCCGTAGACGCGCAACTGGGCCCAGGCGAGGCGCAGGTGGTTGTCGGGAATGCGCGCGAACTGGCCGCGGTACGTCTTGACCTCTTCGATCAGGTTCTGGTCGGGGTCGTAACCGTCGGCGCGTCCGCGCACGTGCAGCGGGCCCCAGTCGCCCGCGAGCGTCACTTCGCTGCGGTAGTTGTCGCCGCGGCGGGACGCCACGACGGCATGGCCCGCGATGCCTTCCTGCGCCGTGGGCGAGGGCGTGAAGCGCAGGTCGAGGTCGCCCTGCTTGGCCGTGAATTCGCACAGAGCGCGTACGGACACGACGTAGCGCGCGCTGTTGACCACATCACTCATGCGGCGGCCTGCTCCCATTGGAGGTAGCATACCGTGATCGGCATGCCGTGCGCGGCGCAATAATCGATCCAGCGCAGCTGGTTGTCCTGCAGGCGGTCGCCCGGGCCTTTCACCTCGATCATGTCGTAGCGCTGCTCGCCGGGCCAGAACTGGATCAGGTCGGGGAACCCGGTGCGGTTTTCCTTCACGTCCTGCAGGATGCGGCGGAACCACAGCTTCAGGTGCGCGGCGGGGATGCAGTCCAGCGCCAGTTCGATGATGCCGCGCTCCAGCCAGTCCCACGCGACGAACGGCGATTGCAGGCCCGTCTTCTCGTCGTACGTCGCGAGGATGGCGGCGCGGTGGCGGCCGTCGTCCAGCAGCGCGAGGCAGGCGTCGAAGTCGTCCTTGCGGCGCTGGTAGAAGTCGGCCGCGTACAGGTCGGCCGGGCCGCGGTGGAACGGGTGGAAGAAGGCGCCGGGAATCGCCGCGAAGATGGCGCGCCAGCACAACAGGCCGAACAGCGTGTTGGCCAGCGTGTTCTCGACATAGAAGACGGGCGCCTCGTCGCGCCACAGGTGCTCCAGCACGACGCCTTCGACGCGCCATTCGCCGCCCGGCAGCGGCAGGCTCAGGTCGAGCCGCGCGGCCGGCGTCGCGCGGCGTGCGGGACCTTTCGGGTGCCCCAGTTTGCGCGCCAGGCGCGGGCCGAGACGCAGCAGGTGCTGGCGTTCCGCTTCGCTTTCCGGGGCCTGCTGCGCGGTCTCGAACAGGGCATAGGCGTCGTCGAATTTCTCGTGCTTTTCCAGCACGCGGATGGCCCGTCCGCGCGCGCCCGGATAGCGGCACTCTGCATACACGGCATACGCGTTGTCCCAGTCCCGTTCTTTTTCGAGCAATTGCCCGAGCTGGAACAGGAGGCGCTCGCGGCGGCTGTCGAGCCAGTCGTTGCCGAACGCGTGGCGGGGCAGGTCGGCGAGAACGTCCAGCGCCGCCTCGCCCGCGTAATAGCGCTCCTTGCAGGCGTGCAGCTGCAGGTAGTGGTCGATGTCCCGGCGGGCCCGGAAGCCGCGCGACGCCGGCGAGAATTCGACGCGCTCGTAGCGGAACAGGCCGAGGTCGGAGAGCACGAACTCGGTCCAGTCCTGTGACAGATTGCCGAAGAAGATGAGGCGCAGGCGGTCGCACAGCGGTTGCACGAGGAGGCGCAGCGCGAGGTCGTCGCAGCCGGGATGCCAGTGCGAGAACGGGCGGTCCGCCTCGTGCGCGGCGTCGGCCCGCAGCGCTTCGAGCTGGTCGGCCTTGCGTGCGCTTTTCTGCGCGCCCGTCAGGCCGAAGGCGTCGGCCAGTTCCGGCTTGGACAGCAGGTCGAACAGCTCGTCGAGCGTCAGGACGGGGTCCGACTCGATCCAGCCGCTGGGCAGCAGGCACTGCGCCGCCGCGCGTGGGCAGCCGATCTCCGCGTAGTTGAGCTTGCTGGCCCGGAACAGGGTGCCCTTGCGCATCACCATCCGCACGAACAGGGCGCGGGCCGGTTGCGGCAACTGCGGAAAGGCCGCGATGAACGCGTGCTCGTCGTCGATGAGGAGGTCGGCGTAGCGCTCGGCGATCCAGTCCAGCACGCGCTGGAAGTTATCCAGATAATAAAACTCGTTTTCCAGCACTTTGATCATCGTCATACCGCACCAACTGTACTTTTGTACAGTATAACGGTGCCGGCGACGATGGCCCAGCAGTTTTGGCGTCGTCGTGGTACGCGGCGTGGTTTTCCAGGCTTGCGGTCCTATTGTCGGGATGGCAAGCGCGGGTTGCAGGATTTGTCGGTGCACGCCGCCGTTCCGGCGCCATCGGCGGCCTCGTTACGGGTGCCGGTGTGCTGCAGGATGGCCGAGATCAGGGCGACGTCCGTATCGACCGCGTTCGGCGACGTCGTCCTGGACGCGCCGCCGGCCCGTTTCTGCCGCGGCGCCGCCGGGTCCGCATGGGCCAGCGCCTGGGCCGGCATCGGCCGGAACGCCGGTTGCGGGCGCGCGGACGGGACGGCCGGCGTCGTCGGATGCGTGACCGGATGGCGTGACGTGGCTGCCAGTGCGGGCGCCGGCGTCGTCGTCGCGGCCGGTTGCGGCAGGTCGATGATGACGGCACCGCGCGCGGGGCCGGTCGCGGCAGGGGCTGCGACCATGTCCGGCGCCGTTACGGACACCGGACTTTCGGCAGCCAGCGTGGCACGCAGACTCGGCACGTCCACGGGGATGCTGCCGCGTGCGTCGCTCACAGTGCCGGCGTCGCCGCTGCCACGCGTGGGCCGCACGGATCGCGTGGACTGCGTGGGGGACGTCGGCTGCGCGGATGCCTGCGTAGCGCCGGCCGTGTCAGCGTCGCGCGCCGGCGTCGCGCCGCGCACGAGCCAGCCGAGCGCAGCGAGCAGGGAGCACGCCAGCACGCCGGCGGCGCCGTACCAGGCGACGGCGGGCAGGGCGCGGAGCCGCCGCCCGGGCGCCTGGCCGTCGAGCATGGCGAGGATATTGATTTCGCCGGTCGCCCGGCGCGACGACGACATCAGGTTGGGACGTCTGGAGCCGGGTTGATTTTCATCTGTAGGGCGCACCGCGTTACTCCTAAGATTGGAAAGCTAGTTCCAATTAGAAACAAACCGGAGAAGCCGATGCTGATCTTCCTCGCATTCTTGTACTTTTGCCTGGCCTGCAGCGTCATCTGGCTTGTCCTGTTTCCGGGCGGCCGGGCATCCGTGCTGCAGGTGCTCGGGATGCTGCAACGTCGTCTGCAATGGCGCGTTGGCGGTTGGCAACGCAGCGGCAATGCCACGTTGCACGCGTCCTGGTCGGGCGCGCGCGGTGTGATGTACGACGGCCGCAGGCTGCTGCGCCGGCACTGGGCCTGGTGCGCCGTCGGCATGCCGCTCGTCCTGATTCCCACCTTGCTCGCATTGCTGATGCGCCGGCCGGACATGCTGCCCGACTACGAGCCCGTCGACACCGTCGTCGACGCCCAGGTGGCCGCGCTGCTCAAGGGCGAACAGCTGGTGCCGCCGGCCGCGCTTCCGCCGCTCGCGTTCGGCACGCGCGAAGTGGAACTGGTGCGCCCGATGCTGGTGGACGCGAGCCGTAACTGGGGGCTGCTGCGGCCCGAGTTCAGCCAGCGCCTGCTGTTGGTATTCAAGATCATGAGGGAGAAATACGGTTACGAGATGGCCCTGCTGGAAGGCTACCGCAGCCCGGCCCGCCAGGACATGCTGGCCGGCATGGGCTCGCAGGTGACGAATGCGCGCGCATTCCAGAGCTGGCACCAGTACGGGCTGGCGGCCGACTGCGCGTTCTGGCGTGACGGCAAGCTCGTGATCTCGGAAAAAGACCCCTGGGCCATGCGTGGTTACCAGCTCTACGGCGTGGTCGCCGAATCCGTGGGACTGACGTGGGGCGGACGCTGGACGATGATGGATTTCGGGCATGCGGAGCTGCGGATGCGCGGGGTAATGCGGCGTTGATGGCGGACGGTTCCCGGAGCGTTGTCTCACCTCAAATTTTCGACCAGGAAATAGTGCCAGTATTGCCGGTGGTATTCACCAACTTCCAAAACAGACATGATGGCCCGACTCTGGCAGTTCCTCACCGACAGACGTGTATTGGCCGTGATCGGCATCGGCGTGCTTGCGGCGCTCGTGCTGCTGGGCGCGGATTCCCTTGACCTGGCCCTTATCTGGGCCGCGCTGCTCGGCCTGCTCCTCCTGTGTGCTGGAGGGGTCGCCTGGCTTGTCCGGGCCTGGCTGCGCAGGCGCGCGGCCAGCCGGCTGGGCGAGGCGATCCTGACCGGGACGGAGGCCGACGGCAAGGCCCAGGCGGCGCGCAGCGACGCCGCCGTGCTGCGCAAGGGCATGCTGGAAGCCATCAACACGATCAAGACGTCCAAACTGGGGCTGACGCGCGGCGCGGCGGCGCTGTACGAGTTGCCCTGGTACATGATCATCGGGAACCCGGCGGCCGGGAAAAGCAGCGCGATCAAGCATTCCGGCCTGACGTTCCCGATCCCCGGCAGCAAGGCCGTGCAGGGCGTCGGGGGCACGCGCAACTGCGACTGGTTCTTCACCACGGACGGCATCCTGCTCGACACGGCCGGGCGCTACTCCGTATTCGAGGCGGACCGCACCGAGTGGTTCAGCTTCCTCGACCTGCTGCGCAGGCATCGCCCGCGCGCGCCGATCAACGGCATCCTGATCGCCGTCAGCGTCGCCGAGCTGGCCGGCGGCAGTCCCGAGGCATCGATCGAGCTGGCCAAGAGCCTGCGCACGCGGGTGCAGGAACTGACCGAACGGCTGGGCGTTCATGCGCCCGTCTACGTGATCTTCACGAAGGCCGACCTGATCGCCGGCTTCGCCGACTTCTTCCACGAATGCGAACGGACGGAGCGCGAGCGCGCCTGGGGCGCCACGTTGCGCTACAACCGGCGCAGCACACCGCAGGACGTACTTTCATTCTTCGACCAGCACTTCGATGAACTGCACGACGGCCTGAAGGAGATGAGCCTGGCCAGCATGGCGGGCAACCGGAGCACCGCCCTGCGTCCCGGCGTGTTCACGTTTCCGCTCGAATTCGCCGCGCTCAAGCCCCAGCTGCGCGCGTTCCTCGCCACGCTGTTCGAGGAAAACACCTGGCAATTCAAGCCCGTGTTCCGCGGCTTTTATTTCACCAGCGCGCTGCAGGAGGGCAGTGTGGAAAACGTGTCGGCACGGCGCGTCGCGGGGCGGTTCGACCTCCAGCTGCGTCCGTTCGGCGACAAGGCCGGCGAGGACGCGGCGGCGGCCACGGAGCAATCCGGCTTTTTCCTGCTGCAGCTGTTCCGCAACGTGATCTTCGCCGACCGCGACCTGGTCAAGCGGTACACCAGCCCGGCCGCCGCGCGCATGAAGGTCGGCGCGTTCTTCGCCGCCACGCTGCTGCTCGGCTGCGCGCTGGGCGGCTGGAGCTGGTCGTACATGGGGAACCGCCAGCTGGTCGCGAACGTCAAGGCCGACCTGGACAAGGTCATGAAACTGCAGGCCGGCCGCAGCGACCTGCAGGCGCGCCTGGAGGGGCTCGACATCCTGCAGGACCGCATCGAGCAGCTCGAAAAATACCGCCAGGATCGCCCCTGGGCGCTGGCGTTCGGCCTGTACCAGGGCGAGGCGCTGGAACGCAAGCTGCGCGACGAATATTTCGCCGGCGTGCGCGAGGTCATGGTGCAGCCGGTGGCGGGTTCGCTGGAAAGCCTGCTGACGGAGATGAATGCGAATGCGTCCCAGCTCGACCCGAGCGTGCGCGCGACGCCGGCCGCCAAACCGGGCCAGCCCTACCAGGATGTGTCGGCCACGAACGTCGGCGACGCCTACAACGCGCTCAAGACTTACCTGATGCTGGCCGACAAGACCCACGCCGAGCCCGGCCACCTGAACGACCAGCTGACCCGCTTCTGGCGCGGCTGGCTGGAAACGAACCGGGGCACCATGCCGCGCGAGCAGATGATCCGCAGCGCCGAGCGCCAGCTGACGTTCGTGCTGGCCCACATCGACGACCAGGCCTGGCCCCAGATCACCCCCAAGCTCAGCCTGCTGGACACCGCCCGCGAAAACCTGCGTCGCGTCGTGCGCGGCACGCCCGCGCGCGAGCGCGTGTATGCCGACATCCGCACCCGCGCGTCGACCCGCTTTCCCGGCGTGACGGTGGCGCGCATCGTCGGCGAGCAGGACCAGGCGCTGGTCGTCGGCAGCTACGCCGTCGGCGGCGCGTACATCCGCGACGCGTGGGAAAAATTCGTCCAGGGCGCGATCCGCGAAGCGTCAACCCGCGAACTGCAGAGCAGCGACTGGGTCCTCAAGAGCGTCGCCAAGGACGACCTTACGCTGGAGGGCAATCCGGAGCAGATCCAGAAAGCGCTCGTCGAGATGTACAAGGCCGACTATGCGCGCGAATGGAGCAAGTTCGTGCAGGGCGTGACGATCGCCGACCTGAACGGATTCGACGCCAGCGTGCAGGCGATGAATCGTCTCGGCGACCCGCTGACGTCGCCCCTGGCCAAGGTGCTCAAGACCGTCCACGAACAAACGTCGTGGGACGATCCCGCGCAGGCCCGGGTCGACACCGTCAAGCTCAAGCGCGGTCTCGCCGGCTGGTTCCGCGAAGTGGTGCTGCGGCAGGCGTCGAGCGAGGCGCGCCAGGTGGCCGATCCGATGGGCCCGTTGCCGGTCGGCGGCGTGCAGGCGGCCGGCCCGGTCGGGCGCGAGTTCGCCGGCGTCGCGCGCCTGGTCGGCATCAAGGAAAGGGATGCGTCGCTGATGACCGGTTACCTCGACGCGCTGTCGAAACTGCGCAGCCGCCTGAACCAGCTGAAGAACCAGGGCGACCCCGGCCCCGGCGCCAGGCAGCTGATGCAGCAGACGCTGGAGGGCAGTGGTTCCGAGCTGGCCGACGCGCTCAAATACGTCGACGAGCAGATGCTGACCGGGATGACGGACCCGCAGAAGCAGATGCTGCGCCCGCTGCTCGTCCGCCCGCTGATACAGACCTTCGCGATGATCGTGCTGCCGTCGGAATCGGAGATCAACAGGACGTGGCAGGCGCAGGTCGTGGAGCCGTTCCAGAAGTCGCTGGCCGCCAAGTACCCGTTTGCGCCGTCGGCCCAGATCCAGGCGACGCCGGCGGAGATCGGCCAGGTGTTCGGACCGGACGGCGTCGTCGCGAAATTCGTGGGCACGACGATGGGACCGCTGGTCGTGCGCCGCGGCGACGT
>JBJMVU010000108.1:0-13259 GCA_045810485.1 Massilia sp. | reverse complement strand
GCGAAATCCCGATGTACTACGCCCGCATCACCGACTACGCCGACGAACTGCTGGAATACGTCGACACCAAGCTGCCAGGCTGGCCGGAGCGCGTGCGCACCATGCAGACCAACTGGATCGGCAAGTCGACCGGCGTGCGCTTCGCCTTCCCGCACGTGATCATGGACGAGCAGGGTGAGCGCATCAACGAGGGCAAGCTGTACGTCTTCACGACGCGCGCCGACACGATCATGGGCGTGACCTTCTGCGCCGTCGCGCCGGAACACGCGCTCGCGCAGCACGCCGCCAAGGACAATCCGGAACTGCAGGCGTTCATCGCCGAATGCAAGCAGGGTTCCGTCATCGAAGCCGACATGGCGACGATGGAAAAGAAGGGCATGCCAACCGGCCTGTTCGTGACGCACCCGATCTCCGGCGAGCAGGTGCCGGTCTGGGTCGGCAACTACGTGCTGATCACGTACGGCGACGGCGCCGTGATGGGCGTGCCGGGCCACGACGAGCGCGACTTCGCGTTCGCCCAAAAATACGATTTGCCGATCAAGCAGGTGGTGGCCGTGGAAGGCGAGACGTTCTCGCTGGACGGCTGGCAGGAGTGGTATGGCGACAAGGAGAAGGGCGTCCTCGTCAACTCGGGCAAGTACGACGGCCTCGATTACACGTCGGCCGTCAACGCCGTCGCGGGCGACCTCGCGAACCTGGAGCTGGGCGACAAGAAGGTCACGTTCCGCCTGCGCGACTGGGGCATCTCGCGCCAGCGCTACTGGGGCACGCCGATCCCGATGATCCACTGCGAAAAATGCGGCACGGTGCCGGTCCCCGAGAAGGACCTGCCGGTCGTGCTGCCGGAAGACTGCGTCCCGGACGGCTCCGGCAACCCGCTGAAGAAACACGAAGCGTTCCTCAAGGTCGACTGCCCGTGCTGCGGCGCGCCGGCACGCCGCGAGACCGACACGATGGACACGTTCATCGACTCGTCCTGGTACTACATGCGCTATACGTCGCCGGGTTCGAACGACGCGATGGTCGACCCGGCCCGCAACGATTACTGGATGCCGATGGACCAGTACATCGGCGGCATCGAACACGCCGTGCTGCACCTGCTGTACGCACGCTTCTGGACGAAGGTCATGCGCGACTTCGGTCTGGTGAAATTCGACGAGCCGTTCGTCAACCTGCTCACGCAGGGCATGGTGCTGAACGAAACCTACTACCGCGAAGATGCGTCGGGCAAGAAGACGTGGTACAACCCGGCCGACGTCAGCCTGACGTTCGATGAGCGCGGTCGTCCGCAATCGGCGGTGCTGAAGGACGACGGCCAGCCGGTCGTCATCGGCGGCACGGAAAAGATGTCGAAGTCAAAGAACAACGGCATCGACCCGCAGGCGCAGATCGAGCAGTACGGCGCGGATACCGCCCGCCTGTTCACGATGTTCGCCGCGCCGCCGGAGCAGACGCTCGAGTGGTCGGAGTCGGGCGTGGAAGGCGCGAGCCGCTTCCTGCGCCGCGTCTGGGCCTTCGCTTACGCCCAGCGCGAGCGCGTGGCCGCGGCGCTGGCCGCCCAGCAGCAAGGCACCCTGGACGACGCGCAAAAGACGCTGCGCCGCGACGTGCACAAGGTGCTGCAGCAGGCCGACTACGACTTCAAGCGCATCCAGTACAACACGGTCGTCTCGGCCTGCATGAAGATGCTGAATACGCTGGAGTCGGCCAAGCTGGCGGAAGGCGCGGCGGGCGACGCCGTGATCACGGAAGGCCTGTCGATCTTCCTGCGCATGCTGAACCCGGTCGCGCCGCACATCACGCACGCGCTGTGGCAGGAACTCGGCTATGCCGGCAAGTACGGCGACATTTTGAACGTGGCCTGGCCGGAAGTGGATCCGGCCGCGCTGGAACAGGCGGAGATCGAACTGATGATCCAGGTGAACGGCAAGCTGCGCGGTTCCGTCAAGGTGCCGAAGGATGCCGACAAGGCCGCCATCGAAGCCGCCGCGCTGGCGTCGGAGTCCGCGCAGAAGTTCATCGAAGGCACGCCGAAGAAGGTCATCGTCGTCCCCGGTAAACTGATCAACATCGTGGTGTAAGCCATGCGCGCCCCGACCAGGAAGATGGTAGTGCGCGCGGCCGCGGCCCTGCTGGTGGCGTCCGCCATCGCAGGCTGCGGCTTCCAGCTGCGTGGCTCGAACGGCAGCTACACGATGCCGTTCCACAGCATTTATCTCGGCTTCCCGGACACGTCCGCGCTGGGCACGGAACTCAAGCGCAACCTGCGCGCGACCGACCAGGTGGTCATCGCCGACAAGGCGACGGACGCCGAGGCGCAGTTCGTGCTGCTGGGCGAGAGGCGCAACAAGTCCATCCTGTCGCTGAACAGCCTGGGCCGCGTGCGCGAATACCTGCTGACGTACACGATGTCGTTCACCGTGCGCGACGCGAAGGGCGTGGAACTGGTGCCGCCGACCGAGATCTCGCTGCGCCGGAACATGGCGTTCGACGAGACCCAGGTGCTGGCCAAGGAATCGGAAGAAGCGCTGCTGTACCGCGACATGCAGGCGGACCTCGTGCAGCAGATCATGCGCCGCCTGGCCGCCATCAAACCAGCGACTTAATTAAAAAGGAACACCATGCAGTTGCGGCCTGAGGCGCTCGACGGGCATCTCGCCAAGGGGCTCGCGCCCCTGTACGTGATCACCAGCGACGAGCACCTGCTCGCGCTGGAAGCGGCCGACAAGATCCGCCGCACGGCGCGCGCGCAAGGGTATTCCGAGCGCGACGTGCTCACGGTCGAGCGCAACTTCAAATGGGGCGAACTGCTGGCCGCCAACCAGGCCATGTCGCTGTTCGGCGACAAGAAGCTGATCGAGCTGCGCATCCCCGGCGGCAAGCCGGGCAAGGACGGCAGCACGGCCCTGCAGAACTACGCGAAGGACCTGAACCCCGACAACCTCACCCTGGTCACCCTGCCGAAGCTCGACTGGCAGACGGCCAAGGCGTCGTGGGTGGCGGCGCTGCAGCAGGCGGCCGTCTACGTCGAGATCCCGAACGTGGAGCGCGCGCAGCTGCCGGGCTGGATCGGCACGCGCCTGGCCGCGCAGAACCAGAGCGCGGACCGCCAGGGCCTGGACTTCATCGCCGACCGCGTGGAGGGCAACCTGCTGGCGGCGCACCAGGAAATCCAGAAGCTCGCCTTATTGTACGAACCGGGCAAGCTGACCTACGACCAGGTGATTGACGCCGTACTGAACGTCGCACGCTACGACGTTTTCAAATTGTCGGAAGCGATGCTGGCCGGCGACCCGGCGCGCCTCGTGCGCATGCTGGAAGGTTTGAAAGGCGAGGGCGAGGCGCTGCCGCTGGTGTTGTGGGCCGTCTCCGAAGAAATCCGCACGCTGCTAAAATTAAAGGCAGGGATGGCGCAGGGACGCCCGCTGGGCGCCCTGCTGAAGGAATACCGCATCTGGGGCCCGCGCGAGCGCATGATGGAACCGGCGCTGCGCCGGATTTCGCTGCCGGTGCTGGAAGCGGCGCTGCAGCAGGCGGCGCAGGTCGACAGGATGGTCAAGGGCCTGCGCGCGAAGCAGTTCGCGGGCGATGCGTGGGATGCGATGCTGCAGCTCGCATTAAGGGTGGCATCTTAGGGTGGGCGGCCCTCCGCCCACGCGTAACGCCAACTTGACGCAAACGTCACGCGTGGGCACCGATTGATGCCCCCGGCATCAATCGCCCACCCTACACAACGAATATTACGGATTACGGACGGATGACGATGGACATCAACGAGTACATGCAAACAATCGGCCGCCAGGCCCGCGCCGCCTCGCGCGGCATGGCGCGCGCGGACAGCGCCACCCGCAACCAGGCGTTGCTGCTGATCGCCGCCGCCATCGAGCGCGACGCGGACAGCCTGCGCGCCGCCAACGCGCGCGACATGGAAGCGGCGGCCGCCGCCGGCCTGGAGCCGGCCCTGCTGGACCGCCTCGCGTTGTCCGACAAGGCCATCGCGACGATGGTCGACGGCCTGCGCCAGATCGTCGCGCTGCCCGACCCGATCGGCGAGATCACCGACCTGAAATTCCGCCCGACGGGCATCCAGGTGGGCCGCATGCGCGTGCCGCTGGGTGTGATCGGCATCATCTACGAAGCGCGCCCGAACGTGACGGTCGACGCGGCCGGCCTGTGCATCAAGAGCGGCAACGCCGCCATCCTGCGCGGCGGCTCGGAAGCCATCCATTGCAACCGCGCGCTCGCGGCGCTCGTCGCGGAAGGCCTGCGCGGCGCCGGCCTGCCGGAACACGGCGTGCAGGTCGTCGAGACGACCGACCGCGCCGCCGTCGGCGCCCTGATCACGATGCCGGAGTTCGTGGACGTGATCGTCCCGCGCGGCGGCAAGGGCCTGATCGCGCGCCTGATGAAGGAATCCACCGTCCCGATGATCAAGCACCTGGACGGCATCTGCCACGTCTACATCGACGCGAAGGCCGATATCGCCAAGGCGCTGCCCATCGCGATGAATGCGAAAACGCACCGCTACGGCACGTGCAACACGATGGAGACCCTGCTCGTCGCGCGCGCCATCGCACCGACGGTTCTGCCGCAACTGGCCGACCTGTACGCGACGAAGGAAGTGGAGTTGCGCGCCGATCCGGAAGCGCTGGCGATCCTGCAGGGCTATCCGCACCTGGCGCCCGCGACGGAAGAGGACTGGAGCACGGAATACCTGGCGCCGATCCTCGCCGTGAAGATCGTGGACGGCATCGACGCGGCCATCGAGCATATCAACACGTATTCGTCGAAGCACACGGACGCCATCGTCACCGAGGATTACACGGACGCGATGCGCTTCCTGCGCGAAGTCGATTCGGCCTCGGTGATGATCAACGCATCGACGCGCTTCGCCGACGGCTTCGAATACGGCCTGGGTGCGGAGATCGGCATCTCGAACGACAAGCTGCATGCGCGCGGGCCGGTGGGGCTGGAAGGCCTGACGTCGCTGAAGTACGTCGTATTTGGACACGGAGAGATCCGCAAGTAAGCAGGGTGGGCTTCCCGAGCCCACGCGTAACGCCAACATACCGCAAACTTCGCGTGGGCACATGGTGCCCACCCTACGTAAAGGAATTGCATGTATTTGTGGATCAAAGCGCTGCACATCGTCTTCATCGCCTCGTGGTTCGCCGGCCTGTTCTACCTGCCGCGCATCTACGTGAACCTGGCCCAGGAAACCAACGCGGCCGTGGTCGAGCGCCTGCTCGGCATGGCGCGCCGCCTGTATCGGTTCACGACGATCCTGATGGTGCCGGCGCTGTTGCTGGGCGTGTGGCTGTGGCTGGGCTTCGGCATCAAGGGCGGCTGGCTGCATGCAAAACTGGCGCTCGTGATCCTGGTGATCGGCTACCATCACGCGTGTGGATCGCTGCTGAAAAAATTCGAACGCGGCGTCAATACGCGCAGCCATAAGTGGTTCCGCGTGTTTAACGAAGTGCCGGTGCTGTTGCTGCTGGCGATCGTGATTCTCGTGGTCGTGAAGCCGTTCTGAGATGACCACAAACAACGTCGTTCCCGCGGAGGCGGGAACCCAAGTTTTGCCAGCGCCGCGGTAACGCACGCAAACTTGGACCCCCGGCAAGGCGGACGGCTAGTCCGGGGGCGACGGTAGAAATTGGCGGCCGGGCCTTTCATCCCGGCCGCTTCGTTTTTAACCAACGGATAAAGGGTACCCCTATCATGTCTTCTTACTTTTGCCCCTGCCCGCGCGGCATGGAACAGGCGCTGGCCGACGAGCTGGCCGAGATCGCCCACACCACCGGCAGCACGTCGCTGAAGGTGCATAACCAGGTGCCCGGCGGCGTGCACTGCTCGGGCACGGACACCGACGCGTACCGCATCAACCTCCATTCGCGCATCGCGTCGCGCGTGCTGCTGCGCATCGCCAACCGCACGTACGCGAACGAAAACGACATCTACGACCTCGTGCTGGAACAGCCGTGGGAAGACTGGTTCAGCGTCGACCATACGATCCGCGTCGACATCACCGCCATCAAGTCGCCGCTGACGAGCCTCGAGTTCACCACGCTGAAGATCAAGGACGCCGTGTGCGACCGCTTCCGCGACCAGTTCGGCCAACGTCCTTCCGTCAACACGCGCGAGCCGGACATGCGCATCATGGGCTTCCTCGACCAGCGCAACTTCACGATCTACCTCGACACGTCCGGCGAAGCGCTGTTCAAGCGCGGCTGGCGGGAAGAGACGGGCGACGCGCCGCTGCGCGAAAACCTGGCCGCCGGCCTGCTGCGCGTGGCCGGGTGGAAGCCGGGCGTGCCGCTGTTCGATCCGATGTGCGGATCGGGCACGATCCTGATCGAGGCGGCGCAGATGGTGCAGGGCATCCCGCCTGGCGCGCGCCGCCGCTTCGCGTTCGAAAAGTTCCAGAATTTCGATGCGAAGGCGTGGCAGGCGCTGAAGACGGCAATCAAGCCGAATCCGCTGCCGGCCGAACCGACCATCTTCGGCTCCGACATCTCCGGCGACATGGTCGCGATGACGCGCCACAACCTGCGCTCGGCCGGCATCCTGTTCGAGGTGCCGCTGAAGCAGATCGAGGCGCAGCAGGTGCAGCCGCCCACCAGCGAGCCCGGCCTGCTGGTGACGAATCCCCCGTATGGCGAGCGGATCGGCGTGCGCGGCGATTCCACCATTCCGCAGGACGAGATGGCCGTCGGCTTCTACCAGCAGCTCTCCGCCACCCTGAAGCAGCGCTTCGCCGGCTGGACGGTGTACCTGTTCACGGCCGACCTGGGCCTGCCCAAGATGCTGCGCCTGAAGGAATCGCGCAAGACCCCGTTCTTCAACGGCGCCCTCGAATGCCGCCTGTTCCGCTTCGACATGGTCGCCGGGTTTAATCGTCGAGACGCCGCAAAACCGAAAGAAGAATAACGATGCTGCCCGAACCCGAACCGGACAATCTACCGAAAGACCCCGTCACCCCCATCCCGCTGCCGGCGCCGCACAAGATCGCGATGCTGTCGGCGGGCGGCCTCGCCACCCTGCTGGCCGCGCTGTCGATGCTGGGACCGTTCTCGGTCGACGCCTACCTGCCCGCATTCCCGGCCATCCAGGCCTCGCTGAACGCGACCGGGCTGGAAGTGCAGCAGACGCTGACGGCGTACATGCTGGCCTTCGCCGGGATGTCGCTGTGGCACGGCGCGCTGTCGGACGCGTTCGGGCGGCGCAACGTGGTCCTTGTCGGATTGATCGTGTTCGCGGTCGGGACGCTCGGCTGCGCGTCCGCGCATTCGGTGCACTACCTGTGGATCTTCCGGATCATGCAGGGTGTCTCGGCCGGTGCGGGTGTCGTCGTGGGCCGGGCGATCATCCGCGACCTGTATTCGGACGCGCCGGCCGCGCGCCTGCTGTCGATGGTGACGATGATCTTTTCGATCGCGCCCGCCATCGCGCCCGTGCTGGGCGGCTGGGTCGTGGCTGCGTTCGACTGGCGCTCGATCTTCCTCGGCCTGCTGGCCTTCTCCGTCGTGCTGTGGTGGGTGTGCTGGCAGCACCTGCCCGAGACGATGCCGCTGGAGCGCCGCCAGCCGTTCAATCCGCGCTTCCTCGCGCGCAGCTACTCGGACATCTTCAGTTCCGTGCTGTTCCAGATGAAGTCCGGGATCGTCGCGTTCAACTTCGGCGGCATGTTCCTGTTCATCGCGGGCGCGCCCGTGCTGCTGCCCGTGCACCTGCATCTCGGGCCGTCGGATTTCGCCTGGCTGTTCGTGCCCGCCGTGAGCGGCATCTTCCTCGGCGCGCTGGTCGCCAACCGGCTGGCGGGGAAGATGACGTTCTCGCGCCAGATCGCGATCGGCTACGCGTTGATGCTGGCCGCCGTCACGGGCAGCGTCACGTACCACGCCGTGCTGCCGCCGGCGCTGCCGTGGACCGTGCTGCCGATGTTCTTCTATAACTTCGGCAGCTCGATCATCAACCCCAGCGCCACATTGCTGGCGCTCGACCTGTTCCCGCACATCCGCGGCACCGTGGCGTCGTGCCAGTCGTTCGTGACGACGTTGATGGGCGCGCTGGTCGCCGGCATCATCGCGCCGGCGCTGACGCATTCCGTGCTGGCGATGGCGCTGGGCCAGGCCGCGTTCGCGCTGGCGTCGCTGGCGTGCTGGATGACGTCGCGCCAATACCGCCGGTACAAGGCGCTGGCCTGACGGCTCAGTTGGCTTTCGCGCCGCCGGTATAGCTCAGGGTGCCGAGTTCTTTCTGCGCCTCGTCCGGGCCGACCAGTTCCGGCACCACGTGCCCGGCCATCAGGCCCATCGACACCTTGGTGCGCACGTATTTGACCTCGCCCTTGTCGAGGGCGAAGCTGAGTTTGTTGCTGACTTCGGTGCTGGTGACGGCTTCGTGGCTGCCGGGAGCGGCGTCCACATAAAAATAGCCGCCCGGCTGCGATTTGCCGACGGTCGCGCCGTCGAGCACGAGCTGCGGCTGGATCGCCGCGCCCAGCATGCTGTCGGTGCGGTAGAAGTAGACGCGGCCCTGCTCGGTGCCCAGCTTGGGCGTGCTCGCTTCCTGCTGGGCGAACTTGGGGCCGCTGGCAGCGCAGCCGGCCAGCACGAGGGCGAAAAGGGGCATGGCAACGTGGTGCAGTTTCATCTGGGTTCCTGATCAAGGGTGGGTAAGTTGGAGCGGCGCGGTCGCGCCGAGCGGTGAATAGCCATGTTCGGCGGGCAGGTAAAACCCGACCAGCACCCCGTCGCGCACGACCAGCCAGGCTTCATGGATGTGCGCGCCCTCGAGCGTGAACACGTCCCCGACGGGACGGTAGACGTCACCCTGGTCGACGGTGCCGGCGGCCCGCCATCTGCCACCGGCCTTGAGCGTGCGCGTATAACCGGTGTCGAGGGTGATGCGGGTTTCCTGCGCCAGTACGCGCGGGGCTGGCTGGCCGGACAGGGCGAGAGGCTGGAGCCGGACCGGGGAATGCTCGACCGCCGCGCACGCCGCCAGCGTCAAGACAGTTGCCATGACAACATATTGAGCGCGGAGAAACTTCATGGCGCGATGGTAATGGTTGTTTCAGGCGTAAATACTCACAGAAAGTCACAATGGCAATATAATTTCCGTCGCGTGTGTTTTGTTAGCAAATATGCGGTTGAGCAATCGTTTTTTGCGATAAATTTGTTTTTTGTCAATACTGGTGACTCGAAGTATGACTCTAAAACGCGTCACTTTTGTCGGAAAATATTGTTCCCGGCCAGAAATGTATATATGCTAAGATAAGTTTTTCATGCTTGGAATAACGATGTAATAATGTTTTTATTCCGAGTACCGCAAGAACGAACACTGTGGCAGCTTCCGCAGGGGAGTGCGGCCATCACCCAAAAACCAAGTTGGCGGCCGTGCTTGAATCCATACATCAACCTGAGCAGGACATCCGGAATCGGCTGCTGATCGCGCGCTTGCCGGCCATGCCCCAGATCCTCATCAAGCTGCTTGCGCACCTGCAGGCGGACGATCTCGGCATGCCGGAACTGGCCGCGCTGGTCGCCAGGGATGCCGGCATGACCGGCAAGATCCTCACCGTCGCCAACAGCTCGGCGTACCACCGCAACAGCCGCCAGCCGAACCTCGAGCAGGCGATGGTGGCGCTGGGCACGGACATGATCAAGACGCTGGTCATCAGCGACTCCGTCTTCCAGACCTTCAACAGCTTCCCCAATTCCGGCGCGACCGACCTGCGCGCGTTCTGGAAGAATTCGCTGACGGCCGCCGTGCTGGCGCGCGACATCGCGCGCCGCATCGACTATTCGCAGCCGGAAGAAGCCTATCTCGCCGGCCTGCTGCACAACGTCGGCCGCCTGGCGCTGCTCGCGACGGCGCCCAAGGAATACGCATTCAACTTCACGGCGCGCGACGACGAAGACCTGTGCGCCGTCGAACAGCGCACCTTGCAGATCACGCATGCCGAAGCGGGCGCCTGGCTGATCGAGCGCTGGCAGCTCGATTCCTTCCTCGCCGATTCCGTGCTGTACCACCACGAGCCGAGCGAGCGCCTGGAAGCGGCGCATCCCCTGATCCGCATCGTGCGCGTGGCCCACGTGCTGTCGAGTCACGCGGGCGACGACGCCCTCGTGGACGAGGCGCGCGCGCTGTGCGGCCTCGGTCCGGACGCGCCGGACGAATTGCTGGGCCTCGCCGCGCGCCAGGTCGAGAAGGCCGCGATCCACCTCGGCATCGACCTCGCGGGCGCCGACGACCTGCCCGTGCCGGCCGCGTTCGCGCCGCCGCCGCCCGTCGATCCGGTGCAGCAGCGCCTGTCCGAGGAAGTGCGCAACCTCGTGCTCGTGTCCGAAGTCGGCCAGGTGTTCGCGCGCCAGCAGGGCAATGGTGGAGAAACCGGCCTGCTGGAAGCGATGACGCGCTCGGCGCGCATCCTGTTCGATTTCGAGAACGCCGTCGTGCTGCTGGAGAATCCCACCGGCCAGGCGCTCATCGGCGCGCCGACCGCGAACCAGCAGCGCATCGCGGAGTTTACGGTGCCGCTGGCGAAGGGCGGCGCCGTCGCGCAGGCCGCGCTGGACCGGCGCCTCGGCTTCATCCGCCGCGACGGCCGTCCGCTCGGCCTGGCCGAAGAACAGCTGCTGCGCATGCTGGGCACGGAATCGCTCGTGTGCCTGCCGCTCGTCGCCGGTGCGCGCTGCCTCGGCGTGCTGGTGGGCGGCCTCGCCACGTGGCAGCTGCCGTCGTGCCAGAAGCGCGAGCGCTTCCTGCAGGCGTTCGGGACGCAGGCCGCGGGCGCGCTCGAGACGGCGATGTCGGAGCGCGGCCACGCGCGCCGCCAGCTCGCCCACGTGGCCGAGGAATACCGCGAGGCGTCGCGCCGCGTCGTGCACGAGGTGAACAACCCGCTGTCGATCATCAAGAACTACCTGTCGGTCCTGGACAGCAAGCTGGAACGCCAGGAACCCGTCAGCGCCGAGCTGTCGATCCTGAACGAGGAGATCGACCGCGTCACCCAGCTGATCAGCGGCCTGGCCGAGGTGCAGCCCTCGATCCATGCGCTCGAGACGGGCGGCGCGCCGAGCGCGGACGTGTCGAAGGTCGTGGACGACGTGCTGCGCCTGTTCCGCACGACGAACTTCATTCCGGCCAACGTGGAGATCGTCGTCCGCATGCTCGACGCCGACAGCCGCATCGAGGGCGACCCCGACATCCTGAAGCAGATCCTCGTGAACCTCGTCAAGAACGCGATCGAGGCGCTGTCCGGCAGCGGCGGCCGCATCGAGATCGCCAACCGCGGCCACGTGAACCGCGAGCGCAGGCTGTACCTGGAACTGGTCGTCTCCGACACCGGTCCGGGCCTGTCGCGCGACGTCCTGGCCAATCTGTTCTCGGCCGTGAAGAGCAACAAGGAAGGGCCGCACCACGGTCTCGGCCTGTCGATCGTGCACAGCCTGGTCAAGAAGCTGAACGGGCACATCGCCTGCCGCAGCGGCACGACCGGCACCAGTTTTGAAATCCTGCTGCCGGCGCATGCCGGCGCCGGCGCCCCGGCCACATCGCCGGTGCGCGCGCTTGGATCCGTATAAGGTAACAATGAATCCATTCTCCGCCAGCGCCACGTCGTCCAGCCCCCACGACACGCAAACCTCGCTCGGCAACGACCAGCCCCGACTCCTGCTCGTCGACGACGAACCCCGCCTGCTCGCGTCCCTGTACGAGCTGCTGCAGGGCCGCGGCTACCAGCTCGTCACCGCCGCCACCGGCAGCGAAGCGCTCGCGCACCTGTCGCGCCTGCGCTTCGATCTCGTGCTGCTCGACCTGCGCCTGCCCGACATCGGCGGCCACGAGATCATGGACTTCATCAACGAGAAGGGCATCGAATCGGATGTCATCGTGATGTCCGGCGAGGTCGGCATCGACGCCGCCATCGGCGCCTTGAAACGGGGCGCCTACGACTACCTGCGCAAGCCGTACAGCCGCGAGGAACTGCTCAAGACCGTCGCCAACGCGCTCAAGCAGCGCCGCCTGGAAGAAGCCAACGCGCGCATCGCGAACCAACTGGAAAACTCCGAGAAGATGTACCGCTACCTGGTGGACAGCTCGCCGGACATCATCTACACGCTGAACCACGAAGGCAAGTTCACCTTCATCAACGACCGCGCCTACCAGCTGCTCGGCTACAAGCGCGAAGAGCTCATCGGCCAGCATTACTCGATCCTCGTGCACGACGAAGACCTGGAACGCGCGCGCTACGTCTTCAACGAGCGCCGCGTCGACGAGCGGGCCTCGCGCAACGTCGAGCTGCGCCTGAAGTGCCACGCGGGCGCGAACCAGGAACGCACCTTCAACAACACCCTGATGACGATCTCGCTGAACGCCATCGGCATGCACGTGCCCGACCAGGAAGTGAGGCGGCTCGAGTTCTACGGCACGTATGGCGTCGCGCGCGACATCACCGACCGCAAGCGCGCGGAAGAAGTCATCTCGTACCAGGCCTATCACGACATCCTGACCGACCTGCCGAACCGCATCCTGTTCAAGGACCGCCTCGGCCTCGCCGTCATCCAGGCCAAGCGAAAACAGACGGAACTGGCCGTGATGTTCATCGACCTCGATCGCTTCAAGCTCGTGAACGACACGCTTGGCCACGTGAAGGGCGACGAGCTGCTGCAGCAGGCCGCGGGCCGTTTGAAGGAATGCCTGCGCAAGGGCGACACGCTCGCGCGCCAGGGAGGCGACGAATTCACGATCGTGCTGCCGGAACTGCGCGACCGCGACGACGCGCGCATGGTGGCCGACAAATTCCTCGAAGTGCTGCAGGACCCGTTCGACCTGGACGGCCACGCCGTGCACATCTCGGCGTCGATCGGCATCGCGATCTATCCGACCCACGGCGAATCGATCGACGAGCTGCTGCGCCACGCCGACATCGCCATGTACCAGGTCAAGGGGCAGGGCAAGAATGGCCACGCCTTCTACGACGCCTCGATGCAGGACGTGTCGCACCAGAAGATCGCGCTCGGCCAGAGCCTGCGCCGCGCTCTGGAAAACGACGAGCTGGAGATGTACTACCAGCCGCAGATCGACGCCGCCAGCGGCCGCATCGTCGGCGCCGAGGCGTTGATGCGCTGGAACCACCCGACCCGCGGCATCGTCTCGCCGGGCGAGTTCCTGCCCTTCGCCGAAGAGAATGGCCTGATGATCCCGATTTCGGACTGGATGATCGGCGCCCTCTGCCGCGACATGCTGCAGTG
>JBJMVU010000107.1:0-38816 GCA_045810485.1 Massilia sp. | reverse complement strand
CAGTGAAAAAAAACGGGTGCGCCGCCGCCGCGGCGCACCCGCTAAAGGGAAGTCTTTCTCTTTTCTCGGGGTCAGAGCCCGGTGTTCACGGGTGGGCCCTGACCCCGACTGATTACTTTTCTCGGGGTCAGAGCCCGGTGTTCACGGGTGGGCCCTGACCCCGACTGATTAGCGAGCCACGTAGATCGCGCGGAAATCGTTCACGTTGGTCAGCGTGGGCCCCGTGATGAGGGAATCGCCGAGCGCGCGGAAGAACGTGTGCGCATCGTTGTTCTCGAGGCTCGCGCGCGGCGGCATGCCGCGTTCCCAGCCGCGGGCCAGCGTGTCGGGCGTGACGAAGGCGCCGGCGATTTCCTCGGCGCCGTCGACGCCGTCGGTATCCCCGGCTAGCGCATGGATGTCGGGGGCGCCATCCAGCGCGACGGCGAGCGCCAGCAGGAATTCGACGTTGCGCCCGCCGCGGCCGTTGCCGCGGATGGTGACCGTGGTCTCGCCGCCGGACAGCAGCACGCACGGTCCCGCCACCGGCTGGCCATGGCGGCGCGCCTGCAGGGCGATGCCGGCCATGACCTTGGCCACGTCGCGCGCCTCCCCTTCGATGCTGTCGCCGAGGATCAGCGGCGTGACGCCGGCCTTGCGCGCCACGTCGGCCGCCGCTTCCAGCGCCATCTGCGGCGATGCGACGATGTGCGTTTCGACGTGTTCCATGCGGCGGTTGCCCGGCTTGACGGTCTCGCCATCGCCGGATTCCAGCAGGCGGCGCGCGCCCGCCGGCAGGTCGATGCCGTAGCGGCGCACGACTTCCAGCGCATCCGCGCAGGTCGTCGGGTCGGCCACGGTGGGACCGGAGGCGATGTCCATCGGGTTGTCGCCCGGGACGTCGGAAATCAGGAGGTTGACCACGCGCGCCGGGTGGCAGGCCGCGGCCAGCCGGCCGCCCTTGATGGCGGACAGGTGGCGGCGCACGCAGTTCATTTCGGTGATGCTGGCGCCGGACGCGAGCAGCGCGCGGTTGATCGCCTGCTTGTCTTCCAGCGTGACGCCCTCGCCCGGCAGCGGCAGCAGCGATGAGCCGCCGCCGGAGATCAGGCAGATCACGAGGTCGTCCGCCGACAGGCCGCGCACCGTGCGCAGCATGCGCTGGGCGGCTTCGCGGCCGGCGGCGTCGGGGACCGGGTGGGCGGCTTCGACGATCTCGATGCGTTCGCACGGCACGGCATAGCCGTAGCGCGTGACGACGAGGCCCGTGAGCGGACCGGGCCAGCTGCGTTCCAGCGCCTGCGCCATCGCGGCCGACGCCTTGCCGGCGCCGATCACCACCGTGCGACCCTTCGGCGGCGCCGGCAGGTTGCGCGGAATGCACAACGAAGGCTGGGCCGCGTCGACGGCGGCGGTGAACATGCTGGCCAGCAGTTCGCGGGGGTTCATCGTGGTCATCAAAGTCTCCTTTTGGTTCCCGTGTACCGCCTCGACACGGGCGGCTTTCGCATCGTGGGCACGGGGTGCCCACCCTACGGTCGCTTCTTGGTACGTAGGGTGGGCGCCCTGCGCCCCACGCGTGACGTTTGCGTCATGTTGGCGTTACTGCTTCTGGCCGATCTCGAAGTTCGACATGATCTCCAGCGCGCGGACCATCGCGGAGTGATCCCAGCCGCCGCCTTCGTGCGCGGCGCAGGTGTTGAACAGTTCCTGTGCGGTCGCGGTGTTCGGCAGCGCCACGCCCAGCTGGCGGCCCGTGGTCAGCGCCAGGTTCAGGTCCTTGCGGTGCAGGTCGATGCGGAAGCCCGGCGCGAACGTGCGCTTGACCATCCGTTCGCCGTGCACCTCGAGGATCCGCGACGCCGCGAAACCACCCATCAGCGCCTCGCGGACGCGAGCCGGGTCGGCGCCGGCCTTGGCGGCCAGCAGCAGCGCCTCGCCGACGGCTTCGATCGTCAGCGCCACGATGATCTGGTTGGCGACCTTGGTGATCTGGCCGTCACCGTTGCCGCCGACGAGCGTGATGTTCTTGCCCATCTTGTCGAACAGCGGCTTGACCGTCGCGAACGCCGCCTCGCTGCCGCCGACCATGATGGTCAGGCTCGCGGCCTTGGCGCCCACTTCGCCGCCCGACACCGGCGCATCCAGGTATTCGCAGCCCAGCGCGTTGATGCGCTTGGCGAACTCCTTGGTGGCGACCGGGGAGATCGAGCTCATGTCGACGACGATCTTGCCGGCCGAAAGTGCCGACGCCACGCCGTCCTTGCCGAACAGGACCTCGTCCACCTGCGGGGTGTCCGGGACCATGATGAAGATGATGTCCGCCTGCGCCGCCACTTCGGCGCCGTTCAGGCACACGCGGGCGCCCGCTTCGACGAGGGCCGACGGGGTCGGTCCGACGGTATTCGTGAACAGCGTGTGGCCGTCGTTGATGAGGTGTCCCGCCATCGGGGCACCCATGATGCCCAGGCCGATGAATCCGATGTTTGCCATGATGTGTCTCCTTGTAGTTCGATTAACCGTTCAGTTTCGCGATCCAGTCCAGCCCCGCGCGGGTGTCGGCGGCGGGCTTGTATTCGCAACCGATCCAGCCGTCGTAGCCGATGCGGTCCAGGTGCCTGAACAGGAACGGGTAGTTGATCTCGCCCGTGCCCGGCTCGTTGCGGCCCGGGTTATCGGCCACCTGGATGTGCGCGATGCGGGCCAGGTGCTTCTCGATCGTCTTCGCCAGCTCGCCTTCGGTGCGCTGGGCGTGGTAGGCGTCGTACTGGACGAACAGGTTGTCGGCGCCGACCGAGTCGATCAGGTCCAGGGCCTGTTGCGTCGTGTTCAGGTAAAAGCCCGGAATGTCGTACGTGTTGATCGGCTCGATCAGCAGCTTGACACCGGCCTGCTTCAGCTGCGTCGCTGCGTAGCGCAGGTTTTCCACGACGGTGCGGCGCACGGTGCCTTCGTCGACGCCGGCCGGCGCGATGCCGACCAGGCAGTTCACCTGGCGGCAGTTCAGCGCTTTCGCGTAATCGATGGCGCGGGCGACGCCCTCGCGGAACTCGGCCTCGCGGCCCGGCAGCACGGCGATGCCGCGCTCGCCCTTGTCCCAGTCGCCGGCCGGCAGGTTGTGCAGCACCTGCGTCAGTCCGAACTCCTGCAGGCGTTCCGCCAGCGCTTCCTTTTCGAACCCGTACGGGAACAGGTACTCGACGCCCTTGAACCCCGCGTCGCGCGCCGCTTCGAAGCGGTCGAGGAACGGCAGTTCGTTGAACAGCATCGTCAGGTTGGCAGCAAATCTTGGCATGTCTGTCTCCTTACCTTTCAAGCGCGGAGCGCCGTCGGGGCATCGCCCGGATGATCGGCCAGCGGCTCGAATTCGTTGATGGCGTCGATCTCCGTGCCCATCGAAATATTGGTCACACGCTCCAGGATGATCTCCACGACCACCGGCACGCGGTGCTGGGCCATCAGGCGGCGCGCTTCGGCGAACGCGGGCTGGATGTCGTCGACGTTGCGCACGCGGATCGCCTTGCAGCCAAGGCCTTCGACGACGGCCACGTGGTCGACACCGTAGGAGCCGAGCTCCGGGGCGTTGATGTTCTCGAACGCCAACTGGACGCAGTAATCCATGTCGAAGCCGCGCTGCGCCTGGCGGATCAGGCCCAGGTACGCGTTGTTGACGACGACGTGCAGGTAAGGCAGCTTGAATTGCGCGCCGACGGCCAGTTCCTCGATCATGAACTGGAAGTCGTAGTCACCCGAGATCGCGACGACGTCCGTCTTGGCGCCGGAAGCGACGACACCCAGTGCGGCCGGCACGGTCCAGCCCAGCGGGCCCGCCTGGCCGCAGTTGATCCAGTTGCGCTCCTTGTACACGTGCAGGAACTGCGCGGCGGCGATCTGCGACAGGCCGATCGTGCTGACGTAGGTCGTGTCCTTGCCGAAGGCGCGGTTCATTTCTTCGTACACGCGCTGCGGCTTGATCGGGCTGTTCTCGAAGTGCGTCTTGCGCAGCAGGGTGCGCTTGCGTTCCTGGCACTGCGCCACCCACGCGCTGCGATCCGGCAGGCCGCCGATGGAATCCATGCCGCGGGCGACGTCGATCAGCAGGTCCAGCGCGGCGCCGGCGTCGGAGACGATGCCCAGGTCCGGGCCGAACACGCGGCCGATCTGGGTCGGTTCGATGTCGATGTGGACGAACTTGCGGCCCTTCTTGTACACGTCGACGGAACCCGTGTGGCGGTTCGCCCAGCGGTTGCCGATGCCGATCACGAAGTCGGACTCCAGCATCGTCGCGTTGCCGTAGCGGTGCGACGTCTGCAGGCCAACCATGCCGGCCATCAGCGGGTGGTCGTCGGGAATCGCGCCCCACCCCATCAGGGTCGGGATCACGGGCACGCCGACGATCTCGGCGAACTCCTGCAGCCTGGCGGCCGCATCGGCATTGAACACCCCGCCGCCGCAGACGATCAGCGGACGCTCGGCGGCATTCAACATGGCCAGCGCTTTTTCGGCCTGGGCGCGGGTGGCGGCGGGTTTATACGCCGGCAGCGGTTCGTAGGTGTCGATGTCGAATTCGATCTCGGCCACCTGCACATCGAACGGCAGGTCGATCAGCACGGGGCCCGGACGGCCGGAGCGCATGAGGTGGAAGGCCTGCTGGACGACGCGCGGCAGCAGGTCCGGCTCGCGCACGGTGACGGCCCACTTGGTGACCGGCTTGGCGATCGACTCGATGTCGACCGCCTGGAAGTCTTCCTTGTACAGGCGGGCACGGGGCGCCTGGCCCGTAATGCATAGGATAGGTATCGAATCGGCCCAGGCGGAGTACAGGCCCGTGATCATGTCGGTGCCGGCCGGACCCGACGTGCCGATGCACACGCCGATGTTGCCGGCCTTGGCGCGGGTATAGCCCTCGGCCATGTGCGAGGCGCCTTCCACGTGGCGGGCGAGCACGTGCTCGAAGCCGCCGTTCTTCTTCATCGCCGAGTAAAACGGGTTGATTGCGGCGCCGGGCACGCCGAACACGGTACTCACACCTTCCTTGCGCAGCACTTCAGCCGCTGCGTCGATTGCTCTCATTCGGGCCATATTCTCCTCCGTTGTCATGGTTAGTCCTGGACTGATGACCCAGCATATCCATAACCCACTTCAAGTTGAATTGCTGCTATTATCGGCTCTGTCGATACTTAAAGTATTGAATGGATAAGGAAGCATGGACCGCTACACCGAAATACGCAGTTTCGTACTCATCACCGAAAAGGGCAGTTTCGCCGGCGCCGCGCTGGCGGAAGGCGTGACGCCGGTCGTCATGGGCCGACGCCTGGACGCCCTCGAACAACGCCTCGGCGTGCGCCTGATGCACCGCTCGACGCGCGGCCTCACGCTGACGGCATTGGGCGAACAATTCATCGAACCGTGCCGCCAGCTGCTGCGCGATTTCGACATCACCGAAAACAGCATCAGCGCGGGCCGCAGCACGGTGCGCGGCCACCTGGTGGTGTCGGCGCCGGCGGCGTTCGGCCGCAAGCACGTGGCGCCACATGCGCCGGCCTTCCGCGCCATCCACACGGAACTCAAGATGTCGTTCAACTTCACGGACAGCGTCGTGGACCTCGTGCGCGAGGGTTATGACATGGCGATCCGCATCGGCGAGGTGACGGACCCGAACTACGTGGCGATTCCGCTGTTCCCGAATCGCCGCGTCGTGTGCGGCACGCCCGACTACTTCGAGCGCAACGGCGTGCCGCGCGGGCCGGAAGACCTGGCCCGCCACAACTGCCTCGCCTTCAACCTGCAGGGCGGCCAGCAGCGCGGCTGGACGTTCCAGCGCGACGGCAAGCTGTTCGCCGTGCGCGTGGACGGCGACCTCGCGTGCAACGACGGCGAGCTGCTGTTCGACTGGGTGAAACAGGGACTGGGCATCGGGTGGCGCTCCACGTGGGAGATCCAGGCGGAACTGAAACGGGGCGAACTCGTGACGGTGCTGGACGAGTACGCGGTGGGGAATTACCCGATCCAGGCCGTGTTCCCGCAGCAGCGCTACTTACCGGCCAAGATCCGGCACTTCATCGATCACCTGAAGGCGGTGTACAACACGCCGGGGTATTGGGAGCGGCAACTCGGCGCCGGATGATGTCGGCCAGCTTGCGGAACAGCGGATCGATCTGCTCCTCCGGCACGGCCGCATACCCCAGCATCAGCCCGCGCCGCGCGTTCGACGCGTGCGGGTCCGCGTAGTAGGCGGACAGCGGCCGGGTGAGGATCCCTGCCGCCCGCGCGGCCGCGCTGATCGCCACGTCGTCCGCATCGGCCGGCAGCGCCAGCACCAGGTGCAGGCCCGCATCGCTGCCGAGGATCCCGGCGCCGGTGCCGAGATGCGTGCGGATCGCCATCTGCAGCGCCTTCAGGCGCGCCGCGTACAACTGGCGCATGCGCCGCACGTGCGACGAGAAGTGGCCTTCGCCGATGAAGTCCGCCAGCACCGCGTGCAGGAAGCCCTGGCCGTCGCGGTACATCTCCGCGTTCGCGCGCGCGAAGTTCGCCGCCAGCGCCCGCGGCACCACCATGAAGCCAATGCGCAGCCCCGGGAACAGCGTCTTGCTGAACGTGCCGAGGTAGATCGTGCGCGCATGCTGGTCCAGGCCCTGCAGCGATGCGAGCGGCGGTCCGCCGTAGCGGAACTCGCTGTCGTAGTCGTCTTCCACGATCCAGGCGCTGTTGCGCGCCGCGTATTCCAGCAGCAGGCGCCGGCGCGCGAGACTCATCACGGGGCCCAGCGGATACTGGTGCGACGGCGTGACGAAGATGAAACGCGGCGGCGCGCGCATCGCATCATCCGTCACGCACATGCCCTCGCCGTCGACGGGGATCGCGACGGGATCCAGGCCGCTCGACCGGATCACGTTGCGCGTGCCCCAGTAGCACGGGTCTTCCACCCACGCGCGGTCGCCGCCCTCCCCCAGCAAGGTCAACACGAGCTGGATCGCCTGGTGCGTCCCCGATGTCATGATGACCTGCTCCGGCGTGCAATCCACCGAGCGCGCCGTGCGCAGATGGCTCGCGATCGCTTCGCGCAGCGCCGGGTGGCCGGCACCGTCGCCATACGTGAGCAAGCGCGGTTCCGCGTGGCGCCAGTGGCGCTGCTGCAGCTTGTTCCACACGTCGTGCGGGAAGCGCGTGACGTCCGGGATGCCCGGCATGAACGCCCCCCATTGCGCGCTGCCCGCGCCGATGCCCGACAACAGGCGTCTTCCGCGCGCGCTCAACGCGTCGCCGCCCGCGGGCGCCGGCGCGGCCACGCCCGTGCGCGCGGGCGCGAGGCGGCTCATGTCCGGCTCCGTGTCCGCGACATAGGTGCCGTCGCCGACGCGCGCTTCCAGATAACCCTCGGCCGTCAGCTGGTCGTACGCATACGTGACCGTGTTGCGCGAGACCCCGAGGTCGGCCGCCAGCGCGCGCGACGGCGGCACGCGCAGGCCCGGCGCGACGGCCCCGGCGAGGATCCCGTCGCGCAGGAGGCGGTACAGCTGGCGGTTCATCGGCTGGCCGGCGTTACGCGCAAGATGCGTCTGCAGGTAGTCGGAAATGGAGACTTCGCTCATCGTGAATTGGCACCATGCGATAGTGCCGAATGGCTCTGTTTGATGAGGCCATCATAACCTACGATGCTTCCACTGAGAACTTTTTCCCTGGAGACATCATGAAAAACACCGACCTGCAAGCCCGCAAGAACGCCGCCACGCCGCGCGGCGTGGGCGTCATGTGCGACTTTTACGCCGCCCGCGCCCAGAATTCGGAACTATGGGACGTCGAAGGCCGCCGCTTCATCGACTTCGCCAGCGGCATCGCCGTGCTGAACACGGGCCACCGCCATCCGAAGCTCGTCGGCGCGATGCAGGCGCAGCTCGAGAAATTCACGCACACGGCGTACCAGATCGTCCCGTACGAAAGCTATGTGGCGCTGGCCGAGCGCATCAACGCGCTGGGGCCGGGCGACTTTCCGAAGAAGACCGCGCTGTTCTCGACCGGCGCGGAAGCCGTGGAAAACGCCGTCAAGATCGCCCGCGCGTACACGGGCCGTCCGGGCGTGATCGCCTTTACGGGCGGCTTCCACGGCCGCACGATGATGGGCATGGCGCTGACCGGCAAGGTGGTGCCGTACAAGACCGGCTTCGGCCCGTTCCCCGGCGAGACCTACCACGTGCCGTTCCCCGTCGAGCTGCACGGCGTCCAGGTGGACGATGCGATCGACGCCATCCGCACCCTGTTCCGCGCCGATATCGATCCGAAGCGCGTCGCCGCGATCATCCTCGAACCCGTGCAGGGCGAAGGGGGCTTCTATGTCGCGCCGCCCGCGCTGATGCGCGCGCTGCGCGACATCTGCGACGAGCACGGCATCCTCCTGATCGCCGACGAGGTGCAGACCGGCTTCGCCCGCACCGGCAGGATCTTCGCGATGGAACACTACGACGTCGCACCGGATCTCACGACGATGGCCAAGAGCCTCGCCGGCGGCATGCCGCTGTCCGCCGTCTGTGGCCGCGCCGACGTGATGGATGCGCCGGCGCCCGGTGGCCTGGGCGGCACCTATGCCGGCAACCCGCTGGCGGTCGCGTCGGCCCACGCGGTGCTGGACGTGATCGAGGCGGAAGGCCTGAACGAGCGTGCCGTCGCGTTGGGCGAGCGCCTGAAAACGTCGCTGAACGACCTGCGCGAGACGGTGCCGCAGATCGCCGACGTGCGCGGCCTCGGCGCCATGGTTGCCGTCGAATTCAACACGGCCGACGGCAGCCGGCCGGATCCCGATTTCGCGAAAAAGGTGCAGCGCGTCGCGCTGGAGAACGGCCTGCTGCTGCTGACCTGCGGCGTGCACGGCAACGTGATCCGCTTCCTGTTCCCGCTGACGATCCAGGACGCCGTGCTGGACGAAGCGCTGGACATCCTCGCCGCCGCCATCAAAGCCTGAAAGGAAAAGCACATGATCCTCATGAAAGACCCCAGCCTGTTCCAGCAGCAGGCGTTCATCGACGGCGAGTTCTGCGACGCCGACGGCGGCGGCACGGTCACCGTCACGAATCCCGCCAGCGGCGCCGTCCTCGGCACCGTGCCGGACATGGGCGCCGCCGAAACGGCCCGCGCGATCGCCGCCGCCGATGCCGCATGGGCCGGCTGGAAGGCGAAACCGGCGAAGGCCAGGGCCGCCGTGCTGCGCGTCTGGTACGACCTGATCATGGCAAACGCCGACGACCTCGCCCTGCTGATGACGCTCGAACAGGGCAAGCCGATCAAGGAAGCCCAGGGCGAGATCGCGTACGCCGCGTCGTTCGTGGAGTGGTTCGCGGAAGAAGCGAAGCGCATCGGCGGCGACGTGCTCCAATCGCCGTGGACGGACCGCCGCATCGTCGTCACGAAGGAGCCCGTGGGCGTCTGCGCCGCGATCACGCCGTGGAACTTCCCGGCCGCGATGATCACCCGTAAAGTCGGGCCGGCGCTGGCCGCCGGCTGCCCCGTCGTGCTGAAGCCCGCCGAGGCGACGCCCTATTCCGCGCTGGCGCTGGCACTGCTCGCGAAGCGCGCCGGCCTGCCCGCCGGCCTGTTCAACGTCGTCACCGGGAATGCCCGCGCCATCGGCGGCGAGCTGTGTGCGAATCCCATCGTGCGCAAGCTGAGTTTCACCGGATCGACGGAAATCGGCCGCCTCTTGATGCAGCAATGCGCGCCGACGGTGAAAAAGCTGTCGCTGGAACTGGGCGGGAATGCGCCGTTCATCGTGTTCGACGATGCCGACCTCGATGCGGCCGTCGAAGGCGCCCTGGCGTCGAAATTCCGCAACGCGGGCCAGACCTGCGTGTGCGCGAACCGGATCTATGTGCAGGATGGCGTGTACGACGCGTTCGCGGCGAAGCTGGCCGCTGCCGCCGAGCGCTTCAAGGTCGGCCACGGCGTGGAACCCGGCGTCGACATCGGCCCGCTGATCGATGGCGACGCCGTCGCGAAAACGGAGCAGCACGTGGCGGACGCCCTGTCGAAAGGCGCGCGCGTATTGACGGGCGGCGGACGCCACACGCTGGGCGGCACGTTCTTCCAGCCGACCGTGCTGGCGGACGTCGACGCGTCCATGCTCGTGGCGCGCGAAGAAACGTTCGGCCCGGTGGCGCCGCTGTTCCGCTTCCGTGACGAAGCCGAAGTGCTGGCGCTGGCGAACGACACGGAATTCGGCCTCGCCAGCTATTTCTACGCCCGCGATATCGGTCGCGTCTGGAGGGTGGCCGAAGGCCTGGAGTCCGGCATGGTCGGCGTCAATACGGGCCTGATCTCGAACGAGGTGGCGCCGTTCGGCGGCGTCAAGCAGTCGGGCCTGGGCCGCGAAGGGTCGAAATACGGCATCGACGACTACCTGGCCGTGAAATACATCTGCCTCGGCATAGCCTGAAGACCTTAAACCCCGGCCGCCGCCGATGTAAAGTTCGACAACCGGTGATTTTTCGGCGACGTCGGCGGCGCTAGACTATACGTATCGACTGCAAGCAGGAGCCTGAATTGGCGGAGACCATCAAAAAAAGTTTTGAAGACGTGAAGCTGTTCCCGTACTGGCTGGACAACCCGGCCGCGCCGCAGGTGGAGCGGGAGCTGATCGGCCAGACGACGGCGGACCTCGTCATCGTCGGCGGCGGCTTCACGGGCCTGTGGGCCGCCGTGCAGGCCAAGGAACTGATGCCGCACCTGGACGTCGTCGTGATAGAGGCCGGCAAGGTCGCGTACGGCGCGTCCGGCCGCGCGGGCGGCATCATCTCGACCTCGGTCATGCACGGCCTGCCGAACGCTACCCGCGTGTTCCCGAACGACCTCGACATCCTGGAAGACTTCGGCCACCAGAACCTCGACGGGTTCAAGGCGACCGTCGCCCGCTACGGCATCGACGCCGACCTGGAATGGAACGGCGAGATGACGGTGGCGGTGGACGACCGCCACCTGGACCATCTGCGCGAGGACTTCGAACTGCACAAGCGCCACGGCCACAACGTGGTGCTGCTCGACCGCGCCGAGGCGCAGGCGCAGCTGAAATCCCCCCTGTACGCCGGCGCCATGTGGTCGCGCGACCGCAGCGGCATCGTCCATCCCGCCAAGATGGCGTGGGGCCTGAAGGCCGCCGCGCTGAAGCTGGGCGTACGCCTGTACGAAATGTCGCCGCTGACGAAGCTGGAAGACTGCGGCACGACGATGCTGGTGCACACGCAGGCCGGCCGGGTGCGCACGCCGCGCATCCTGCTCGGCACGGGCACGGCGAACGTGGGCATCAAGGACATCGGCCAGAGAATCATGCAGGTGCGCGACCACGTGCTCGCCACGCGCCCGCTCACGCCGGAACAGATGGACCGCATCGGCTGGAAGAACCGCCAGGGCGTGTACGACACGCGCACGCAGCTGAACTACTACCGCCTGACGAAGGACAACCGCATCATCTTCGGTGGCCTCGTCAGCTACCACTTCGACGGCGACAACAACCCGGCGGCGGACCGCGACGAAACGACGTACTACAAGCTGGGCGAAGTGTTCCATAAAACGTTCCCGCAGCTGCGCGACGTGGGCTTCTCGCACGCGTGGGGCGGACCGATCGACTATTGTTCGCGCGGCGCCGTGTTCGCGCGCCGCTACTTCGACGAAAAGGTCGTGTACGTCGCGGGCTACACAGGGTTCGGCGTCGCAGGCAGCCGCTTCGGCGCGCTGATGGGGCTGAACATCCTGTTCGACCGCGACACGCCCGAGCGCAACCTGGACATCTCCACGCAGGGACCGTCGTGGATCCCGCCCGAGCCGCTGCGCTGGGCCGGCGCCAAGATCACCTTCCACGCGTTCGACGGCGCCGACGAGCAAGGCGGCTGGAAGCGCATGTGGATCAACGGGATCAAACGCCTCGGCTTTCCCATGTGATTCTTACGCATCGGTGCAGCCGATGTGAACATCCCCACTTGAATATTTTTCGATGCGTGCCGGCGCGGTAACTTACGCCGTACCGGGAACGTAAAGGACAACCACAACCATGCATAACGAGACGACCTTCAACCAACCCCTGGGCGGCAATGCGATGCCGCGCAGCGGCGGCATCGCGACGATGATGCGCCTGCCGCATGTGCCGTCCGCGGCCGGCCTGGACGCCTGCTTCGTCGGCGTACCGTTCGACCTGGGCACGTCGAACCGCAGCGGCGCGCGCCTCGGCCCGCGCCACGTGCGCGCCGAATCCGTGCTGCTGCGCCCCTACAACATGGCGACCCGCGCCGCGCCGTTCGATTCGCTGCAGGTGGCGGACATCGGCGACGTCGCCATCAACCCGTACAACCTGCACGATTCGATCCGCCGCATCGAGGAAGCCTACGACGGCATCCTCGCCCACGACTGCGTGCCGATCTCGCTGGGCGGCGACCACACGGTCACGCTGCCGATCCTGCGCGCCATCGCCCGCAAGCACGGTCCCGTCGCTCTCGTCCACGTCGATGCGCACGCGGACGTGAACGACACCATGTTCGGCGAAAAGATCGCGCACGGCACGCCGTTTCGCCGCGCCGTCGAGGAAGGCCTGCTGCAGTGCGAGTACGTCACGCAGATCGGCCTGCGCGGCACCGGCTACGAAGCCGAGGACTTCGATTGGTGCCGCCGCCAGGGCTTCACCGTCGTGCAGGTCGAGGAATGCTGGAACCGTTCGCTGGCGCCGCTGGCCGCGCAGATCCGCGAGCGCATCGGCGACCGCCCGGTCTACGTCAGCTTCGACGTGGACGGCATCGATCCCGCGTTCGCGCCGGGCACGGGCACGCCGGAGATCGGCGGCCTCACGGTCAGCCAGGGCCTGGAGATCGTGCGCGGCCTGCGCGGCCTGAACATCGTGGGCGCCGACGTCGTCGAAGTGGCGCCCGCGTACGACAACGCCGGGGTCACGTCGCTGCTGGCGGCCAACCTCGCCTTCGAGATGCTGTGCGTGCTGCCCGGCGTGAACTACCGATGATGACCATGACCACTCCGACCGAACTGGCCGGCGCCCTCGAGGGCGGCGCCGCCCTCGCCCTGCCGGGCGCCATGATCGCCGGCGCCTGCGAAGCGGGCAACGGCGTCCAGCACCTCGTGCTCGATCCGTCGACGGGCGCCGCGATCGGCGAATTCAGCGCCGCCGACGCGGCCCAGGTGGCGCGCGCCGTGGCCGCCGCCCAGGCCGCGCTGCCGGCCTGGCGCGCCCGCAACCGGCTGGAGCGGGCCCGCGTGCTGCGCGCCATCGCCGACCGCGTCGAACAGTCGCACGACCTGCTGGCCCGCATCCAGGTCCACAACAACGGCAAGCCCGCGGGCGAGGCCGAGGTCGACGTCCTCGACGTCATCAACACCTTCCGCTACTACGGCGACCTGTGCGCCACGATGAAGAACCTGCAGGTCGAGGACCTCGACGTCGGCGCTGGCGTGGGCGGGTTCGCGGCGCAGATGCATTACGAGCCGTGCGGCGTCGTCGGCCTCGTCACGCCGTGGAACTTCCCGATGGTGACGACGGCGTGGAAACTCGCGGCCGCCCTGGCCGCCGGCTGCGCCGTCGTGTTGAAACCCAGCGAACTGACGCCCGTCGCCGAGCTGGCGCTGGCCACGCTCGTGCACGAGGCGGGCCTGCCGCCGGGCGTGCTGAACCTCGTGTTCGGCAGCGCCGACACGGGCCGCGCCCTCGTCGACCATGCGGACGTCGCCAAGATCTCGTTCACGGGCAGCACGGCCGTGGGCAGCGCGGTGATGCAGGCCTGCGCCCGACGGATCGCCCGCGTCAGCCTGGAACTCGGCGGCAAGTCCGCGCTGATCGTGTGCGCGGACGCCAACCTCGGGCTGGCCGTCGACCTGGCCGTCGGCGGCGCGTTCTGCAACGCGGGCCAGATGTGCTCCGCCACGTCGCGCATCGTCGTGCACGAGAGCGTCCACGCGGAATTCACGGCGCGCCTGCGCGCGGCCGTCGAGGCGATCAAGGTCGGCGGCCGCCAACATCCGGACGCGAACATGGGCCCCGTGATCAGCCGCCGCCAGCAGGAGCGCGTGCTCGGTTACGTGGCCCGCGCCGAGGGCGACCGCATCCCGGTGCTGGCGCAGGGCAGCGTGCCGGCCGACGCCCACGGCTTCTTCGTCGCACCGCGCGTGTACACGGACGTCCCGTCCACGCACCCGCTGTGGCGCGAAGAGATCTTCGGCCCCGTCGCCGTCCTGCGCCGCTTCGCCACGAACGAGGAAGCCGTGCGCATCGCGAACGACAGCGATTTCGGCCTCGTCGCCACCATCGTCAGCGAGGACGCGGCGGCCGCGCAAGCGATGTCGCAGGGCCTGCAGGCGGGCCTCGTGTGGGTCAATGCGCCCCAGGTGATCTTCCCCGGCACGTCATGGGGCGGCTTCAAGCGCAGCAGCATCGGGCGCGAACTGGGCGTCGCGGGCCTGCGGGCCTACCAGGAAATGAAACAGGTGCTGCGCACCGTCTGAACACAACAAACATTCAATCACAGGAGACACCATGACAAAAACCGTCGCAGACATCGTCGCAATCGAGAACGGCATCGCCGACTTCCAGAAGCTGAACTACGGCATGGACGAAAGCGACTGGCGCGCCGCCGAAGGCAAGAACGGCATCTACGCCGTCGGGCTGTGGGAAGGCAAGGTCGGCGCGCTCGACTTCCCCGCCATGCCGTATGACGAAGCGTGCTGGATCACGCAGGGCCGCATCGCCCTTGTCGACGGCGCGGGCGGCCGGCGCGAATTCGGCGCGGGCCAGGGCTATGTGCTGCCGCGCGGCTTCGCGGGCCGCTGGGAGACGCTCGAAGACGCAAAGAAGTTCTACGTCGTGCTCGAGTAAGCACCCGCCCGCCCTTCCCGGGGCAGGACAATCATCCTCCGAAAAGGGGCGCGGCGCGCCCGGGGGATCGTCTTGCCCGCGTTTTGGTTGCATTCACATCGACGAAAGTTTGACATGACACCCAAGCAACGATTCCTCGCCGGCGCAGCCCTCGTCCTGGCCTGCGGCGCAGCCTCCGCCCAGGAAGAGAAAGTCCTGAACATCTACAACTGGGCCGAATACATCGCCCCGGACACGGTCGCCAACTTCGAGAAGGAAACCGGCATCAAGGTCCGCTACGACATCTACGACACCAACGAGATCCTCCACGCCAAGCTGGTCGGCGGCCGCACGGGCTACGACATCGTGGTGCCGTCGTCCATCTGGGCCAAGATGCAGATCGAGGCAGGCCTGATGCAGAAGGTCGACAAAAGCAAGCTGCCGAGCCTGGCGAACCTCGACCCGACGATCCAGGGGCAGATGGCCAAGGTCGACCCGGGCAACCAGTACCTCGTGCCCTGGCTGTGGGGCTATACGACGGTCGGCATCAACGTCGACAAGGTCAAGGCCGCGCTGGGCAGCACGCCCATGCCCGCCAACGCGTGGGACCTGATCTTCAAGCCCGAGTACGCGAGCAAGCTGAAATCCTGCGGCGTGTCGCTGCTGGACGCCGCGTCCGAGGTGCTGCCGTCCGCGCTGCACGCCATGGGCAAGAATCCGTACAGCCGCAGCCAGGCCGACTACCAGGCGGCCTTCGACATGCTGGTGAAAATCCGGCCGTACGTGACGCTGTTCTCGACGACGGGCTACATCAACGACCTGGCCAACGGCTCGATCTGCGTGGCGCTGGGCTGGTCCGGCGACTTCAACGTGGCCCGCCAGCGCGCCATCGACAACAGGACCGGACAGAAGATCGAGGCGCTGATCCCCGCGAACGGCGGCCTGCTGACGTTCGAATCGATGGCGATTCCGGCGGATGCACCCCATCCGCACAACGCCCACCTGTGGATGAACTACATCCTGCGCCCGGAAGTGCACGCGTCGATCACGAACAAGGTCCTGTACGCGAACGCGAACAAGGAATCGCTCAAGTTCATCAAGCCGGCCGTGGCGCAGAACAAGACCCTGTTCCTGGCCCCCGAGGACATGAAGAAGATGGTGCCGCCGGAAGCCGTCGGCGCGGACACCCGCCGCCTCATCACCCGCCTGTACACGCGCTTCAAGACGGGCCTCTGATCCCGTCCCCCGGCGCGCGCGCCGGGATGAACGCACCCGCAATCCAGAAGGAGAACCATATGGCCGCACAGAGCCAGGGCAGCGCTTTGCCCAACCAGGAGACATTCCTTTCCATCGAAGGCGTCAGCAAGGTCTTCGACAACGCCGTCACGGCCGTCGACGACATCCACCTCGCCGTCGGCAAGGGCGAGATCTTCGCCCTGCTCGGCAGCTCCGGCTGCGGCAAGTCGACGTTGCTGCGGATGCTCGCCGGCTTCGAGACGCCGACCGGCGGCCGCATCCGCCTCGCCGGCCGCGACATCACGACGCTGCCGCCGTACGAACGCCCCATCAACATGATGTTCCAGTCGTACGCGCTGTTCCCGCACATGACGGTGTGGGACAACATCGCGTTCGGCCTGCGCCGCGACGGCCTGCCGAAGCACCAGATCCAGGAACGCGTGGACCAGAACCTGCGCCTCGTCCAGCTGGAAAAATACGCGCGCCGCAAACCGCACCAGCTGTCCGGCGGCCAGCAGCAGCGCGTGGCACTGGCCCGCTCGCTCGCCAAGCGCCCGCAACTGCTGCTGCTCGACGAACCGCTCGGTGCGCTCGACAAGAAGCTGCGCGAACAGACCCAGCTCGAACTGGTCGACATCATCCAGCGGGTGGGCGTGACCTGCGTGATGGTCACGCACGACCAGGAAGAAGCGATGACGATGGCGTCGCGCATCGCCATCATGAGCGAGGGCCGCTTCCTGCAGGTGGGCTCGCCCGAAGACATCTACGAATCGCCGAACTGCCGCTTCGTCGCCGACTTCATCGGCAGCGTCAACCTGTTCGAAGGCAGCTTCGCCGAGGTACACGCTGACCACGCCGTCATCCGCACGCCCAACTGCCCGATCCACGTCGGGCGCGGCGTCGGCGGCGTGAGCGGCAATCCGGCCGGCGTGGCGCTGCGCCCGGAAAAGATCTCGATCTCGCGCGCGCCGGCCGCCCAGGCCTACAACCAGGTGCAGGGCGCCGTCGAGGAACTGTCGTACACGGGCAACCTGACGGCCTTCCACGTGCGTCTCGCGGACGGCCAGCGCGTGAAGGTCACGCACCTGAACCAGTACCGCCACGACGACCTCGGATTCAACGCGGGCGACCAGGTGTACCTGCACTGGAGCGAGGACGCGATGGTCGTCCTGGCGCAATGAGGAGCCGCGCCATGTCCCCCCACCGATTCCGGGCCGGCCGGCGCCTGATCATCGGCGTGCCCTTGCTGTGGCTCGTCGCGCTGACGGCGATCCCCGCCCTCATCATCCTGCAGTTCAGCGTGTCGCAGATGGACGTCGCCACGCTCGTGCGGCCGTGGAAGCTGGCGGACGGCGTCCTGAACGTGAAGCTCGACTTCAACAAGTTCGTCTTCCTGTTCACGGACCCGCTGTACCTGCAAACCTATCTCTCGTCGATCAAGTACGCCGCCATCAACACGGCGCTGTGCCTCGCGATCGGCTACCCGTTCGCCTGGTTCATGGCCCGCTCGCGCGAGTCCGTGCGCCCGGCGCTCCTGATGGCCGTGATGCTGCCGTTCTGGACTTCCTTCCTGATCCGCATCTATTCGTGGAAGGGCCTCCTCGCCAACAACGGCCTGTTCAACAACGTGATGCTGCACTTCGGCCTGATCCACGAACCGCTGCACATGCTGAACACGCCGTTCTCGCTGTGCCTCGGCATGGTCTACACCTACCTGCCCTTCATGATCCTGCCTTTGTACGCGAACCTGCAGAAATTCGACGTGCGCCTGCTCGAAGCGGCGGCCGACCTGGGGTCCACGCCGTGGCAGGCGTTCTGGCGCATCACGGTGCCACTGTCGAAGAACGGCATCGTGGCCGGCAGCATGCTGGTGTTCATCCCGTCGCTGGGCGAATACGTGATCCCGGAACTGCTGGGTGGCCCGGAAACGCTGATGATCGGCCGCGTCCTGTGGGACGAGTTCTTCGGCAATAACGACTGGGCGATGGCGTCCGCGGTGGCCGTCGTGATGATCCTGCTGATCCTCGTGCCGATGGCCGTCTTCAACAAGTTCCAGAACGGCGCGGCCGAAGGAGAGAAACGATGATCAAGCTGTTTGTCCGCGCATGGATGGCGGCGGTGTACGCCTTCCTGTACATCCCCATCGTGTCGCTCGTCGTCTTCTCGTTCAACGAATCGACGCTCGTGACGGTGTGGTCGCGCTTTTCGCTCAAGTGGTACGAGGCGCTGCTGCGCGACGAGGAACTGCTGGCCGGCTCCTACCTGTCGATCAAGACGGCGTTCCTGTGCGGCCTGCTGTCCGTCGTGCTGGGCACGTTCGGCGCCTATGCGCTCGTCCGCTTCACGCGCTTCCGCGGCCGCATCTTCTTCGGCAGCCTGCTGAACATGCCGCTCGTGATGCCGGAGGTGATCGTGGGCCTGTCGATCATGCTGCTGCTCGTGATGGCGCAGGACTGGTTCGGGTTCGGCCAGCGCGACATGCTGACGATCCTGATCGGCCACACGCAGCTCGGGATGGCGTATGCCGCCGTCGTGATCATGTCGCGGCTGCGCGAACTGAATCCGGCGCTGGAAGAAGCGGCGCAGGACCTGGGCGCCCGCCCGCTGCAGGTGTTCTGCCTCGTCACCCTGCCGCTGATCGCGCCGGCGCTGATGTCGGCCTTCCTGCTGACGTTCACGCTGTCGTTCGACGACGTCGTGATCTCCGCCTTCCTCGCCGGCCCCGGCGCGACCACCTTGCCCGTCGTGATCTTCTCGCGCGCCAAGTTCGGCCTCAACCCGACCGTCAACGCCGTCGCGTCCGTGACGATCATGGTCGTCACCGTGTGCGTCGTGCTGTCCGCACTGTACGAAGCCCGGCTGCGCAAGCGGCGCGAGCGCGAGCGGCGCGCGGACTGGCAGGAACCCACGAAGCCATCGAAACCCATAACAACCAAACACGAATGGAAACTCACCGAGGAGACAAGATGAAAAACACATTGACCCTGCTGGCCTGCCTGCTCGCGGCCGGCGCCGCGACCGCGCAAGGGGCGGACATGGAGCAGGCGGACGCGGACCAGCTGCGCGCCGACGTCCGCAAGCTCCAGCTGAAGCTCGACGCGCTGGAGGATGCACGCGAACAGTCCGGCTTCGAAGGATTAAAAATCAGCGGCATGATGGACCCGACCTACGTCGCCAGCAGCAACCGGCGCAGCGCGGGGTTCAACTTCCTGAACAACTTCGACGCCGTCGACCGCGGCGCGGCCGGCCAGGATTCCGCTTATGCCTTCGACAACTCGTTCTTCGGCATGGTGCTGCTGCAGTTCGACAAGGAGCTGCAGAACGGGACGAAATTCCGCCTGCAGCTCGTGCCGCACAAGAGTTCCAGCTCCACGTTCAACCTGGGCTCCATCGTGCATGAGGCGACGGTGACGGTGCCGCTGGAAGACCAGAACACCCGCATCGTCGCCGGCCAGTTCGCCGACTTCACGGGCTACGAGTACTTCCTCGCGCACCAGACGAAGCTCGTCACGCACAACCTGCTGTTCGACTTTACGCAGGCCAGCTACTACGCGGGCGCCGGCGTGGAATTCGTGCGCGATGCGTGGACGACGAAGGTCCTCGTCGCCAACATGAACAAGTCCAGCTTCAAGGACCACGAGCACAATCCGATCCTCGTGTTCCGCACGGATTACGCCAACGGCGAATACAGCGGCATCGGCGTGACGGGACAGTTCGGCAAGTATCTCGGCCGGCGCATCGCCATGCTGTCGTCGGACGCGTTCTTCACGCGCGGCGCGCTGAACGTGAACGCGCAGGTCAACGTCGGACGCTGGCGCGGCATGGCGTTCAACGGCGGCGACGCGCAGTGGATCGGCGGCTCGCTGCTCGGGACGTATAAAGTCACGCCGCGGCTGGAACTGATCGCGCGCGCCGACCGCCTCGTCAACGACAAGAACGGCGGCGGCACCATCGCCACGATCTTCACGGGCTGCGCGGACGGCGTGGGCGGCGCGGTCGGCTGTTCCGATGCCGCCGTCGCGGACCCGGGCGCCGGCGACTACCGCAACGGCTTCGGCCCGACGGCGGATGCGCTCGCGCAGGCACTGGCGCGCGGCACGCCCGGCGCGGTATCGGGCACGAACCGCTCGGAACTCACGCTGGGCGGTAATTACACCATCAAGTCGAATGCGATCCTGAAGTTCGAGGTGCGGCGCGACTGGGCCAGCCAGGCCGCGTTCCTGGACGAGTCCACGAACCGCTACCGCAAGCACAACGACCTGCTGGCCACGTCGCTCGTCGTCACGTTCTGATGGTGAAAGCGCGACAGCGTCCATTCCCCGGAATTGACGCGGTCGCCGCGGCCGATGGACAATGCATCCATGCTGACGAATCTTTCCGACCTCGACCTCCGCCTGATCCGCGTCTTCCTGGCGGTGGTCGACGCCGGCGGCCTGTCGCTCGCGCAAACTGTCCTGAACGTGAACCAGTCCACGATCAGCACCCAGTTGTCCACGCTGGAAGCCCGCCTGGGCTTCCGCCTGTGCGACCGCGGCCGCAGCGGCTTCCGCCTCACGCCCAAGGGCGAGCGCTTCGCCCAGGCCGCGCGGCGCATGCTCGACGTCGTCAACGACTTCTGCGAGGAAGCGAGGAATATCGAAAAAAAGCTCAGCGGCTCGCTGCGCATCGGCCTGATCGGCCACACCGACCCGGTGCAGAACGCGAAGCTGGGTCTCGCCATCGCCACGTTCCGCAAGCGCGACGAGGCCGTGCGCTTCCACATCTTCAACCGCGCCCCCAACGAAATCGAAGAACAGATGCTGGCCGGCGAACTCGATCTGGGCATCGGGTATTTCTGGCATCAGCTTCCGGAACTGGACTACGCGCCGCTGTACGTGGAGACGCAGATCGCCTACTGCGGCCGCAGCCACTCGCTGTTCGGCACGGCGGACCGTATCGGCACCGTCGACGTGGGCAATTACGAATGGATCGGCCGCAGCTATCCCGTGCCGGAATTTGAGAGCCAGTTCGGCCAGCAGAATTATGGCGCGCGTGCCGACAACATGGAGGCCGTCGCCGTCCTGATCATGTCGGGCCGCTACTGCGGCTTCCTGCCCGCCCACTTTGCCGAGCCTTACGTGAAACTGGGCCTGCTGCAGCCGCTGAACACGGACGAACTGGCGTACCGCGTCACGATCCACACGTGCGTGCGCAAGGCGAGCCGGCGCAGCGATGTCATCGAGGCCTTCATGAGCGACCTGCGCGCGGCCATCGAGCTGCCGTAGGCCGTTACGCTGCCCGTGCGAGCGTCCCCTGGGGGCCCTTCACGGTCGTCAGCGCAAGCGCGCCATCCGCGGCGGCCCGCTTCAGGTCCGCGTCCGCCGCGGCAATCACGTGCGGCGCCAGCACGGTCGCATCGAGGATGCCGGCCGCCTGGTTGCGCCCACCGGTCTTGGCCGCGTACAGGCACAGGTCAGCGAGGTGGACCAGCTGTTCCCAGTCCGGATCGACGTCGCCCGGGCTCAGGGACTTCGGGCAGAAGCCGATCGAGATCGTCGCCGTGAGTTGGCGGTCGTCGAGCGCGATCGGCGTGCCGCCCACGGCCGCCAGCACGCGCGCGCACACCTGGCGCGCCTCGTCCGTGCCGATGCCCGGCAGGTAGGCGAGGAATTCCTCGCCGCCCCAGCGCACCAGCACGTCCTGTTCGCGCAACGTGGCGCCAAGGCGCGCCGCCACGTTCTTCAGCACGACGTCGCCCGCGCCATGGCCCAGGGTGTCGTTGATGGACTTGAAGCGGTCGATGTCCATCAGCAGGAACACGCCACCCGTGCGACCTTCCGCGCCGGCGCGCCGCTCGGATGCGGCGCCGGCCTTGCGGTGGTGATGCGGCACGACCTGCTCATAGAAGTAGTGCCGGTTGAAGAGGCCCGTCAGCGAATCGCGCGTGCTTTGCAGGTACAGCTGCTCGTTCTTCTGGTGCAGCGCCTTGTTGGCCTTCGCCACGCGCCGGTACAGCAAGGCGATCAGGACGACGGCGACGCACGTCGTCGCACTGAGCGCCACCCACAGGCTGCGCTGGCGCCGGGTGTTCTGCAGATCGGCGGCTTTCAATACGCTCTCGTGGTGGAGCGCGGCGAGTTCAGTCTGCTTTTTCTGATCGTCGCGGGCGCGCTGCAGCGCCTCGTAGGACAGCTGCTTTTCCTTGCGCCAGGCGGCGAGCGACACGGCGCCGGCCTTTTCATAGATCGTCAGCGCGGCTTCGCCGAAACCGACCTGGCCCAGCGCATGGCCGTAGTTGAGCAGCATGCGGACGTACTGGTCGTCGTTCTTCAGCGCCTCGAGCGCCTTGTCCGCCATGGCCCTGCCCTCGGCGATATTGCGGAAGTAGATCTGCGTGAGTCCGAGTTCGAACGAGGCGAGCTGGATGCCGTAGTCGTCGCCGACGGCGCGCGAAATGCGCAACGCCGCCCCGGCGGCCCGCTCCGCCTCGCCGAAGCGCCGGCTTTGCATGTAAAGCTCCGCCAGGTTCGCAAGCGGCACCGCCAGGCGTTCCTGCGCATGGAGTTTTTCGAGGAGGTCGACCGCGGCCTTCAACGCGGCTTCCGCACGCTTCGGGTTGCCTGCGCGCGCGGCCGTCGCGTACTCGGACAGGCGCGCGTGGGCGAGCTGGCCGGCAATGCCGCGCGCACGGGCGGCGGCGATCATCTCGTCGGTGCGCGCCAGCGCCTCCGTGGTCTTGCCGACGCCGGCCAGCAGGCGCGCCTGTTCGCGCAATGCCATCTGCAGCGCGTCCGGATCGTCGCCGGTCCGCGCAGCGTCCACCGCACGGGTCACGAACTCGATGCCGCCGGCCGTGTCGCCGTCTTCTTCGGCCAGCAAGCCCTGCGTCACGAGCGCCTGGGTTTTCAGATAGGGGTCGGACGTGTCGTCCGCGAGCCGGGCGGCACCCTGGATCAGGCGGCGGGCCGCTTCCTGGTCGTGGACGTACATCGACAACGCGTAGGCATGGCTCAGCATGGCCTTCGCCAGCAGGTCGTCGTCGTGCAGTTCGCGGCCGAGACGTTCGGCACCGAGAGCGGCGTCGACGGCCCGGTTCTTGTCCTTTAGCCACCAGTAGGCGCGGCTCGTCACGACGAGCACCTGGCCCAGTTCGCGGCCCGCGTGTTCCCGCTTCAGCACGTCGAGCCGGCGCAGCGCCGCGCGCGGCGCGACATAGGCTTCCTCGCGGATGACGGCCAGGTCGCGGGTAAATTCGTCATGCGCACCGCCGGACCGGGCCACGGCCGCCTGGCAGACGAGCAGCAGGCCTAACAATATCCGGCGCACAACCATGCTTCCTCCAAACGTAGTCCTGAATAGTAACATCAGGAAACGTCAGATTCCACAAATCAAGTTGCACCGTGTCTATTGACCCACGGAAACGTATTATCCGGGCATCGTTTCCCCGGCCCGCATGGTCAGCACGCGCACGCCGCTGCGCGTCACGGCGACGGTATGCTCGAACTGCGCGGACAACGCACCGTCGCACGTGCGCACCGTCCAGCCGTCGTCCTCGGTGCGCACGGCGTTGCGGCCCGCGTTGAGCATCGGCTCGATCGTGAACACCATCCCTTCGCGCAGCACGAGGCCGGTCTGCGGCCGGCCCCAGTGCAGCACCTGCGGCGGCTCGTGCATCTCGCGGCCGATGCCGTGCCCGCAGTATTCGCGCACGACGGCATAACCGTGGCGGCGCGCGTGCCGTTCGATGGCATGCCCCACGTCGCCCAGCCGGGCGCCGGGACGCACGGCGCGGATGCCCTTCCACATCGCCTCGTAGGTCACCTGCACCAGCCGCTTTGCCGGCGCCGCCACCTCGCCCACGAGGTAAGTCTTGCTGGAGTCGGCGATGTAGCCGTTCTTTTCCAGCGTGATGTCGAAGTTGACGATATCGCCGCTTCGCAGGATCTCCGCCGGCGACGGCACGCCGTGGCACACGACGTCGTTGCGTGACGCGTTCAGCGCGAACGCATAGCCGTACTGGCCCTTGCTGGCCGGCCGCGCATCCAGCGTGTTCACGATGAAGTCGTCGACCAGGTCGTTCACCTGCATGGTCGACATGCCGGCGAGCTCCAGGCGGTCCAGCTGCGCGAACACGTCCGCCAGCAGCTTGCCGGCCGCCGCCATCAGCGCGATTTCCTCCGGCCGCTTGGTCATGACGCCACCTTGAGCGCCTGCGGCACGACGCCCGCCGCCCGCAGCTCGCGCGCCATGATCTCGTTGAAGCTCTGCGTCGGATGCAGTTCGCACAGCATGCCGATGCGGACCCAGAACGCCGCCTGCGCGTTGATCGAGCGGCACGACACGGTGCTCGCCTTGCGGATCTGGTCGTGCAACTCGTCTTCGATGTTGACAATGCCCATCATACACTCCATATACAATTCGTATACGGAGTATATACAGACGTTACCTGTCCGGCAAGCCTTCTATTGACGTAAAGTACAGAAACTGTGTCACAATCGTTTCGGCCGTGCAGCGGCATGGCTCACGCGGGAAAGGACAAGCCATGTCGATTCGCTCCGTCGCGCTGGCTGCCGCCGGCCTCCTCTTCGCTCTGCACGCCGGCGCCGGGCCGGCCGGGTCCGTCGCCGCGTCTCCTTCCGATGGGATCCAGAGCATCACCGTCACGTCCCAGCGGAACCCGTCGAGATGGTTCCGCGCGGAGAGCCAGCACGTGATCCTGTACTCCGACACCAGCCAGGACGAAGCGCAGCGCCTGCTCGACAACCTGGAGCGGCTGGACGACCTGCTGCGCATCTACACGAAGGGCTATGCCAGGACCGGCGGGCCGGCAAGCCGGATCACGCTCTACTACACGGCGCGCTTCGACGACCTCGCCCGACTGGGCGCCGAGCTCGGTTCGCCGACGCCGGAAACCGTCGGCGTCTACAGCAGCTGCAACGACGGGGTGGCCGGATTCGGTGCGCAGCTGGAGACCATCGACACGCTCGACAACGACAAGCTGGCCAGGTATCCGTTGAACGTCAGCCTGTCCTTCCTGTTCGAGGCGTATGCGCGGCATTTCCTGTACCGGCACACCGACCTGCGCGCCCCGACCTGGTTCATCGACGGTTTCGCGCACTATTTTTCGACCGTGCGCTTCACGGACAGCCGCATGGCGGTTGGACGCTGGCCGACCATCCTCGGCCGCTACTTCAGCCTGCTGGACGGGGAAATGGGCAACTACGCCCTGCACTACCGCGACGTGCTGGAGCAGAACGAGAACGCCGGCGTGGGCGGCGACGGCCACTTGCGCCAGCAGGTCGAGTACGCGGCGCGCTCCTGGCTGCTCGTCCACTACGCCCTGTCGTCGGAAGACAACCGGCGCCGCCTGGGCGCCTACCTGAAGGCGTTCTATGACGGGACGCCGTCCGTGCAGGCGTTCGAGCGGAGCTTCGGCATCCCCGTGGAGGACCTGTCGACGGCGATGTGGCGCTACCGCCTGAAAGGCTTGCAGGTGCTGCATGTCGACCGCCCCGGGCTGCCGCGCGCCGTCGTCAACGTCGACGTCCTGCCGGAAGCGTCGTCCGACTACCTGCTGGCCGAGGCCGCGCTGAAATCGTGCCCGTCCGGCGCGGCCCGGCAGGCGACGATCGAACGTGTGCTCGACGCCGCGCCGCCACCGGGGCCGTCCGCGAGCGTGCAGGTGCAGCGCACGGTGGCCCGCGCGCTGATCGACGCCGGCCGGCCCGCCGACGCGCTGCCCTACCTCGACGCCGCGCTGCGCAAGGACGACGCCGACGCGGACCTGCATGTGCTGGCGGGCCTGGCCCACCTGCGCCTGGCCGGAGGCGGCGCCGCCGACAGGGCATCGCGGCTGGCCGAGGCACGACGGCGTTTTGCGCGCGCGCTCGAACTTGCCCCCGCCCTGCCGGGCGCCGCACTCGGCAAGCTGTCTGTCGACATCATGGCCGGCGGCGATCCCGGCCAGGACGCCATCGACGACGTCCTGACGGCCTGGCGCGGCAGTCGCGACGTTGGCGGCCTCGGCCGTACTGCGGCGCTCGTCTACGCCTGGCGCGGCGACGGCCTCCGCGCCGCAAACCTGCTGCGCTCGATGGCCAGCAACCGGCGCGACCCGTACACGGCGGCCTGGGCCGCCGGCTGGCAGCGGCGGCTCGACGCCGGCCTGACCCGCGATGCGATCCGCGCCGGCCTGGCCGCGTTCCCCTGGTCCGGTCCGGCGTTCCGCGAATGGACCATCGATGCGACGGCAGACATCAACGGGATCGAACTGAGCGCCGGCCTGCAAAAGGTGGGGAAGTTGTTCTTCGCCCCGCCGCAGCCATTTCAATGACGTCCGTCAGGCCGGGTCGTGGCGCGGCCACGCCAGGTTTTCCAGCTCGTCCGAAATGACCTGCTGTCCGTGCTCCACCATGAATTCGTGGAACGACGCGGCCACCGTCGGAATCGCGCGCGCCGCCTTGTGCATCACGTGCCATTCGCCCTGCACGACGACGCCCGGCACCGGCAGGACGCTGAGCAGCCGGTTGCGCACTTCCAGCGTGCACGCGTGGACGGACAGGAAGGCGACGCCGAGGCCCGCCGCCGTCATCTGCTTGATCGCCTCGTTGCTCGACAGCTCGGACCCGATCGCCAGCGCCACGCCCTCTTCCTCGAAGCGCCGCTCGATCGCCGCGCGCGTGCCCGAGCCGCGTTCGCGCACCAGCAGGTTGTGGGCGGCGATGTCGGCCAGCGTCACGTTGTCGATGTCCAGCAGCGGGTGGCCGGGGGCGACGAAGAACGCCATCGGGTGGCGTGCGAAGCGGCTGGCGCTGGTCGGGAATTCGCGCGGCGGCGTGCCCATGATGGCGAGATCGATCTCGTCGCGCGAGAGCATGCCGATCACCTCCGGGCGCGAACCCACCTGCAGCTTGATGCGCACGTGCGGGCGGCCCGTCGTGAAGCGCACGAGCATCGGCGGCAGCAGGTGCTCCGCCGTCATCACGGCGCCGATGCGCAGCGTACCGGACGTGACGCCCTTCAGGGCCGCGATCTCGTCGCCCGCTTCTTCCCACAGGCCGAGGATGCGCTCCGCGTAGCCCACCAGCAGCTCGCCCGCGGCCGTCATCTGGATGTTGCGGCCCTGGCGGCGCGTGAGCGGAACGCCGGCCGCTTCCTCCAGCAATTTCAGGTGCAGCGACACGGCCGGCTGCGTGACGTGCATCGCCTCGGCCGCGCGCGACACGCTCTGGTGGCGCGCCACGAGCATCACCGCCTGCAGTTGTTTGAAGCTGGCTGGATACATAAGCTATACCTTATCGGATTCTAAAAAAGATTTATTTTTATTTTATCCCGCCCAGCCGTATAGTAAAGACAATTCAAGCGACAACGACCTGCAAAAGGAGATCATCATGACGGCACAAGCGTTCATCTTCGACTTATCCGCGTTCCGTAGTACACAAGCGGCCGAGGCCGCAGGAAACCTCCCGGCCGACGCCGAGCGCCTGCTCGACCAGGCGATCGAAGACGGCCTGCCTTGCGCCCTGATCTCCGAACTGCCGCACCAACAGGCCGGCGAGCAGCTGCGCCGCCGCTTCGGCGACACCGCGCACCACATCTTTTCCGTCGTGCTGACGGGCGCCGACTTCGAAGCGCGCGGCCACAAGGCACCCTATTCCGTGGTCCTGGACCAGCTGGGCGTACAGCCCGACGCCGCGCTGGCCGTCACGACGTCGCCGCGCGCCATCGCGGCCGCCCGCACCGCGCGGATCGGCGTACAGGCGTCCAAGCCAGTCGTCATGCGCAAGGAGATGCGCAAGGTAAGCGTACAAACCACGCGACACTAAAGCAGTCTTCCCGGCATCCGCGGGCGCTGCTCCCGGCGGATGCGCGAACGCAGCGCGGCGCCGGAGGTCCGTCGGCGCCACATCGATTCGAAAAAGAAGGGAGCACACCATGCAGTCCATCGTCATCGTCGGAGGCGGCGTCGCCGGCCTCGAACTTGCCACCCGCCTGGGACGCCGCCTCGGCGCCCGCCACCGGGACCGCGTGATCCTCATCGACAGCGCGCCCACCCATTTCTGGAAACCCCTGCTGCACGCGGTCGCCGCCGGCACCATCGACCCGGCCGACCACATGATCGACCATGCGCGCCAGGCCATCGACAACCACTTCACGTTCGTCTGCGGCGAAGTCGTCGACGTCGACCGTACCCGCCGCACGCTGACCGTGCGCAGCCGGTTCGACGATGCGCCCGACGCGCACACCGTCATCGATTACGAGCGCCTCGTGCTGGCCTACGGCTCCGTCACGAACTTCTTCGGCATCCCCGGCGCCCAGGAACACTGCCTGGCGCTCGACAGCGTGAAAGGCGCCGAAGCGTTCCGCCAGCGATTCCTGGGACTGTGCGCCCAGGCCGGACGCCGGCGCAACGCCCGCACCGATGCCGGCGCGCCGCTGCTGGACATCGTCATCGTGGGCGCCGGCCCGACCGGCATCGAACTGGCGGCCGACCTGCGCCACACGGTCGACACGCTGGCCCACTACGGCCTCGCGGGCCTGGAGTCGCCGCACCAGGTGCACATCCGCATCGTCGAGCGCGGCCCGCAGGTACTGCCGTCGCTGGATGCCGAGGCCTCCGGCCTGGCCGTGCGCAAGCTGCGCGCGATGGGCATCGAGATCTGCACCGACACCGCGATCGCCGAAGTGCGCGAGGACGAAGTCACGACGACCGACGGCCGCGTGTTCCCGGCCGCGATCACCGTCTGGGCCGCCGGCGTGAAGGGTCCGCGCTTCAGCACGGGCCTGAACGTGGCGCTGAACCGCAACGACCAGGTCGTCGTCGACCGACACCTGGCCAGCGTGACGGATCCGGAAATCCACGCGATGGGCGACTGCTGCACGCTGCTCAATCCGGACAAGACGGCGATGGCGCCGCCCAGCGCCCAGGCCGCGCGCCAGCAGGCGATCTACCTCGCGACGCTGCTCGCGCACAAGGCCCCGGACGCGCTGCCGGGCTTCCAGTACCGCGACTACGGCACGCTCGTGTCGCTCGGGCAGGCGGGCGCGGTGGGCATCCTGCGCCGCGCGATCGGCAACCGCCACCTGCACGTCAAGGGTCCGTTCGCGCTGGCGATGTACGGCCTCACGTACCAGCGCCACGTGATGGGGCACCTCGGTCCGGTGCGGATGTGCGGCAACCTGCTGGCGCGGTGGTTCCGGTCGAAGATGCTGATGCCGGTGCGCTGGCATTAACGCGTGGGCACGTTTCATTGGATTGATGCCCCCGGCATCAATCCCCCCGGCCTCAAATGCCCACCCTGCTCCGGAGACGATCCTGGGTGACAACGACGGCGTGTAACGACGATGTGCAAAGCCTAGAGCCGCGCCAGCCGCGCGCCGTCGACCCGGAGCGACGCCCCGTCGACGAACCGGGCCTCGTCGGCGAGCAGGAACGCGATGGCGGCGGCGAGGTCCTCGGGCGCGCCCACGTAAGCCTTGTCGATGACTTCGACGCCGGCCTTCACGTTCGGGTTATCCCACAACATGGGCGTGTCGACGGCGCCGGGCAGCACGGCGTTCACACGGATGCCTTTCGCCTTGCCCTCCAGCGCCGCGGAGCGCGTGAGCGACAGCAGCGCCGCCTTCGCCGCGGCATACGGCGCGACCAGGGGCTCCGTCTCGATTGCGTGCACGCTGGAGACGTTGACGATGGCCCCGCCACGGCGCATGCGCAGGAACGCCTGCTTGGTGAAGAAGAAGGCGCCCAGCAGGTCGACGTCGAGGATGCCGCGCCAGTCCTGCTCGGTTTGCTCCTCGATCGGCTTGAACAGCATCGTGCCGGCGTTGTTGACGACGTAGTCCCAGCCGCCGAACTGCGTGATTGTCGCGTCCACGGCGGCGCTGACCTGGTCTTCGCGCGACACGTCGCAGGCGATGGTCGCCATGCGCGCGGGATCGAACTCCTTGCCCAGGTCGGCGCGGGCGGCGTCGAGGCGATCGAGGTGCAGGCCCGCCAGCATCACGCCGGCCCCGTCCTGCAGCAGGCGGCGCACGGTGGCCCGGCCGATGCCGCCGGACGCGCCGGTGACGATGGCGATGCGCTGGTCGAACCGCATGTCGTTCCCTCCTGAGCATGTCTTGACACTGCCCGACGATACCATGGGCCGCCGGGTGGGCGGCGCATCCGTCATAATCGCGGTCGTCGCCATCCATCGCCCAGGAAACCCATGTTCGAGATCAGCCAGCTCCGCTGCTTCGTCGCCGTCGCCGAGGAATTGCATTTCAGCCGCGCCGCGGAGCGCCTGAACATGACGCAGCCCCCGCTGAGCCGGCAGATCCGCCTGCTGGAACACCACGTCGGCGCCCAGCTGTTGGAGCGCAACAGCCGGACGGTCAGGCTGACGGCCGCCGGCAAGGCGTTTTTCCCGGAAGCGGTGCGCATCCTCCGGATCGCGGAAGAAGCCATGTTCACCGCCCGGCGCGCCGCCAAGGGCGAACAGGGCAGCCTCGCCATCGGCTTCACTTCGGCGTCCGGCTACAGCCTGCTGCCAGAAGTCGTGCGGCGCCTGCGCGAGCGCTCGCCGGGCGTGTCGCTGACGTTGAAGGAGCTCGTCAGCACCGTGCAGGTGGAAGCGCTGCACGCGGGCGAACTCGACCTGGGCCTGATGCGCCCGCACCCCGTCAGCGGCGACCTGGACAGCCAGCTGATCGCGACGGAGGCCCTGATGCTGGCCATCCACGAGCGCGACGCCGACCAGTGGCCCCTGGAACCGACGCTGGCCGACCTGCATCGCCGCCCGTTCGTCATGTATTCGCCGTACGAGGCGCGGCCGTTCTACCAGATGCTGAGCGAGCGCTTCGCCCGCGCCGGCGTCGTGCCGGACATCGTCGAGCACATCGGCCAGGTCCACACCATGCTGGCGCTGGTGCGCGCGGGCATCGGCGCCGCCCTTATCGCGGAAGGGGCGGCCCGGCTGAAGTTCGACGGCGTCGTCATGCGCAAGGTGGCCACCGAACCCGTCGACACAGTCTGCACCTACCGCCGCAACCACGACAATCCGGTATTGCAACTGTTCCTGGCCGAGGTATTGCCGACGTTTCGAACGACATAAATTCAATTACTGAATACTTCGCATCCCAATTTGGTTTGCCGCTGAATCGATCGAACGCTATCATGCGGTACGATTTGTCCCCTACCGAACCAGCCAACATGACCACCATCGTTACCAGCGCCCCCGTCGTCACCGAACTGCGCGTCGTCCCCGTCGCCGGCCAGGACAGCATGCTGCTGAACCTGTCCGGCGCGCACGGCCCCTGGTTCACCCGCAACATCGTCATCCTCAAGGACAGCGCGGGCAACACGGGCCTCGGCGAGGTGCCGGGCGGCGAAAAAATCCGCCAGACCATCGAAGACGCGCGTCCGCTCGTCGTCGGCAAGACGCTGGGCGAGTACAACAACGTCCTGAACGCGATGCGCACCGCCTTCGCCGACCGCGATTCGGGCGGCCGCGGCCAGCAGACGTTCGACCTGCGCACGACGATCCACGCCGTCACGGCCGTCGAATCCGCGCTGCTCGACCTGCTCGGCCAGTTCTTGAAAGTGCCGGTCGCCGCGCTGCTGGGCGAAGGCATGCAGCGCAACGCCGTCGAGATGCTGGGCTATCTGTTCTACGTGGGCGACCGCAAGAAGACCGACCTCGCCTACCGCGGCGAACCGGACGCGGACAACGACTGGTTCCGCCTGCGCAACGAGGAAGCGCTGACGCCGGACGCCATCGTGCGCACGGCGGAAGCGGCTTACGCCCGCTACGGTTTCAATGACTTCAAGCTGAAGGGCGGCGTGCTGTCGTCCGACGACGAGATGGATGCGGTCATCGCGATGCACGAGCGCTTCCCCGACGCGCGCATCACGCTCGACCCGAACGGCGCGTGGTCGCTGGCGGAAGCGATCCGGGTGTGCCGCGACAAGCACGGCATCCTCGCCTACGCGGAAGACCCGTGCGGCGCCGAAAACGGTTTTTCGGGCCGCGAGGTGATGGCCGAATTTCGCCGCGCCACCGGCCTGCCGACGGCCACCAACATGATCGCGACGGACTGGCGCCAGATGGCGCACTCGATCCAGCTGCAATCGGTCGACATCCCGCTCGCGGACCCGCACTTCTGGACGATGCAGGGTTCCGTGCGCGTGGCGCAGCTGTGCCAGATGTTCGGCCTGACGTGGGGCTCGCACTCGAACAACCACTTCGACATCTCGCTCGCCATGTTCACGCACGTGGGCGCGGCGGCGCCGGGCAAGGTCACGGCGATCGACACGCACTGGATCTGGCAGGACGGCCAGCGTCTCACGAAGGAACCGTTGAAGATCGAGGGCGGCCTCGTGCACGTCCCGGCAAAACCGGGCCTCGGCATCGAGCTGGACGAAGCGGAGCTGGAAAAAGCGCACCAGGCCTATAAAAACCTGGGCCTGGGCGCGCGCGACGACGCGGTCGCGATGCAGTTCCTGATCCCGGGCTGGAAGTTCGACAACAAGCGCCCCTGCCTGGTGCGCTGACCCGCCGGCCGGCAGGCCCTACGCCGCGTAGGGCTTGCCGTTGACGACGACGTTCTCCACTACCGGCCTGCCCGCGCCTTTCACCTGCAGCCGCTCGTCGGTTAGTTGCACATCAAAATTCCGCAGCACGACGCCCGAGATGTCGGTCTGGCCCGGATTCGGCGCCACGATGCCGAAGGCGCCGAACCGGCCGCGGATGCCGTCCAGCACGAGGCCGCGCACGAACGAATGCGGCGGCGCCTCGCCTTTCAGGTCGAAGTACTGGCTCCACGGCCGGATCGCCACGATCTCGCCCTTGGCGGAATCGAGCACGAGGTCGCGGAACACGATGTCTTCGTAGCGCTGCGGCGTATCGGGCCGCAGCTTCAGGTGCGCGATGGCGCCCACGTCCTGCACGCGGCAACGCTCGACGACGACGTCGCGCACGACCGTCGCCTCGCTCCCGCACGTGAACAGCGCGTGGCCGCGCCGGAACGTGCAGTTGCGCACGCGGATCCGCTCCGTCGGCGGGCTGTCCTTGTCCTCGAGCGCATGCGGGCCCTTCGTGCCCTTGGCCGCGATGCAGTCGTCCGTCACGGAAAAGCGGCAGCCGTCGACGAGGACGTCCTGGCAGCTGTCGATGTCGATGCCGTCCGTGCTGGGAGCCTGCACGTAGTCGTCCGGCACTTCGAAAGACGCATTCTTCACGGCCACGTCGCGGCAGCGGTACAGGTGCAGGTTCCAGAACTGCGAATCCTTGAACGTGACGCCGTCGATGGTCACGCCGCGCGATCCTTCGATGACGGCCAGCCGCGCGCGCGGCACGTCCAGGTTGCGGAAATTGCCCTTTTCCCTGGACGCGTTGCGCAGTTTCCAGAACTGGTCCCAGATCGGGCGGCCGGCGCCGTCGAGCGTGCCCTCGCCCGTGATCGTCAGGCCGTCGCAGCCGGTTGCGTTGATCAGGCCCGGATTGAAGCGCTCTTCGAAGTGGCCCTCGATGCGCGTGCGCTGGACGGGGAAGTGCCGCATGTCCGTCGAGCAGCGCAGGACGGCGCCCTTGTCGAGGTGCAGGTGGACGCCCGGCTTCATGAACAGCGCGCCGCTGACGAACACGCCGGACGGCACGACGACCGTGCCGCCGCCCTGCCCGGCGAGGCGGTCGATGGCGGCCTGGACGGCGCGCGTATTGACCGTGGCGCCGTCGGCGACGGCGCCGGCATCGAGGATGGACAGGCGCCGGCCGCCCGGCGCGGCATGGCACCAGAGCGGAACGGTCAACAGCGAGAGAGCGAAGCGGCGGCGCGGGGTCGACGGCAAAAGCGAAGGCGATGGCATGGTGGTCCGGATCGTGGTCAGATCCGGTTCATGCTAAAGCAGCCGCGCCTCTTGCGCGGATCAATTCGCTGATCGATTCACCCGAACAGCGATTTGAAGGCCCACACGATGGTCTTGGCCACGAACTGCGCGAACGGCAGGGCCAGCACGACCAGGAGGATGATCTGCGCGACGCGCAGGACGGGCTCGAACGCATGCCAGTCGCGATGCATGTGCGGCATGTGGAAATGCGGGCGATGGATGTGCGACAGGTGCAGGTGCGCTTTTACGCGTGCGGGTGCGATTCCGAATTTCATTGTTGTCTCCGCTTGAGGCACCTCGGAAAACCGTCGCGAGCGGAGCAGGTTTTACGACGTGCCGGCTATATGTATATGCAAATCAAGCATATGCCTGTGCAGCGCGCTCTGCCGATGATTTTTTAGATCGCGCGGCGGTACGGCATTGAAAGAATCAATTTGCCGTTGCTCACGATCGCACTATTCTTAAAAGTTGCGGTCCCGAATTCCGTGAAGTGAATATCGATGAGCTTCGTATTTATTGATATTCAGTTTGATGCGAATCAAATGAATTCCTGACGTGCGCGCCGGCCGGGCATACAGTCGCTTCATCATGATCAAGACGATCCTCATGCATGTGGACGGGAGCCCGACGCAGGACAGTCGCCTCCGTGCCGCCGCCCAGCTCGCCAACACCTTCGACGCCCACCTTGTCGGCGGCGCCGACACCGGCATCGGCTGGCTCGACTACGCCCTCATCGCGGGCGCCGTGGCCGCCACGACGGCGGGCATCGACTTCGAGAACCTGCGGGAAGCCGCCCAGGTGCGCCTGGACGCGTTCGACGCGGCCGCACGCCGCCTCGGCGTGGCGTCCGTCGAAACCCGCCTGATCGAGGACGACGCCCGCTACGCCCTGCTGCTGCAGTCGCGCTATGCCGACCTCGTCGTATTGAGCCGCGACGCCCGGGCCGATCCCGCGCTGCCTGCGCGCGCCCGTGCGCTGCCGGAATACGTGGCGCTGCACGGTGTCCGTCCCGTGCTGGTGGTGCCGCCGGACTACGCGGACCAGCCGCTGCCCGGACCGGCCGTCGTCGTCGGGTGGGACGGCAGCATGCAGGCCATCGCCGCCATCGTCGCCGCGCTGCCGCTGCTGGCGCGCGCCGACAGGGTGCGGCTGGCCCTCGTCAACCCCAACGCGCTACGCGAACTCCACGGCGAACAGCCCGGCGCCGACATGGCGCTGTACCTGGCGCGCCATGGCGTGCGGGTGGACGTCGTCGTGGAACGCACGCGCAGCACCGTCGGCGCGGCGTTGCTGGGCCTGGCGCGCGACTGCGGCGCGGGACTGATGGTGACGGGCGCCTACGGCCACAGCCGCTACCGCGAATGGATGGTCGGCGGGGTCACGCGCGAGCTGCTGGAGAGGTCCCGCGTGCCGCTACTGCTCGCGCACTAGGACGGTGCGGCGCGGTTTTACCGGAGACGGAATCCCCAGCTTTTGAGGCAGATCAAACAATAAACCGCGCGTCGCCCGGACACTGCTCGTCATCATCGACGAGAGTGAGGTAGATCATGCATTTCCATCATCCCGACGCCGACCCGCTCGCGGCCTGCGCCGCCCTGCGCACGAGCCGGGCACGCCTGCGCGCCCGCGTCGCCGCCCTGCAGGCGCAGCCGGACGAGGTCTTCGTCCAGGATTTCCCGGCCGTCGTGGCCGCCGTCGAAGCCGATTTCCGCTGCGAGGAGGCGCTGCTCGAACGCCTCGGCGACGCCGCCCTGCATCCGCGCCGGGCCGACTACGCCGTGCTGCTGTGCGCCCTGCACCGCACCCTGCCCCAGATCGAGGGCGGCGACGTCGGCCTGGGCCGGCAGGTCGCCGATGCGCTGGGCGCCGTGCTGTCGCTGCCGTGGGATGCGGGCACCGAGGTGGCGGCCGCCGCGCATCGGGGCCCGGCGGAAGGCGCACGGCCCGTACGCGTGCCGGCGCACCTGCACTGAACGCCGCACGCCGGCCGCGCGCGGATCAGCGCAGGTTGCCGGTGTGGCCCAGCGAGTAACGGCCGGGCTGCGGCCAGACAGTCAGGCCGTGCGGTTCGCCGCCGACCTTCACCTTCTGCATGTCGCCCGTCTTCGTGTCGATGCGGTAGACGACGTCGTCGAAACGGCCCGACAGCCACAGCCACTTGCCGTCCGCGCTGACGTTGCCCATGTCGGGGCTGCCGCCGCCCGGCACCGGCCAGTTGGCGACGATCTTGCCGGTCGCAAAATCCAGCACGGCGACGCTGCCCTTGCCCTTCGGCTTGCCGTGGATGCGGTGCGTGCCGCGGCTGGCGATGTACAGGTATTTGCCGTCGCGGCTCGGATACAGGCCGTGCGTGCCGAGGCCGACGGGGACGAAGCCGATCTGCGTCAGGTTGTCGCCGTCGACGACGTGCACGCCGTCCGCATCCATGTCGGCGATGTAGAAACGCTTGCCGTCGGGCGAGATGCGCACGTCCTGCGGCATGCCCTTCTTCGACGTGCAGATCTCGCTCGCGCCCGGCGCCGTCGGGTCGAGGCCTTCGCGGAAGCGCGTGGACGGCATCGTCAGCTTCAGGTAGCCGAGCACCTTGCGCTCGACCAGGTCGATCTTCGCCAGGCTGCCGTCGAATTCGCAGGTGAACAGCGCGTAGTGGCCGTCCATCGAAAAGTCCGCGTGGTTGATGCCGCCGCACTTCGGCACCTCGATGGCGTACTGCATCGCCATCGTGTGCGGATCGCGGAAGTCGAGGCGGTGGCGCGCTTCCGCCACCACGATCGCCGACTTGCCGTCGGGCGTGAAATACATATTGTACGGGTCGTCCACGGGGACGTTCGCGCCGGGCTTGCCGGTGCGCGGGTCGATCGGCGTCAGGCTGCCGTCGCCGGTGCGCTCGGCATTGTTCGCGACCCACAAGGTGCGCAGGTCCCACGACGGGATCACGTGCTGCGGACTGCGGCCCACCTTGAAGCGGTCGACGACTTTCATGGTCGCCGGATCGATGACGCTGACGTCGTTCGAGCGCAGGTTCGGCACGTACACGCGTTCCAGGTCGCCTTTCACGACGGGGCTCAGCTGCGTGATCTCGCTGTAGACGTTGCTGGCGTCGACGACGCGCGGCATCCCGGGCACGGTGACGACGGCAACGGACGCGGTCGCGGACGCGCGCGCCGGAGCGGACGACGCGGTCGCATCGACGACGCGCGACGCGACGACGCCGCCGGTCACGACGGCCAGGGCCAGGACGGCTCCGATGGTGGTTTTGGTTGACACGATGGCTTCTTTACTTTCGATGGGAAGGATACGGGTTCGGGTCGTGCGCGGCCTGGCGGGCGGCGCGGATCGCGGCCACGGACGCGTCGACGATGCGCTCGACGCCGACGCGGCCCAGCTCCGCGGTGGCGCGGGTCGGATCGCCGTGCACGCCCGCGCGCACGCCGCCGCGCGCGCCGGCCTGGATCTGCGCGGTCCGCACGAGCGCCGGGTCGACGGCCAGCGACAGCGCGGTGTCCGCGAGGCCCGCGTGCGTGCCGATCTCGGTGTCGGCAAAGCCGCGCTGCTTCAGGTCGGCGTTGAACGTGGTCGTGGCGGCATCGTAATAGGCGCCCAGCGCATGGGCGCGGCAGGCGCCGTCATGGTTCACGCGCGCGGCGGCTTTCGCCGCGCCGGCTTGATAGCCGCCGTGGTCGCCCAGGAAGAACACGTCGCGGATGCCGTGCCGGCACAGGCTCTTCGCGGTGGATTCCAGCAGCGCCTCGAACGCCGCGTCCGGGATCGAGATCGTGCCGGCGAAGCGCATGTGCGCGGCCGGCGGCGCGATCGCCCCTTCCGGCACGTAGGCGACGACGGGCGCGACGACGGCGTCGCCGAGCTTCGCCGCGATGCGTCCCGCCAGCACGCGGGCGCGCACGTTGTGCTTGCCGAGGACGATGTGGGGGCCGCTCTGTTCGGTGCCGCCGATGGGCACGAGGGCCGTCGTGGCGCCGGCCGCGATACGGTCGCGCAGTTCCGGCGACGTCATCTCTTCGAGATAGACGCCGGCTGCCGCGGACGCCGCCAGCGGCAGCGCCAGGCCGGCAATCGCCAGCGCGCGGACGACCGATGTGTGCAGGTGAAGCATGTGATCCGTGTTCCTGATGCTTTACGACATTGTAGAGCATCCTCGCCCACGGGACGGAGGGTGGTTCCGGAATTTTTTATTACCGGACCATTACAGCAACAGCCTGCGCGCGCGTCACTCAGCCGTCGCGGCGGCTCGTACCCCGGTCGGCGGTCGCGGGCGCGTTGTCCGCGTTGTCCGCGTCGTCCGGCGTCCGCGCCGCGCCGCTCTGGCGGTTGCCCCGATCGACGCCGGGAACGGGTTCCGTGGCGCTGCCGTGGCTGCTCTGCGGCGCACCCGGCGGGTTGACGTTGCTTTCGGGCGACGCGGCCGGGAAGTTCGTATGACGGGTCGGGTCGCTGCGTTTCTTGTCGTTCATGATGTCCTCCTTGGCGTTAAGACAATACTGGACATATGGGTCCGCAGCTTGTCCCGCCCAATAGGAGGGTGCGACGCTGTCTCGTAGGACCCGGCTCACAGTGGCGATCCGCTGCGCGACAGTCCCTTCCAGCAGCACGTACGGGATGCCGCGCGCTTCCAGCACCCGCGCGTACCAGCGGAACTAGCGCGCGCGGAACGCCGAGTGGAAGGACGGCGAAGCGGCTATCATCGGCTGGCTGCTGCAGACGATAGGCCTCATCGAGATCATCTTCGCCAACATCCTGCTCGACAAGCAGATCATCACGAGCGAGTCGTTCACGGCGCTCCTTTTGATGGCCGTCGGCAGTACAATGTTGACCGTCCCGGTGGTGCATCCGAAACTGAATCGCGCGCAGCACCGCGGACTGGTGAATCAGGCCAGTTCCTGATCGGATTGAATGAAGGTGGAT
>JBJMVU010000106.1:0-21446 GCA_045810485.1 Massilia sp. | reverse complement strand
ATCCAGTTGGCGAAGCCGACGAAGGCCGGCATGATCGCACCGAACACCATCACGATGCCGTGCATGGTGGTCAGCTGGTTGAAGAATTCGGGGCGGAAGAACTGCAGGCCGGGCTGGAACAGCTCGGTGCGGATCATCAGCGCCAGCACGCCGCCCGAGAGCAGCATGATGAACGCGAACCACATGTACAGCGTACCGATGTCCTTGTGGTTGGTGGCAAAGAGCCAGCGGCGCGCGCCGACCGGGTGGTCGTGTGCGTGGTCGTGGCCATGATCGTGCGTGTGATCGATAGTGCTGGAAGTCATGTCAGTATCCTAGTCGTGCGGGACAACAAAAGCCGTGGTGCGGTGACGCGGTACGGCCCGGTCCCTGTAATCCAAACGCTTGTTGCTTGTCTTGTCTTATTTGCCGCGGGCAGCCAGGACCTCGGAAGGCTGGACGATGTTCTCGTCGGCCTTGTTGGTCCAGTTGTTGCGGGTATAAGTGATGACGGAAGCGATCTCGGAATCCGACAGCTGCTTCCACGCCGGCATCGCCGACGGATACTTACCGCTGTGCTTACCATTCAGCAGCACGGCGATCTGTTCGGCCTTGGGACCGAGTACGACAGGCGAACCGACCAGCGCGGCGAACGCGCTCGGCACGCCCTGGCCGTTGGCCTGGTGGCAGGCCACGCAATTGGTGGCGTAGACTTTGTCGCCCTTCGTCTTGAGCTCGTCGATGGTCCAGACCTTGTTCGGGTCGTCGGCCAGCGAGGCCATGCGTTTCTGCTCGCCGCCCACCCACGCGGTGTAGTCTTCGGCCGAGACGACTTTCACGACGATCGGCATGAACGCGTGTTCCTTGCCGCACAGCTCGACGCAGTTGCCGCGGTACGTGCCGATCTGCTCGGCCTTGAACCACGCGTCGCGCACGAAGCCGGGGATGGCATCCTGCTTGACGGCGAAGGCGGGAATCGTCCAGGAGTGGATCACGTCGTTGGCGGTCAGCACGAGGCGGACCTTCTTGCCGACCGGGACGACGACGGGGTTGTCGACCTCGAGCAGGTAGTTCTCGGTGCGTTTTTCCGTCGGTGCGATGCCCGGCTCGCCCACCTGCGTACGCGGCGTGGCCAGGTTTTGCAGGAACGAGATGCCTTCGCCCTCGCCCTTCAGGTAGTCATAGCCCCATTTCCACTGCATGCCGGTGACCTTGATGGTCAGGTCGGGGTTGGAGGTGTCCTTCATCTGCACGACGGCGTGCGTGGCCGGCAGGGCCATGCCGATGACGATCAGGAACGGTACGATGGTCCAGGCGATCTCGACCGTGGTGGATTCGTGGAAGGTGGCTGGTTTGTGGCCGAGGGACTTGCGGTGCTTGAACACCGAATAAAACATGACGCCGAACACGCCGAGGAAAATGACCAGGCAGACCACCATCATCCAGTTGTGCAGGCTATAGATATAGGCTGCAATGCCCGTCACGGGCGCCTGCATGTTGAGCTGATGTTCCAATGGACGACCGGTAATGACGGGCTCGGTAGCCGCCATCGCCGGGATGCTGGCCGCTACTGCGAGACCGAGCATCAACGCTTTGAATCGTTTTGCATATGTCATGTTGTCCCCAACCACCTTTAGAAGAGAAATTTCTAGAACGGAAGCGGCCCTCCTATGACTAGCCATGGAGGAACCACGGAAGACAACTTCCGTTCTGAAATCCTTTTTAAACTAAACGCAACCACTTCCCGTCGCGCCGGCGGACGCTTCGGGACTCGACACCGTCCAGCCGGGCGCCGTCTGGCAACCTCGATGGACGATGACTTCAAACCTTGCTTGCGGGGGACGTCAAATTCGCTGTCCGACTTCCCCGGGTGATGCTCCAACCCTCGACTTCACGCCTTTATGCTTAAATTTTTAGCGCTTTTTTGATCCAGTCGAAAAAAGTGTGTTTGATTATACTGAAAGCGGTAATTTTTATTCAAGGAAAATTACCGCGATCGTATACAGGATGCATAGACTCAGCGCGGCTTGGGCGGCTGGAAGCGGACGATCGCCTCGCCCGCGGCCGTCGTTTTCGGCGCCGGGCGGAATGCATGGCCGTAGATGACCTCGAACGTGAGGCCCAGCTTGCCGTCCGCACGGCGTCCGGCTTCCAGCGCGTCGCGCATGCGTTGCCACGCCGCCCGGCCGACGAGGCCGCGGCTACGCGTGGCCAGCGGATTGCCGCCGAACGCGCGCACGTCGGCCAGCAGCTTGTCGGCCGTGTCGTACGTGACCGTGATCTGTTCCATGTCCATGACGGGCGTCGTGAACCCCGCTTCCACGAGCTGGTCGCCGAAGTCGTGCATGTCGACGAACGGCAGCGTGTGCGGGGTCTCGTCCATCGCCGCGAACGCGGCGCGCAGTTCGCGGAACGTGTCCGGACCGAAGTTCGAGAACATCAGCAGGCCATCCACGCGCAGCACGCGACGCCACTCGGCGAATACGCGATCGGGCTGGGGATGCCAGTGCAACGCCAGGTTTGACCAGACCAGATCGAGCGAGTTCGGGCCGAACGGCAGATTACCGAAGTCCCCGCAAACGAGATCGATGCCGGCTTTGGCCGGCAACAGACGGCTCAACAGGGACCGGGGCGCAGTCGTGGCGGAAGCGGTTTCCAGCATGGCCGGCGCCGCGTCCAGGCCGAGCACCTGCGCGGCCGGGTAGCGCTTCTGCAGTTCGGCGATGTCGACACCGGCGCCGCAGCCGGCGTCGAGCACCTGGCGCGGCGCCGTCTTGACGAGCGTGAGGCGGTCGAACATGCGGCCGGCGATCTCGCGCCGCAGGAAATCGGAGGGGGCGACCCGGGCGGGGTCGGCGAACAGCTGGCGCACGCGGACCGGATCGATCGGGGCGCTCATCTTGGAGGGGGCTTGGGGTGAAACCATGGTCGACTGCGGGTGAATGGGATAATGGCGGCAGTGTACATGATGGGTAGAACTTACGATGACGACCCGTTATTTGTCCCTGCGGCATTGGCCGCGAGCACTGCTGCGCGTGCTGATGCCGTCGATGTGCGCCTTGTGCGGAGGCGGCTGCGACGATGTCGTGTGCGCTGCGTGCCGCGACGCGTATGCGGGCGCGCGGGCGGTGCGTTGCGGGCAGTGCGCGAACCCGATGCATGCGTTTGCGCTGGACGCGACGCAAAAACCGTCGCTCCCGCGCAGGCGGGAGCCTGATTTGGCGCCGCCGGTAACGCATGCAAAATTGGGTCCCCGCCTGCGCGGGGACGACGGTGATCTTTGCGGCGCCTGCCTGAGCCACCCGCCCGCCTTCGACGCCACGGTCGCCGCCGTCGATTACGCAATCCCGCTCGACCAGCTCGTGCTTCAATTAAAATTCGGCGCCCGCCTCGCGCTCGCGCCCTGGTTCGCACGCCAGATCCGCGACGCCGTGCTGGCCCGCCCCGGCCTGCCGCTGCCCGATTTGCTGTGCCCCGTCCCGCTGGGTCCTGGACGGCTCGTGGAGCGCGGCTTCAACCAGGCGCTGGAAATCGCGCGGCCCCTGGCGGCGGCGCTCGGGGTAGCATGTCATCCGGCGCTGGCGCTGCGCACGCTCGACACGCCGGCCCAGTCGGGCGTGGCCCCGAGCGTGCGAGCGAACAATGTGCGCGGCGCGTTCACCATCGAGGACCTGGACCTCGTCGAAGGACGCCACGTCGGCCTCGTCGACGACGTCATGACGAGCGGCCACACGCTGGGCGAACTGGCCGCCACGTTCAAGCGCTTCGGCGCGGCGCGCGTGACGAATTTCGTGTTCGCACGTACGCCGCCAAATAAATAACTTGGATCCCCGCCCGCGCGGGGAGTCATTGCCGCACGAAGGCAATGACAATATTGAGGAGATAGCTTTGTTTCACGTCGTACTGGTCGAACCCGAGATCCCGCCCAACACGGGCAACGTCATCCGCCTGTGCGCGAACACGGGGGCGCAACTGCACCTGATCGAGCCGCTCGGCTTTCCGCTGGACGACGCCAAGATGCGCCGCGCCGGCCTCGACTACCACGATTACGCCACGATGAAGGTCCACAAGAACTGGGACGCCTTCCTGGCCGAGGCAACACCGGACCCCACGCGCATGTTCGCCATGACGACGCACGGCTCTTCGCCGTTCGCGGATGCCGCGTTTCGTCCGGGCGACGTGTTCGTGTTCGGCGCCGAATCGCGCGGCCTCGACCCGGCCTTGCGCGAATCGTTCCCGCCGGCCCAGCGCATCCGTCTGCCGATGATGCCGGGCAACCGCAGCCTGAACCTGTCGAACACGGTGGCCGTCGTCGTCTACGAGGCGTGGCGCCAGAACGGGTACGCGGGCGGCGGCTAAAGGATCAGCCGCTCAGCCGAACTGGCGGATCTTCGCGACGAGCTTGGTCGTCGAGCGGTCGTGCGCGAAATCGATCGCGACGGCCTTGCCGCCGTAGGCGATCACTTCCTTCCCTTCCGGGATCTCGCTCATGACATAGTCGCCGCCCTTGGCATAGATGTCGGGGCGGGCTTCCCGGACGACTTCCAGCGCCGTGTCCTCATCGAATTCCACGACGAGGCTGACGGCTTCCAGCGCGGCCAGCACGGCCATGCGGTCGGCCAGCGTGTTCAGCGGGCGGTCGTCGCCTTTGCCCAGGCGTTTCACGGACGCGTCCGTGTTGACGGCGACCACGAGCGACGCGCCCAGCGCGCGGGCCTGGGCCAGGTAAGTGACGTGGCCGCGGTGCAGGATGTCGAACACGCCGTTCGTCAGCACGACGGGTTTCGGCAGGTCGGCGATGCGTTGCGGCAGCGTGGCGCGGGTGCAGAGTTTTTGTTCGAAGGTAGCCATGGCGTGCATTTTAACTTGCGGCCGGCGGTTCTTCTTCCGGCTCGTCGACCAGCATCGACAGCTCGGCCGGTTTCGCGGCGCCGCCGCCCTCGCCCGGCGCCTTGCGTTCCCCCGACAGCTTGATCTGCAGGCGCAGGCCGTTCGCGGAATCGGCGTTGCGGATGGCTTCGTCGTAGCTGATGAAGCCCTTGTTGTAGAGCTCGAACAACGCCTGGTCGAACGTGCACATGCCCAGTTCGCGCGACTTGTGCATGATTTCCTTGATGCTCTGGAAGTTGCCCTTCAGGATCATCTCGCCGATCGTCGGCGTGTTCAGCAGGATTTCGATCGCGGCCTTGCGGCCCTTGCCGTCTTCCGTGCGGACCAGCCGCTGCGACACGATCGCGCGCAGGTTCGACGACAGGTCCATCAACAGCTGGTTCCGCCGCTCTTCCGGGAAAAAGTTGATGATGCGGTCCATCGTCTGGTTCGCATTGTTGGCGTGCAGCGTGCCCAGGCATAGGTGGCCCGTTTCGGCGAACGCGATCGCGTGTTCCATCGTTTCCGTGTCGCGGATCTCACCGATCAGGATCACGTCCGGCGCCTGGCGCAGCGTGTTCTTCAGTGCGTTATGCCACGACAGCGTGTCGACGCCCACCTCGCGGTGCGTGATGAGGCAGTTCTTGTTCTTGTGGACGTATTCGACCGGGTCCTCGACCGTGATGATGTGGCCGGCCGAGTTGCTGTTGCGGTAATCGATCATCGCCGCCAGGGTCGTCGACTTGCCGGAGCCCGTGCCGCCGACGACGAGGACGAGGCCCCGCTTCGTCATCACGACGTCTTTTAGCACCTCGGGCAGGTCGAGCTTTTCGAAGTTCGGGATTTCCGACGCAATCGTGCGCACGACCATGCTGACGCTCTGCTGCTGCACGAACACGTTCACACGAAACCGGCACACACCCGGCAGGGAAATCGCGAAATTGCACTCCATCTCGGCCTCGAACTCGACGCGTTGCCGTTCGTTCATGAGCGAGAGGGACAGCGCGCGCGTGACATCGCCCGTCAGGCGCTGGTTGCTCAGGGGTTTCATGGCGCCCTGGTATTTCATGCTGGGCGGGAAATCGGCCGAGATGAACAAATCGGAGCCGCCCTGCTGGTGCATGACCGTGAGCAGCTTGTGCATATAGGCCTGGGCTTCCGCCGGGCCGAAGGTCGAAGACATGGGATGCCTTATTGTTAATGCAAGGCAACATCGCCTGCCCGGCCATTATATCCATGGCTTTACCGGTAAAATAGTGACAGACTGCTTAAAAGGCAGGCAAACGTGTCTTAGAGAACACGGCCGGTAAATAACATGCGGATCCCATGACACTGACCGAACTGAAATACATCGTCGCCGTCGCGCGCGCCCGGCACTTCGGGCATGCGGCCGAAGCCTGCTTCGTCGCCCAGCCCACGCTGTCCGTCGCGATCAAGAAACTCGAGGACGAACTCGGCGTGACGCTGTTCGAACGGGGCGGTTCGGAAGTGTCCGTCACGCCGCTCGGCGCGCAGATCGTGGCCCAGGCCGAGCGCGTGCTCGAGCAGACGGCCGCCATCAAAGAATTGGCCAAGCAGAACAAGGACCCGCTGTCCGGCCCGCTGCGCCTCGGTGTGATCTACACCATTGGCCCCTACCTGCTGCCGCCGCTCGTGAAAAACCTGATCGCGAACGTGCCGCAGATGCCGCTCGTGCTGCAGGAGAATTTCACCGTAAAGCTGCTCGACCTGCTGCGCCAGGGCGAGCTCGACGCGGCGATCATGGCCTTGCCGCTGCCGGAACACGGCATGGCCGTGCAGGCGCTGTACGACGAACCGTTCGTCGTCGCGATGCCGAAGCATCACCCGTGGACGACGCGCGCGGCCATCTCGGCCGAAGACCTCAAGAGCGAGACGATGCTGCTGCTGGGCGCCGGCCACTGCTTCCGCGACCAGGTGCTGGAAGTCTGCCCCGAGATGGCGCGCTTCTCTTCGGCGCCGGGCAACGGCATGCAGCGCACGTTCGAGGGCTCGTCGCTGGAGACGATCCGGCACATGGTCGCGAGCGGCATCGGCCTGACCGTGCTGCCGCGCGCCTCCGTGCCCGACATGAAGGATCCGAACGGCATGCTGACGTTCGTGCCGTTCATGGACCCGGCGCCGTCGCGCCGCGTCGTCATCGTGTGGCGCAAGAGCTTTACGCGCCGCGCCGCCATCGATGCGGTCGTGAAGGCCGTGGCCGATTGCGGGCTGCCCGGCGTGGAGATGGTCACGCTCCAGGCCGCGGCCTGACGCGCGCGGGCAGTACGGGCGCGGCGGCCGGCGACGGGTCCACGTCGCCCGTCCGGAGGCCGTACCCGCCGCACGGCCCCGCATTCTTCCCGGACAGGGCGCCGACCAGTTCCTTGCCCCGGCGCGGCAACCCGTCCAGCGGTGCGCAGCGCACCGCGTCCCACGTCGCGCCGGCCTGCCTGAATTCGACGGCGCGCACCGAATACATGCGGCCGCCCTGCTCCAGCGCGACCATCGCGGTATCGCCGTTCACGACCCCGAGCACGAACCGGCGGCGCGGCATGCTGTCGTCGATGGCGGCGGTCTCGTTGAAGCTGTCGCCCCGGTCGGCGATGCCCGCGAGACCGAGTCCCACGCCCAGCAGCGCCTGGATGCCGGCCGGGAGCTCGCGCAGCGACTGCGCCTCCATCCAGTTCCCCTGTTCCGCCTGCCCCGCTGCGTGCGCGAGCATGCCGCCTCCAAGGCCGATTCCAGCCAGCACCGCCATCGTTACGAACCGCATACACGTTCTCCTTGTCCCAGAGCCGGCATCGTAGAACGCCCGCGTGCGCCATGCCTTGTGCATCGTCGACGTGCGTCCGTTCGCGGCGTAGCGTCCCGCGCCGTACCGCCGGGTGCGCCCCGACAGGCTACAATCCTGACCTTGCAGATTTTCAATTCGAACGCACAATGAACAAGCTGGCGCTTTATTTCCGCCTGGTCCGGGGCCACAGGCCCATCGGCATCCTGCTGCTGCTGTGGCCCACGCTGTGGGCCTTGTGGATGGCATCGAACGGCCATCCCGATCCGATGGTCCTCGCCATCTTCATCGTGGGCACGGCGCTGATGCGATCGAGCGGCTGCGCGATCAACGACTACGCCGACCGCGACTTCGACCGCCACGTCAAGCGCACGGTCGACCGCCCGCTGACCAGCGGCCGCATCAAGGGCTGGGAAGCGCTGATGGTGGCGGCCGTGCTCGCGATCGTCTCGTTCCTGCTGATCCTGCCGCTGAACACGCTGACGAAGCAACTGTCCGTCGTGGCCGTGATCGTCGCGGGCAGCTATCCATATTTCAAGCGCTTCTTCGCGCTGCCGCAGGCCTACCTCGGCATCGCGTTCGGCTTCGGCATCCCGATGGCGTTCGCGGCCGTGCAAGGCCACGTGCCGGCCGTCGCGTGGTGGCTGCTGGTCGCCAACGTGTTCTGGTCGCTGGCCTACGACACCGAGTATGCGATGGTCGACCGCGACGACGACCTCGTCATCGGCATCCGCACGTCCGCCATCACGTTCGGCCGCTACGACGTGGCCGCGATCATGGTGTGCTATGCCGCGACGCTGGTCATCGACCTCGTGTGCGGCTGGTCGCTGGGCCTGCGCTGGTGGTTCGTGGCGGGGATCGCGGTCGCGGCGGGGATGGCCGTCTACCACTACACCCTGATCCGCGGGCGCGACCGCATGAAGTGCTTCTCAGCCTTCAACCATAACAACTGGTTGGGTGCGGCCGTGTTTGCTGGCGTCGCGTTAGACTATGCATTAGGATAATATTGTCCACATATCAATCTATAAGGAGAGGTTCCCCAATGATGGAAAAAATCCCGACCCAGACCGGCGCGCGCGACCAGCTGCTGTCCGACCTGAAGACCGTCATCCAGGACGCGGAAGCGTGGCTGCGCCACAGCGGCCACCTGACCGGTGAGGAATTCAAGGCCGCCAAGGTGAAGTTCGAGCGCACCCTGGTGAAGGCCAAGGAAGACATCGTCCGCCTGGAAGAAGCCGCGGTCGAAAAAGCCAAGGTCGCCGCCAAGGCCACCGACGAATACGTCAAGGAGAATCCGTGGAAGGCCGTCGGCCTGGGCACCGCCGTCGGTGTCGTGATCGGCATGCTGATCGCCCGTAAGTAATGGTGACGGCGGTCTTCGCGGCGGCCGGCCGGATCGGTGCGACGCTCGTCGCGATGGCGGGCACGCGGCTGGAGCTGGCCGCGGTCGAATTCCAGGAAGACGCGCGCCGCCTGCTCGGCCACCTCGCGTGGACCCTGCTGGCCGTGTTCCTCGCGGCCGGCGCCCTGCTGCTGGCGGCGCTGTTCGTCATCGCCATCTTCTGGGACACGTACCGCCTGCAGGCCGTCGGCGGCATGGCCTTCCTGTTCGGCGCGCTGGCCGGCGTCATCCTGACGAAGGTCCGCGCCAGCATGAACGCGGAAGCGCCGCTGCTCTCGGCCACGCTGGCCGAACTGCGCAACGACGTCGACTACCTGCGCCATGGCCTGGCCCAACATCATGCGGAGGCCGCCGATGAACAAGCCTGATCTCGCCACCCGCCGCGCGGCCCTGATCGAACGATGCGCCGAACAGCGCGTGGGCCTCGCCTACGAGCTCGAGGCGCTGCGCCCGTCGAACGCGCTGGCCGGGCATCCGGTCATGGGCTATGTCGCCGCCAACCGCAAGCTCGTGCTGGGTGCGGCCGGCGCCGCGCTGGGACTCGTCCTCATGCGCCGCAAGCGCCTGGCCGGTCTCGCCACCTCCGCCCTGTCGGCGTGGAAGATGGCGCGCGGCGCACTGGGCATCCTGGCGCAGCTGCGCCGCTGATATGCCGTACTCCCGCTTCGTATCCATCATCGTGCTGGCCGTCCTGGCGGCCGGGTGTTCGCGTTCGTCCCCGGACACGCCGCGGGCACGTCATGCCGCCGCGCCGAAACAGGTCTCGGAACAGCAGGCGCTGGACCTCCTGGTGAAGCAGCTGAAAGCGCACCGGGTCGGGGATCTGGACTGTCTCAGCTTCATGGACGAAAGCGATCGCCCGGCGAACGGCAAGGCAGACCAGTGGGATTTCGCCGCCCATGAAATCCACGACGCGCGCTGCGGCGGCGATCCGGCCGTGTCGCCGGTGCGCGACCGCTACCGGGTGGACGCGGCGGGCAAGGTCCGCGTCTACAACGCCGCCGAAGCCGACTACGTCCCGTTGTAACCCGCTCAGTTGTTCAGGCCGAGCGCTTCCCAGCCCTGCGGCGTGAGCTTGACGTACAGCTTTTCCTTTTGCGAGCGCTCGCCGTCGATGTTCCGCCCAAGCTCGGGGAACGCCACCTTGACCTGCGGCTTCCGGGCCCAGTCGGCCACGTTCGACAGCCGGTACGTGTAGATCACGCTGGTTTCCTCGTGGTCGTCCACCTTGGCCGGATCGGCCCAGCGAATCACCTTGCTCAGCGACTTGCGCCCCCAGCAGATGCGCGGCTGCCTGCCCGGTTTCGCGTGCAGGTAGGGCTGCGCGGCATCGGTCATCGTGTAGCGCCTGACCTTCACCTTCGATCCGATCGGCTTGCCGTCGACGAAGGTGCCGGGCAATTCCACGTCCTCGCCCTTCGCCAGGCCCACCGATTCCAGCGCCGACATCTGGCCGGCGGCGTTGTCCGGGTACAGCTTCTGCTGGCGCACGTCGATGTCGTACACGTCGACCGGCCACTTTACGGGGTCGAGGCACATGTCGCCCTTCTTGTCGAAGTACTGGGCGACGGCGAGGCCGAAGTTCTTGTCGTTGGCGGACGTCTTGCTGTTGCAGGCGGACAGTGATGCAGCCAGCGTCGCGCCCAGCACGAGGGAAATGGCGGTCTTGTTCATGGTGATGTGATTGTACCAAGGCTGGCGGCCGGCGGAATCTCTTCCAGCGACGCGAACACGCGCTTGCCCAGCCGGCGCGCCGTCGCCACCATCAGGTCCGCGCCTTCCGACGCGCCGCCGATGCGCAGCACCGCGTCGCACCGTTCCAGCAGGCGCTGCGCGTGCGGGTGGAACACGGCGTCGAACACGGCGTCGCCGGGCGCGCGCGAACCCGCCAGGCGCACCGTCGGCAGCGCGAGCCATTCGCCCAGCACGGGCAGGTGCCCGGCCTCGTACAGCGGCATCACGCACGCTTCCATCGCCGCGACGTTGGCCGCGATACGATCCGCGTCGCCCTCCGTGCCGGACCGGTACGGCCCCGCGACCAGGATCATCATCCCGCGCGGCGCGAACAGATGCAGCTGCGCGTACTGCAGCAGCATGATCGTCTTGCCGTCGACGATACCGGTGCCGATCAGCGCCAGCGCGGCGTCGATGTCGAGCTCCAGCACATCGAGCCGCTCGCCTTCTTCCGCGACGCCGCCGCCCGGCCCCACGCGGTCGCGCGCCTCGTACTCGGCCACGAAGAAATGCAGGCGCTCCGTCACGCTGCCGGGACTCATGAACGCATCCCACAGCCGGCGCACGGCGCCGACGCGGTAGCCCGTCTCCTCTTCGACCTCGGCGCGGATGCGTTCTTCCGGACTCGCGCCGTCGAGCAGGCCGGCCGCCGCCTCGACGAGGAAGCCGTCGTGGCCATTCACATAGGCCGGCAGGCGGAACTGCCGCGTCAGCACGACGGTGCGGCGCGCGCGGTTAACCAGCAGTAATGTCGCGCCATTGCCCCGGTCATAGGTTTCGCGGGTCTGCACGTCCCAGCCGCCATCGCCCGTGCGCAGCGCGAACGTCGTCTTTTTCAGGACGCCCCAGTCGTCCGACAGCAGTTCGACCTGCCTGATTTCCACACGATCCTGCACGATATTCTCCCATCGTTTAAGTTCGTGTAAACTATCGTGCAATATCGTGCAAAGTCAAGCACGACGAAAGGGAAGCATGCTGACGAGCCAGCGAAAACAGTATCTGATGGACGTGCTGCGGCGCGACGGCCAGATCGTCGCCACGAAGATGAGCGCGGAACTGGGGGTGTCGGAAGACACGGTCCGGCGCGACCTGCGCGAACTGGCGAAGGAAGGCCTGCTGCAGCGCGTGCACGGCGGCGCCCTGCCCGCCAGCCCGGCGCTGGCCGACTTCGCGACGCGCCACGGCATCGCCACCGACGACAAGGCCGCCATCGGCCGCGCCGCCGCCGCGCTCGTGCAGCCGGGCCAGGTCGTGTTCGTCGACGGCGGCACCACGTGCGCGCAACTCGTGCGCGCCCTGCCGCGGCGCCTGGGAGCGACGGTCGTCACGCACAGCCCGTCCATCGCGATGGAGTTGATGGACCATCCGGACATCGAGGTGATCATGCTCGGCGGCCGCCTGTTCCGCCACTCGGCCGTCGGCGTGGGCGCGGCGACGCTGGACGCCATCGCGCAGATCCGCGCCGACACCTATTTCATGGGCGTGACCAGCGTGCATCCGGAGAGCGGGCTGTCCACCGGCGACTACGAAGAGGCCTGCATCAAGCGCGCGCTGTGCCATGCGGCGGCGGAGACCATCGTGCTGGCGTCGTCGGAAAAGCTGGCGACGGCGTCGCCGTACCGGATTGTCGGGCTGTCCGAGATCAGCGGGATGGTCGTGCCGGCCGATACTGGCGACGAGGTGCTGCGGCCGTATCGCGGGATGGGGATCGCGCTGACGCTGGCGGCAGCCTAGCGGCAGGTCGGCTCCACATCGTACCCGAGATAATAGTAGTAGCTCGCGTACGGCTTCTTGTCGGCCTGCCGGTGGAACAGCCGCACCCGCAGGCCCTCGCCGGAGTAGCAGGTGCGCACGAAGACCGGGTCGCCGGCCTGCAGCGTGACCTGGTACGTGTCGCGCCCTTTTTTCGTCACCGTTTGCATGCCTTCGAAGCCGTAGGCCTGATCCGGCTCCGGTTTCGCCGCGGCGCTGAAGTTGACGGGATGGCCGAAGATGGGCTTGTCGTCGTCCGCCATGAACTTGACGGCATCGTCATCGGCTTTGGCGGCGGGCTTGCGTGCGCCGGCCCTGAAGCAGCATCCGGCGCTGACCCGGTCGACGAGCGCGTACGACAGGTCGCCCTTCGGTGCGGTCTTCGCTTCGCTGTAGAGGGTGGCGTTGCCTTTGGCGGCAATGTCGATGAAGTAGAAGGAAGGGTCGGCTGCGCCGGCGACCGGGGCGGCCAGCAACAGGGACAGGCCGAGAGGCCGGAAAATCGTCATCATGAGAATATGCAACGGTGTCAATGTTGCAATATTCTACATGATGCCCATCGGTGCCGGCCGGCTCAACGGCGGCAGCTCAACTGCGCCGTGCGCGTCTTCGTCCTGCTTGCGTACCTTATTTGCGGCGACGGCGAACCAGGCCGGCAGCTGCCGCGCCCAGGCCGAGCAGCGCCAGCGAAGCAGGCTCGGGAACGTCGGCAGCCGCTGGGCGGTACTGCAGGTTCGCCATGCCGTAATCGCTTTCGCCATTGCTTTGGCAAGCGGTCAGGCTGCTCGCCGAGCAATAACCAAAACCGTCGATCGTGAATGCGCTGTCGTAAGCCGAGCCGCCGAGGTTATACCGGTCGAGGCTCGAGACACCGACCAGGCGGTACGTATGCCCGCTTTGCAGGGTCAGGTCGCTGATCGACGCATAGCGATACGCGCCGTCCAGCGCGTCGGACGACTGCACATTGGCCGAGGTCAGGAGGGCCTTCGTGGCCTCGTCGAACAGGCCGACCTTGATCGAGCCCGACACGAAGCCATCCTTGTTGACGTCATATGCGCCGAGGGCATACACGTCGACGTCGGCAGCGCCTACGGTAAAGATGGTGCCGAACGACCACGAGCCGTTGGTGAAGGCGGAACTGTCGTTGTTGAGTGTACGCAGCGGCGTTGCGTTGGCTGCGCCCATGGCGAGCGCGAGGATGGCCGGGACCAGATATTTTTTCATTGCTTTCCCTTGTTTGGACGAAGGCACGACATGTTTGGAATTGTGCAGCTTGTTTAGCAAGCCTCATGCCAACACATATAGTTGCTTGATCTTAAACAATAATTTCCAAATAGATACTTTTTGGGAAAGTGTTCTGTAAAGATTGTCGACAGCTCGGCTGAAGACGTCGAGCTGGAAAAACTGATCTGGTCGCCCGAGCCGCGCCTGCTTACCGCCTGCAGCTCAACTGCACCGTCTCATTCTCGCGCGCGACCACACGCACCGATTCGCTGTCGCCGCAACGATAAACGATGCGCAGCCGCTTCGGCTCGCCGCGCGCCGGGTCGCCGCACAACTGGTTGGTGGCGCGCACGGCGCCGCGGTTGCGCTCGATTTCATTACGCACGGCGCGGCGCGCGTCGCAGGACGCGAAATGCGTGCCGTATTCGGCGTCTTCGACGAACACGCGCCAGCCGCGATGCTCGCCGCGGCCGCCGCCGGCTTCACGCAGGCCGGCGGCGTAGCCCTCGTCGTAGCCGCGGCGGTATTCGGCGCTTTGCGCGAATGCGGACGTGGTGGCGGCGCTCAGGGCCAGGATGGCGGCGATGCGCAGGAAGGGTCGGTTATTGAGTGCCATTTTTCTTCTCCCGATTCAGGTGATGATCGATACTAGCGCGCTGTTCGGGCGCGCTCTGTACGTATGCCCACAGTGTGTCAGCGGACGCCGCAAAAAGCTGTCGATCGCGCTGTAAGAGACGTTTCAGTCTGTAAGGAACCGGGCGCCCCGCCCTGCGCGGCCGTGCCAGAATGGGGCCATGACACCCGCATCCGTCTGCACCATCGGCCATTCGAACCGCACGATCGAGGAGTTCATCGGACTGCTCTGGCAGAACGGCATCGCCTGCCTGCTCGACATCCGCACGGTGCCGAAGTCGCGCCACAATCCGCAGTTCGGGCAGGATGAACTCGCGGCGTCGCTGCTCGATGCGGGCATCGACTACCGCTACCTGAAAGGCCTCGGCGGCCTGCGCCGCCCGCTCAAGGAGTCGCCGAACGCCGGCTGGCGCAATACGTCGTTCCGCGGCTACGCCGACTACATGCAGACCGACGAATTCGCGGCCAACGTCGACACGGTCATCGAGCTTGCGCAGAGTCGGCCCTGCGCGCTGATGTGCGCGGAAGCGGTGCCGTGGCGCTGCCACCGCTCGCTCGTCGCCGATGCGTTACTGGTGCGCGGCGTGCCCGTCGACGACATCATCGATGCGCGCCAGCGCAAGCCGCACAAGCTCACGCCCTTCGCCCACGTCGAGGGCCTGCGCATCACGTATCCGCCGGAACAACCGGAACTGGACTTCGGGCCAGCCTAGCGCTCCAGCAACCGCCGCAACTGGGCGCGCTGGTAGGCGCCGAAGCCATCGCTGAACAGGCAGCGGATCAGCGGATCCTCGACCACGTCGGCTTGTGCGATATCGCGCTCCGTGTCGGCATCGAACACCGCATCGTTGATGCGCATGTACAGCGACGTCAGCGACTCGCCCAGTTCGAGCGCCGCGTACAGCTTCACGGCCGGGATGTCCGTGGTCCAGCCCAACGGGCCGTCATCGTGCCCGGCAGGCGCCGCGCCGCCTGCCGTCAGCCGGTAGCGGAAGCGCGTGACGGCGCCCGCGTGATCGTAGATCGACAGCTGCCAGACGCGCGGACTGTCGAAATAATCGCTCTCGTCGTCGAGCGCGGCGTACCGGTCCGCCAGGCCGGTGCGGCAAAAATCCAGCACGCGGGCCTGCTGGTCCGCCGTCAGCGCGGGGAAATGGCGCGCGATGTCGGCCGTGGGCGGCGCGTCCGCGTTGCCTTCATAAACGTAATCGACGTCCTGCGCGCCGACGGGGATGACCCAGTCCAGCGGCGGCGCCGGACGCAACCCGTCCGCATCCAGCACCATCGACACCGACGGATCCATGCGCACGATGTGCGCCTGCGGCAGCACCGCCCGCACCTCCTGCGCGAAGCGGGCATACGAGATCGGGAAGAAGGCGCGGTTGTACCACGACCAGGGTTCGAGCTGGAACTGGCAGGAACTCGGCACGATGAAGCGCGGGTCCAGGGCCTCGAGCTGGTCCAGCCATTCCTCCGGCAGCGCCGGCGGCGCGGGCGTGGCGCGCGATGGGGCCAGCACCTCGATCTCGCGCATCGTCTGGAAAGGAAACAGCACGAGGTCCCACGGCTTCTCGGCGACCAGGCGGGATAGCGCCGCGTCGTCGATCCACGAGTCGACGACGTTCAGGACGTTCAGCCCGGCGGCGCGGACCTGGAACATCGAGTCGACCTCGGCATCCATCGCTTCGCGCGGCACGACCTGGAACGGACCGACGTCCACCGGCACATCCAGCTGCAGCGCGAACACGTTCGTAAAACCCAGCTCGCGCACCATGTCGAACAACTCGTCGAACAGGCAGTAGATGTACAGCGGCGTCGCGCGGTCCAGCAGGTCGAGGCTCTCGAGCGAGCAGTGGTCGTCGTGGAAGTGGGAGATGAAGACCGCGTCGAAGCGCTGGCGCCGGATCAGCGCTTCATCGAAACGCACGTCGGGGAACGCGTGGCAGTTGCGGCTGAACGGGTTTTCGAAGATGGTGTCGAAGGCGATGCGGGTATCCTCGCATGCGAAGACGTAGCCCGCATGCAGGATCCGCGATACCGTCAGCGCCGCCATGAATCCAGCCGCCTCAGTCCAGCCGCTTCAGCCGCTGGCCCAGGATGCCCCAGCGGCAGTCGGCGCCGTCCAGCCGTGCGCACAGCGCCCAGCCCGTGCCGATCTTCTCGACCGTGACGGTTGTTTCGATTTCCTTCGCCAGCTTCTCGGCCCAGCCGCGCGCGGCGCCCTGGCCCTTGAAGAGCTCCTTGCCTTCGTAGATGACGGTGGCGTCGAATACTGGCATGGCGAATATGGTCATGGTGTCCTCCGGTCGATGCGGACCGCTATCCTACCACTGCGCCGTATCACGCCATAACACATCCACGTCCGATTTAAAAAAATCATGGCCGGGCACGCATACCGCTCGGCTATCATTTCCGGGCGATATTCCGTTAACGTTACCACAAACGATGGAGACTACGCCATGCCCACCCGAGTTCCCCTCCTGCTGCTGGCCGCATGTTTGAGCGCCTGCGGCGGCGCCATGCAGGACGAAGCCGCAGCACCCATGCAGTCGTCGCGCATATCATCCTCCGGCGGCGGCCACCTGGAAACCGCCACCGCAGACGAATACGACACGCTGCGCGCCAAATGGAGCCTGCAGCTGACGGGCGGCAGCGCCGTGAACACGCTCGATCCTGACATCGCCGCGCAGATCGCGGCCATCACGAACACGGCCCAAGGATACTGGGACACGCTGCAGACGGCGTCCGGCCGCACGTATTTGTGGAGCGACCTCGCCACATGGACGAAGTCGACGACGGTCACGCAGACCTACAACCGCCTGCTTGCGATGGCGCTCGCGTATTCGACGACGGGATCCTCGCTGCAGGGGAACGCGGCGCTGGGCGCGGCGATCCTGTCGGGGCTGGACTGGATGAACGCGAACCACTACCGCAGCGGCATCGCGAAATTCGACAACTGGTGGGACTGGGAGATCGGCTCGCCGCAGGCGCTGAACGACATCACGGTGCTGATGTACAGCCAGCTCTCCGCCACGCAGATCGCCAACCACGTCGCGGCCGTCGACTACTACGTGCCCGATCCGACGAAGCGCACCGGCACGACGCTCGTCGAAACGGGCGCCAACCGCCTCGATAAAGCGTCCGTCGTCGCGCTGCGCGGCGTGATCGGCAAGTCGACCACGAAGATCGCGCAGGGCCGCGACGCCATCAGCCAGGCCCTCCTCTACGTCACGAGCGGCGACGGCTTTTATGCGGACGGCTCGTTCGTCCAGCACACGAACGTGGCCTACACGGGGAGCTATGGCCTCGTGCTGGTGGCCGACATCGCGCGCCTGTACTACCTGCTGAACGGCTCCACGTGGGCCGTCACGGACGCCAATGCCGGCAACGTCTACGACTGGTATGCGAACGGCTACAAGCCGCTGGTCTACCAGGGCGCCATGATGGATGCGCTGCGCGGGCGCGCGATCTCGCGCCAGGCGTCGACCGACCACGACGCGGGCCGCTCGCTGACGGTGTCGCTGTCCCGCCTCGCGAAAGGCGCGCCGGCCGCCAACGCCGCCGCCATCAACAGCACGGTCAAGCACTGGATGCAGCGCGACACGACGTTCGCGAATTACTACACGGGCCTCAGTCTCTACGACATCGCCAACCTGAAAGGCATCCTGGCGGACAGCGGCATCGCGCCCGACCCCGAGCAGATCCAGACGCACGTCTTCGCCAGCATGGACCGCGCGCTGCACAGCTACGCCGGCTATTCGAGCATGGTGTCGCTGTTCTCGACGCGCATCGCGGCCTTCGAATACGGCAACGGCGAGAACCTCAAGGGCTGGTGGACGGGCGCCGGCATGACCCATGTGTACAACAACGACCTCAAACAGTTCTCCGGCGACTACTGGCCCACGGTGAACCAGGCGCGCCTGCCCGGCACGACGACGGACGGCTCGGGCAGCGGCACGCCCGCCAGCTTCGGCAACTACCCGAACACCTACAACTGGGCGGGCGGTTCGGAAGTCGACAACCTGCACGCGACGGCGGGCCTGCAGTTCTCGATGTCCAGGGTGACCGGCTCCACGCTGCAGGGCAAGAAGTCGTGGTTCCTGTTCGGCGACAAGATCATCGCGCTGGGCTCCGGCATCGGGAACACGGATGGCCGCACGGTGGAAACCATCGTCGAGAACCGCAAGCTGACCGCGGCCGGCGCCAATGCGTTGACCGTGAACGGCCTGTCCATGCCCACAACGAGCGGCTGGTCGGCGACGACGACCAGCGTGCAATGGGCGCACCTGGCGGGCAACGTGAGCGGCGCCGACATCGGCTACTGGTTCCCCGCCCCCGTCAACCTGTCCGGCCTGCGCGAGCCCCGCAGCGGCAGCTGGCAGCAGATCAATACGGGCGGCTCCTCCACGGCGGTGACGAACACCTTCCTCAGCCTCGCGCTGAACCACGGCGCGGGGCCGACGAATGCGTCGTACGCCTACGTGATCCTGCCGAACTACACGGCGGCGCGCACGGCGTCGTTCGCCGCCAGCCCCACCGTCACCGTCCTCGAGAACAGCGTCGATGCGCACGCGGCGCGCGACACGGCGGCCGGCGTCACGGGCGTCAACTTCTGGAACGATGCGACGAAGACCGTCACCGATGCAGGCGGCGCATACCTGACGAGCAACCGCAAGGCGTCCGTCACGGTGCGCGACACGGGGTCGGAGCTGCGCATCGGCGTCGCCGATCCGACGCAGGCCAACACGGGCACGATCAACCTCGAACTCAATCGCAGCGCGTGGCAGGTGATCAGCAAGGACCCGGCCGTGACGGTGACGCAGCTGTACCCGACGATCAAACTCACGGTGAACGTCAACGCGTCGGCCGGCCGCAGCTACGCCGTGCGGCTGGCGGAAGGCACGACGGTGGCGCTGGCGCCGGTCGCCGACGCCTACGTGCAGGACGGCGCGTCGGCCGGCGCCAACTTCGGCGCGGCGAATACGCTCGTCGTCAAGAACGATGGCGTGGGCTATGCGCGCCAGGCCGCGCTGAAGTTCGACGTCTCGGGCGTCACGGGCACGATCGCGGGCGCGACGCTGGCGATGGCGCCGACGAGCGTGGGCGCCGCGAACACGTTCAGCAACCGCGTATCGCTGCTCGCATCGGATGCGTGGACCGAGACGGGGCTCACGTGGAACACGATGCCGGCCGTGTCGTCCGTGCTCGGCACGTGGGTCGTCGGCGCGCCCGGGCAAGCCCTCATGCTGGACGTGACGTCGGCCGTCACGCTTGCTGCGGGCGGGGACGGGCTGGTGTCGCTGAAGGTCGATTCACCGTCCAATGTCGGCGCGAACGGGTGGGTGAACTATGGCTCGCGCGAGGCCTCCACCGTGAACCGGCCGGTCCTGTACGTTGTGTACCACTAGCCAACACCTCCGTCGTTCCCGCGCAGGCGGGAAGCCAGGTTCAGCGGCTCCGGTAACAAACTTGGGTCCCCGCCTCCGCGGGGACGACGGTTTTTAACGCGGGGACGACGGTATTTAACGCGGGGACAACGGTATTTAACGCGGGAACAACGGTTTTTAGTCCAGCACCAGTATCCCCTGCAGCGACGAGATGCGCACGGGATCCGACCACGTGTCGAACAGCGTGCCGTCCGCATCGAACACGAGCAGCTGTCGTCCCTTGTGCCCATTGTCCGGTCCATGCCCCTGCCAGTTGGCGACGGCGATGCGGCCGTCGCCCAGCACCTGGAAGGTCGCATAGAAAAACGGTGCGACTTCTTCCGGCACGGCATCCCTGCCGCCGAACGTGTGGACGAGGTGCCCATCCGCGTCGAAGCGGGCCATGAACGCGCCATAGCCGGCGGCGACGAGCGTGGTTCCGTCGGCCAGCCGCTCGGCCTTCCACGCGTGCTCGAACCCCGGTGCGGCGAGCCGGCGGCGCGGGCGCAGCGCCGCATCCGTTTCCAGGATGTGGTCGTTGGTGCACAGCAGGCAGCCGTCGCCCGCGGGCCGCATCAGGCGCACGTAGTCGCCCTCGCGCCGGGCCGTCGCGATCACGCGCAGGTCGGCGTCGAGCGTGAGCACGTCGATACTGTTGTCGCCGCCGTCCAGGTTCATGCCCGTCACGAGCGTCGAACCGTCATCGAGCCGGCGCGCGGCCGTCACGCCCGACCAGCGGTCGCACACGCGGACGATGTCGCCGCTGCCGGCGGCGATCTCGAAGAAGCCGCGCTCGAAGCCGACGAGGACGCGGTCCGGGCCGATGCGCTGCAAGTCGCGGGCGACCGGAAAGTCGGCGAGGTCGCGCTGCCAGCCGAAAGCAGGGTCTTGCGTGTCGATCAGGTGCAGGCGCTGGCGGCCTTCGTCGATCGCCAGCAGTTTCAGGGCGAGCGTCATGACGCCGATCCTCCGATGTTCGCGCCGCCATCGGCATCGAACAAGTGGATGCGCGCGGCATCCGGCGCCACCTTCACGCGCTGCCCCGGCGCCACCTGCACATGCGGCGCCAGGCGCGCGACGATGGACTGGCCGCCGATCTGCAGGCCGACCATCGTGTCCGCGCCGAGCGCCTCGACGACATCGACGACGGCGTCGATGCCGTTGTCCGCGAGCGCCAGGTGTTCGGGCCGGATGCCGGCGGCCACCAGCTTGCCCTCGAACGCCGCCGCATGTGCCGCCAGCGCGGCCGGCAGCGGCAACGCGAAGCCGTCGCCGACCAGCGTCCCGTTGGACAGCCGCCCTTCGAGGAAGCCCATCGCGGGCGAGCCGATGAAACTGGCGACGAACCGGTTGGCCGGATGCTCGTACAGTTCGAGCGGGCTGGCCACCTGCTGGATGTCGCCATCCTTCATGACGACGATGCGGTCGCCCATCGTCATCGCCTCGACCTGGTCGTGCGTGACGTAGACCGTGGTCACGCCGAGCTTGCGGTGCAGCCGCGTGATCGACGCGCGCATCTCCACGCGCAGCTTGGCGTCCAGGTTCGACAACGGCTCGTCCATCAGGAACGCATGGGGCTTGCGCACGATGGCGCGGCCCAGCGCCACGCGCTGGCGCTGGCCGCCGGACAGCTCCT
>JBJMVU010000105.1:0-21086 GCA_045810485.1 Massilia sp. | reverse complement strand
TACAAGGACGACGGCGCGATCTACGACGCGCGCACGCGCCACCTGGTGAGCAGCACCCGCTTCGTCTTCAACTTCTCGATGGCGTGGCGCCAGTTCCAGGAACCGGCCGATCGCGAACGCGTGCTGCACGGCCTGCGTTTCCTGCGCGACGCGCACCGCAACCCGGAGACCGGCGGCTACGCCTGGACGCTGGACTGGAACGACGGTGCCAAGAAGGTCACGGACGACACGAACCACTGCTACGGCCTCGCCTTCGTGCTGCTGGCGTACGCCCACGCGGTCATGGCCGGCGTCGACGAGGCGCGCGCGTGGCTGGACGAGACGTACGACCTGATGGAGCGCCGCTTCTGGGAACCGGCGCACGGCCTGTACGCCGATGAAGCGAGCGGCGACTGGTCCACGCTGTACCCGTACCGCGGCCAGAACGCCAACATGCACACGTGCGAGGCCATGCTGGCCGCGTTCGACGCGACGGGCGACACGAAATTCCTGTGGCGCGCCGAAACGCTCGCGCACAACATCACGGTGCGCCAGGCCGCCCTGTACGGCAACCTGGTCTGGGAACACTACAACAGCGACTGGTCCGTCGACCCGGACTACAACCGCGACGACAAGACGAACATCTTCCGTCCGTGGGGTTACCAGCCGGGCCACCTGACGGAATGGGCCAAGCTGCTCCTGATCATGGAACGCCATAAAGACAAGATGGCCGGCCCGTCCGACTGGCTGCTGCCGCGCGCGCAACAGCTCTTCGACGCGGCGCTGGCCAAGGCGTGGGACGCGCGGCACGGCGGCATTTATTACGGCTTCGGCCCGCAGGACGAAATCTGCGACGCCGACAAATACTTCTGGGTGCAGGCGGAAAGCCTGGCCACCGCCGCCCTCCTCGGCGCGCGCACGGGAGATAAAGCGTACTGGGACTGGTACGACCGCATCTGGGCCTACAGCTGGGAACACTTCGTCGACCACGAGCACGGCGCCTGGTACCGCATCCTCGGCCCGGCCAACGACAAGCTCACCGATGAAAAGAGCCCGGCCGGCAAGGTCGACTACCACACGATGGGCGCCTGCTACGAAGTGCTGACCGTTCTCGCGAAGGACTGACATGGCCGACTTTCCCGTATTCGTCGCGGCCGGCGAAGCGCTGACCGACATGATCGTTGACGATGCCGGCGCCACGCGCTGGCACAGTGTGACGGGCGGCTCGACGTGGAACGTGGCGCGCGCGATGGCGAAGCTGGGCGCGCCCAGCGCCTTCGCGGGCGCCGTCAGCCGCGACGTGTTCGGCGACCAGCTGTGGCGCGCCACCCTCGATGCGGGCCTGGACGAGCGTTTCATCCAGCGCCTGGACAAATCGCCGCTGCTCGCGATCGTGCACCGGCTCGACCCGCCCAGCTATTTCTTCGTCGGCGACGACAGCGCCGACCTGCACTTCGACGCCGCGCAGCTGCCGCAAGGCTGGATTGCGTCCTGCCGGTGGGCGCACTTCGGCGGCATCAGCCTGGCGCGCCAGCCGCTGGCCGGCAAGCTGGTCGCATTGGCCGAAACGCTGAAGGAACAGGGCGTACGCATCAGCTACGACCCGAATTTCCGCGCGCTGATGGACGAGAACTACGACCCGACCCTCAAGCGCATGACGGCCCTGGCCGACGTGGTAAAAGTGTCGGAAGAAGACCTCGTGGGGCTGTTGCGCACGCCCGATGCGGACGCCGCCTTCGCCACCTTGCGCGGCTGGAATCCGGACGCCACCTACCTGTACACGAAGGGCGCGGCCGGCGCCTCGCTGCATACGCCCGCCGGATCGTGGGACATGGCGGCGCCGCGGATTCAGCCCGTGGACACGGTCGGCGCGGGCGACGCCAGCATCGCGGCGCTGGCATGGAGCATGCTGCATGCGCCCGAACGCGACGGCCTCGCCCACCTGCGCTTCGCCGTCGCGGCGGGCGCCGCGGCCTGCCTCGCGGCCGGCGCCACGCCGCCATCGCTGGCTGCGATCGATACGCTGCTGGCGGGGATGCACGCCTGAGGGCACCTCGAAAAACCGTCGCGAGCGGCCGCAATGCTGTGGGAGAAGCACAGCATTGCAACGCGCAGCAGGTTTTTCGACGTGTCCTTGATCACCAGCAGTTTTCGTAGGTGACGCCGAGGGTGAACCCGGACAGCGTCGTGCCATAGATGCCGTTCGCGGCCAGCGGATCGTTGGTCCGCGCGGCCGCGCGCGCGGCGTCGTTCCAGCGCGCGTGCGTGACGAACAGGCGCAGTTCCGGACGGTCGAAATAGCCCGGTTTCGACATCAGCGCGACGGCGCCCGTGACCTTGGTCAGCCGGCGCACGTCGCCGTTCTGCGGCGCCACGCGGTCGTGACCGACGTCCGCCAGCAGCTTCACCTTGTCGGACAACGCGTACGACATGCGCCCGCCGGCCGAGGCCCACGTCTTCGCCTTCGCGGCATCGTGTGCGGTGTCCCGCTGCCAGACGGCGACGAGCTCTCCGCCGAAGCGGCGCGTGACCTGCGCGGTCCAGCTGTCGATGATGCGCAGCCGGTGCACGTCGTCGCCGCTGGTGATGTCGCCCGTCGCGCCGTTGTCCGTGCCGGCGCCCGTCCCCCACTGGACCGCGAGGCGGTTGTCGCCGGCGCCGGACAGGATTTTCTGCCGATGCTGCACGGTGAGCATCGAGCCGCCGTGGTGATCGCGCTGGCCGTCGCTGCGGATCAGCGCCAGGCCCAGTTCCAGCGTGCCGCCCGGATTCACGGGTACCCCGCGCAATTGAAAGTCGTGGCGGTTCGCCGTGTCGCCGACGCGCATGATCGGCATCGTCTGCTGGTCGTCGTGCAGGTACGCGTAGCTGAACTTCATGGGGCCCAGCGGCACGTCCTCGATGCCGACGCCCATGCCGGACGGATTCCAGTACAGGAAATCGTTGACGTTCGCGCCTTCGCGCTTGTAGTAGCGGCGCCCGATCCACAGCGCGGCGTCACCCAGGCCGCTCACGTGTTCGATGGCGAGGTAGGCCTGCGGCAGGCCGATCTTCCAGCCGCCCTGCGGCCGCCGCGCATTGTTCGACGCGGCCGCGTTGCCCAGGTTGAGCATCGCGTAGGCTTTCACGTTTTCGCCGGCGTCGCCCTGCACGAGGTGCTGGCCCAGCAGCATCTCGCCATACACGCCGCACTCGTTGCCCAGCCGGTATTTGGCGCCTGCGCCGGCCAGGGCGAAACAGGTCTGGCCGCCGCCTTCGCTGTTGGCGGCCGCGTTGGCGCGCAGGTAATTCTGGACGTCCACGGCGGACGCGGGGAAGCAAAACGCGAGCGCGAGCAGCGCCGGCGCGATGGTTGGCATGCGCATAGAGTCTCCTTTTGTCTTTTGGGCAAAGCGGATCCCGTCCGGCCACGGCGCAGATGCCGCGGCAGGTCACTGGAACAGGATCGGATTACACGTAGGGTGGGGCATGTCAAGCCGGGGGCTTGACATGCGAGCCCACGCGCGGCGTTTGTGTATCGCCGGCGTTACGCGTGGGCGGGGCCGCCCACCCTACATCAACGCGTCGACTTCGCGCGCCGTCGGCGCATACGGCCCGGCATGCATGGCGGCCGTGGCGGCCACCGCCGCGATGCGCGCGAGCTGGCGCGGCGCGGGCATCTCGGGGTGCAGCAGCAGGCCGCTGATCCAGCCGGCCATCGACGCATCGCCGCAGCCGACGGTGTCGACGACGTCCACGCGGCGCGCGGGCGCGTCGAGCACGTGGTCGCCGCGGATCAGCGACAGGCCATCGGCCCCGCGCGTAAAGAGGATCTCGGCATCGGGCGCCAGTGCCCGCAGCGCGGCCAGCGCGTCGCGCTGCGCGAGGCCCGGGAACAGGCCTTCCAGGTCTTCGTCGGACACCTTGATGTGGCTGGCGAGGCCCGCGACCAGTTCGAACGTGGGCCGGTAGGCCGCGTCGCGCATCGCGTCGCGGAAGTTCGGATCGAAGGCGATGCGCTTGCCGGCCTGGCGCGCCATCAGCGCCTGCTCAACCAGCCGCCGCGCCAGCTGTCCGCGCGCCAGGGCGAGGCTGCCCACGTGGATCACGTCGGCCGCGTCCAGCCAGCCGTCGGGCAGCAGCTCGGGGCGGAAGTGCAGGTCCGCGCTGTTCTCGCCCAGGAAGACGTACCGGGGCGGATGGCGCGACGTCACCATCGCGATGAACGGCGGCGCCTCGACGCGCTGCAGGAAGCGTTCGTCCAGGCCGGCCGCGCCGCTGGCGGCCGCGATCTCGTCGCCGAAGGCATCCATGCTGACGGCGCCCGCATACCCCGTGGGCACGCCGAGCGTTGCGCCGACGCGCGCCACGTTCCAGCACGAGCCGCCGGGCAGCGAGCGCCACGTGCCATCGTCCTGGCGGATCATGTCGGTGAGCGCTTCGCCGAAGACCACGTAGCGGGGGAGTCGTTGTGCTTGCATGTCAGTTCGCCTGTTGTTGATAACGCCATTTATCGAGCATCACCGCGAGCACGATGACCGTGCCCTTCGCCACGTACTGCCAGAACGACGACAGGCCGAGGATCGTGAGACCGTTGTTGAGGAGGCCGATGATCAGCGCGCCCGTGACGGTGCCCCAGATCGTGCCCACGCCGCCCATCAGGCTCGTGCCGCCGAGGACCACCGCGGCGATCGCATCGAGCTCGTAGCCCGAACCCCAGTTGCCGTTCGCGCCATACAGCCGGCTGGCCGACATCGCGCCCGCGGTGCCCGCGCACAGGCCGGAGAACGCATAGACGAAGACGAGGACGAGGCCGACCTTGATGCCCGTGAGCCGCGCCGCCTGCGGATTGCCGCCGACCGCGTACACGTGCATGCCCAGCACCGTGCGGCGCAGGATGAACCATGCGGCCAATACGAGCGCGGCGGCGACCCACACGAGCCACGGCAGGCCCGCGAACGAGTCGTTGCCGATCCACTCGAACGTCGGGATCTCGCGGTTCAGGATCGTGGTGCCGTCGGCCAGCAGGTAAGCCGTGCCGCGCAGCGCCGTCATCGTACCGAGCGTGACGACGAACGGATTGATCTTGAAGACGGCGACGAGCAGGCCGTTGAGGAGGCCCATGCCCAGGCCCGCCAGCAGGAAGACCGGCAGCGACAGCGCGGGCGCATGGCCCGGCAGCGACGCGATCATGCCCAGCACCGCGGACACCGCCAGCACCGAGCCGACGGACAGATCGATGCCGCCCGTGAGGATCACGAACGTCATGCCCGTCGCAAGCACGAGGTTGATCGAGCTTTGGCGCAGCACGTTCATCGTGTTGGCCGTCGTCGCGAAATTCGAGATGCCGTCTTCGGCGAAGTACCCGGTCAGGAAGTAGAACACGACGTACAGCGCGACGAGCACGGGCAGCATGCCCATCGTCGCGAACATGCGCGAGAACGCCTGGCCGATGCCGCCGTGCGCGGCCGCCCGCGGCGCGGTGGGAAGGGATGATTTCAGAGTCTGCATGATGATGTCTCCTATGCGGCCTGGGCCTGGGTGGCCAGCGCCATGATGTTTTCCTGGGTGATGCGTTCGCCGGCCAGTTCGCCGGACAGCCAGCCTTCGCGCATGACGAGCACGCGGTCGCACACGCCGATGATTTCCGCCAGCTCGCTCGAGATGCACAGCACCGCCACGCCGGCATCGGCCAGTTCGTGGATGATCCGGTAGATCTCGTGCTTGGCGCCGATGTCGACGCCGCGCGTGGGCTCGTCGAGGATCAGCACGCGCGGCTTGATCTCCAGCCAGCGCGCCAGCAGCAGCTTTTGCTGGTTGCCGCCCGAGAGGCCGCCGATGATGCCGTCCGGCCCCGCGCCGCGCGCCGACAGTCTGGCAATCGCGTCGCGCGTCACCTGCAGCAGTTCCCCGCGCCGCAGCACGCCGCAGCGCGCGTGCTTTCCCAGCACGTTCATCGTCACGTTCGCCAGCAGCGACTGTTGCAGGAACAGGCCCTGCCCCTTGCGGTCTTCCGGCACGTAGGCGATGCCGAGGCGGATCGCATCGCCCGGCGTGCGGATCGCGACCGGGCGGCCGTCGACCTCGATCGTGCCGCCCGCCATGCGGTCCGCGCCGAACACCAGCCGCGCCAGTTCCGTGCGGCCCGCGCCGACGAGGCCCGCGAGCCCGACGATCTCGCCGGCGCGCACGTCCAGCGACACGGGATGCACTTTGGCGCCGTGCACATCGGCCAGCTTCAGGCGCACGGCGCCCGGCGCGCGCCGCTGCGTGTGTTCGTAGAAGCCGCCGATTTCACGGCCCACCATCATGCGCACGACCGTGTCCGGCGTCGCTTCGTCGCGCGTCAGTTCGCCGATCCAGGTGCCGTCGCGCAGGACGGTCACGCGGTCGGCCAGCATGCGCACCTCGGCCATGCGGTGACTGATGTAGATGATCGCGATGCCGCGCTCGCGCAGCGCCCGCATCACGTCGAACAGGCGCGCCGTCTCGCGTTCGGACAGCGCGGCCGTCGGCTCGTCCATGATCAGCACGCGGCTGTCGTGCACGAGGGCACGGGCGATTTCCACCTGCTGCTGGTCGGCGATCGACAGGCCGCTCGCGATGCGGTTCGGCGCGAACGTGGCGCCGAGACTTTTCAATACCTCGGCCGCGCGCCTGTTCATCTGCGCCGTGTCGACGATGCCGCAGCGCCCGCGCGGCTCCGCACCCATGAAGATGTTCTGCGCGACGGTCAGATTGGCCGCGACGGACAGCTCCTGGTAGATCAGGTTGATGCCGCAGGCGCGCGCGTCGGCCGGACACGTGATCCGTACCGGCTGGCCGCCCACGCGAATGTCGCCGGCATCCGGCTGGTACACACCGGCCAGTATCTTCATCAGCGTGCTCTTGCCGGCGCCGTTTTCTCCCATCAGCGCATGGATCTCGCCGGGGCGGATGGTCAGCTGGACGCCGTCGAGCACCGTGACGGCGCCGAAGCGTTTGCGGATGCCGGATACCTCCAGCACGGGTGGTGGATGTAGTGTTGCCATGTCTCCTCCAGTAAAGGGGGGTTTTTAGTGGCTTGCCCAGCCTTTGTAGGCCAGTACGTTCTGCCTGGTGATTGCCGGCGTGGGAATCAGCACGACCGGATTGGCCGGCCGCTTGCCGTTCATGATCCCGTAGCCGATGTCGATGGCCAGCGTGGCCATCTTGTAGGGGTCTTGCGCGGTGGTGACGGCGAAGATGCTGTTCTTCGATTTGAGCGCGCTTTCCGCATCCGGCGCGCCGTCGACGGAGGCGACCATCTGCACGTCGGGGCGGCCCGCCTGCTTGACCGCGAGTTCGGCGCCGATCGCGGACGGGTCGTTGATGGCGAAGACGGCATCGATGCGGCGATGCGCGATCAGGAGGTTCGTCATGACTTCCATGCCGCCATCGAGGCTGCCCTTCGCATCCTGGTTGTCGGACACGATGCGGATGCCGGTGCCGGCAAAGGCCTGCTTGCAGCCGGCCACGCGCGCGATCACCGCGGTGACGGGTGGGCCATTGACGATCACGACGTTGCCCTTGCCGTGCAGGCGCTCCACGATGCGCTTGCAGGATTCGGCGCCGGCCATCGTGTTGTCGGACATGATCGTCGCATCCGCGTTGTCCGCGCCCACGTCGACGGCCACCACGACGATGCCGGCATTGCGCGCCTTTTGCAGCACGGGTGCGACGCCCTTCGGGTCGGACGCGTTGACGATGAGGATGTCGACCTTGTTGGCGATGAAGTTTTCGATCTGGCCGACCTGGGTGTTGAGGTCGTACTTGCTGGAGACGGTCGTGACCCTGACCTTGTCGCCGCCGACCTTTCTGGCCGCATCGGCGGCGCCCTTGCCGATGGCGACAAAGTAGGGATTGGCGAGATCGCTGACGGCCACGCCGACGGATTTGAGCGGCCGCGCCGCCTGGGCGGGGGCTGCCAGCGAGAACGCGAATGCCGCGATGCACGCGAACATGGCGGGTCTTTTCATGACGATGTCTCCGAGCTGTTATATGTGTCTGCTGCTTCGTGATGAAAGAACTTTACACGTGTCGACTTTTTGTCGTCAACAGATTTTTTTAAAGATTTTTTAATAGTTGAGTGATCACAACGACAAGACATCGGCAGTACCAGAACGCTACGCACTCCGTGAGAAAGTTCGCTCTTATTGCACGCAAGTATTTTTGCTATGATGGTGACGCACCTGCCGGTGGCGAGCGAACTTTACACGAGTCAACAAACTGATGAAAACAGCGCAAAATTCCCACGCGGCGCGAGGCCCCGTCACCATGCACGACGTCGCCGCCCGGGCCGGCGTGTCGCGCGCCACGGTGTCGAAGTATTTCAACGACCGCGAGGGACTGAAGGCCGATACGCGGGCCCGCATCGAACAGGCCTGCCGCGACCTCGAATACGTGCCCGACCCGCACGCCGTGAGCCTCGTGCGCGGGCGCTCGCGCATGGTCGGCGTGATCCTGCCGGTGGTGAACGAACCGTTCTTCGCCGAAGCCCTGCGCGCGATCGAGGCGAAGGCCAAGGCGCTCGGCATGGACGTGATCATCCAGTGCTCGTACAACGACCCGGCCGAGGAAGCGGCGGCGCTGATGACGATGCGGTCGATGAAGGTGGCGGGCGTGATCCTGACCGCGGTCGCGTCGACCGCCAACCTCGACCTGCTGCTGCGGCTGGAACAGGAAATGCGCATCGTCTACATGGACAGCTACGTCCACGAAGACTGCAATTACGTCATGAACGACAACCGGCAAAGCATGGCGATGCTGACCCGCTACCTGCTCGGCCGCGGCTACCGGCCGGCCTACCTGGGCGCGCCGCCCGTCGCGCATCCGTCGCCGGAAGAACGGCTGGCCGGCTACCGGGACGCGATGGCGGAGGCGGGCATGGAGCCGCACCTCGTGCCCGGCAGCTCGCAACAGTCGTGGGATTTCGAAGCGTACGCGTTCCAGCACGTGCTCGACTGGCTCGCGAGCGGCGCATGGAAGCGCGCCGGCGTCACGGCGCTGGCCTGCGGCACCGACAGGCTCGCGATCGGCGCGATGTCCGCCTGCCGCCGCTTCGGCCTGGAACCGGGCAAGGACTTGGCCATCGTCGGCCACGACGACCTGCCCATCTCCGCCTACCTGTATCCGCCGCTGACCACGTTCCGGCAGGACGTCGCGGCCATCGGCGTCGCGGCGATGGAATGCCTGCAGGCGCAGCTCGACGGCGCCGGCGCGGCGCCGTACCGCAAGCGTTTTACGGGTGGACTGGTGCCGCGTGAGTCGGCCTGAAAACGTTCAACGCTTCGGCCGGAACCATTTGCTGGCCGCACGCGCATTCGCCTTGACCGTGTAATCGATCTTGGCGAACTGCTCTTCCAGCGCCTCCGCGAGCACGCTGCCCGGACTCGGGGGCGGCAGGTGCAGGTGGGCGTCGGCCTCGCCGTATTCGCGGCGGATCTCCATGCCGGCCTTCTTCGCGATGTGCATCATCGTGCGGTTCGACGACAGGCACTGCATGTACAACGTGTCGACGTCGGAATTGCGGCAGTGGATGGCGGCCCGTTCGAACAGCCGCGTGCCCACGCCCTGCCCCCGCGCCGATTTCGATACGGAGACGCCGAACTCGGCCACCTTTTCCTTGTCGGTGTAATGGATGCTGTCGGGATGCGCCTCGCGCGACGTGAACGCGAGGTGGCCCGCGCCGACGAGCTGGAACCGCCCGTTGTAGACGCCGAACACGATGTCCTGCGCAAAGTCGAGTTTCGCGACATAGGCCTCGACCTGCTCGTCCGGCAGCACGGTGCCGAAGCGCAGCAGGCGGTCGTCGCGGTCGAGGGCGAGGAAGTGGCGCAGGATGCGCCGCCGGTCGCGCTTGCCCAGCGCCTTGACCAGCACGGCCTGGCCTTTCTTCTTGATCAGGTGGTTCAGCCAGCGGCGGAGGGGATGGTCCTGCATGGTGCCTATTCTTGCGTCGATACAACAGAATTTGATCACTTATCGCTGCGAACAGGATACCAGGGGCAAAGCGACATATACTTGATTCTAAAGAGAATTTCAAGGTGTCGCATGTCGTTTTTCCGCCAAGCCCTGTCGTGCTTGATGTTCTGGATAGGCTTGCTGCTGGCCGTCCCGTCCACCGCAGCCGGCGCGGCTGCGCCCGCAGCCTGGCAACCATTTTCTCACGTCTCGTTCAGGCATCACACCGAAGTCGCGCTGCGTTTCGCAACGTCGCTCACCCAGGATCGCGAGGGTTTCCTGTGGCTGGGTACGCAGACCGGCCTGGTGCGCTGGGATGGGTTCAGGGTGCGGCGCTACGTGGCCGATCCCGCGCAAGAAGGCAGCCTGCCGGACGGCTATATCCAGAGCGTGCATGTGGACACGGGCGGACGCCTGTGGATCGGTACGAGCGCGGGCGGCCTGGCGCGCTATGACGCGGCGCGCGACCGCTTCGCCGCCATCCCGGCGGGCCCGGGCGGCCTAGGCCATGCGCGCGTCTCCAGCATCGTCGACGACGGCGCCGGCGGCATCTGGCTCGGCACCGGCGCGGGACTGGAACGCGTCGACGCCGACGGCAAGGTGCACGCCGCCGCCAGCGGCGCCCCGCAGCTCACCGCACCCGCGCTGCCGCCGGACGGGGTGGACGTGCTGATGCGCGACAGCCAGGGCGGCCTCTGGATCGGCACCCGCGAGGGCCTGTTCTACCGGTCCGGCGACCACGACCGGCTGGAAGCCGTGCACCTGGCGTCGCCGGCGCCGAACGAACCTTCGATCAACGCCCTGTACCAGGACAGCGCGGGCCGCGTATGGATCGGCACGCGCACGCACGGCGCCTTCGTCATCGCCGAGCACGGCGCAACGGCGCGCCCCATCGTGGAACAGGGCGCGCAGGCCGCCCTGCAGGGCGAGCGCGTGTTCACGATCGTGCAAAAGGATGACGATACCGTCTGGCTCGGCACGGAGAGCGGCGGCATCGTCGAGGTCGACGTGCGCCAGGGAACGACGCGGCGCCTGCGCTACCGCGGCGACGTGCCGGACAGCCTGCGCAGCGACGAGATCCTCGCCATGCTGCGCGAGCGCGGCGGCCAGGTCTTCGTTGCCTCAGGGGGCACCCTGAGCCAGCACGATCCACGCGCGGAAGGCGTCGCGACGGTGCGGACGATCGGCGGCATTACCGGCCTCAATATTTATCATCTGCTGCCCCGCCCGGACGGCAAGGTGTGGCTGAGCGTGCCCGGCGGTGGCGTGAGCATCGTCGACCCGCACACCGGCGCGCTGGCCGAGCTCAGGGCGGACGCCAACGGCGAGCCCGGCACCCTGCCAAAGGGCCGGGTGCTCGCCATGGCGAACGCGCCGGACGGCAGCGTCTACATCGGCACCCAGCAGGGCCTGTATCACAGCGACGGCGACGGGCGCGCCGTGCGGCGCGTCGAGATCGCCGGGCGCCGTCCCGATGCGTCCGTCTGGGCCCTGGCGTGGCATGGCGACGTCCTGTGGCTGGGCGGACTGGACGGGGCATGGGCGGTACGGCCATCATCCGCCGGGCCGGCGACGCTGTTGCGCCACGAAGACGAGGCGCTGGGCGATCGCCGCGTCACCGCGCTGCTGCCGCTCGCCGACGGTACCGTATGGATCGGCACCCGGCGCGGCGTCGTGCGGCTGGACCGGGACGGCAAAACAGTGGAGCGCCTGCCGACCGACAACGCCGACCGCACGCGCGCGCCGAACGGCTTCGTGTCGTCCCTGCTCGTCGATCGCACGGGCCGCCTGTGGGTGGCCTCGTTCGGCAACGGCGTCGCCTTCCTGGACCGCACCGATGCCGCCGGACGGCGCTGGTTCCGGCGCCTGACGACGGCCGACGGCCTGCCCGACAACAGCGTCAACATGCTGGTGCAGGATCGCAGCGGACAGATATGGCTGAGCACCGACCTCGGCCTGGCCGGCGTGCACCCCGACACCCTGCAGGTACGCCGGCTGGGCGAGGCCGACGGCGTCCACGTGCCGAGTTACTGGACCAGCTCGGGCGCGCTCGGGGCCGACGGCGAAGTGCTGTTCGGCGGTTTCACCGGCCTCTCCGTCATCTTCCCCGACCGGCTGGACACTCGCCGGCCGCTGCCCCCGCTCGTCGTCACGCAACTGATGCTCGGCGGGCGTGTGATGCACACGCTGACGCCGGGCGCAGCGGCCGGCGAGCCCGCCGCGCTGACCGTCACCCCCGCCGATCGCGAGCGCGGCTTCGCGGTCGAGTTCGCGGCCCTGGATTACATGCCGGCCGAACACCGCAGCTACACCTACCGGCTCGAAGGCTTCGACACCGCGTGGATCGATGCCGACTCGGCCGTGCGCCGCGCCAGCTACAACAACCTGCCGCCCGGCAGCTACCGCCTGCACGTGCGCGCCACCGGCGCCGGCGACGACGCCGCCAGCCTGGAACTGCCGGTCCGCGTCCTGCCCGCCTGGCACCAACTGGCCTGGGTACGGGCGCTGGGCGCGATCGCCGTGCTGGCCGTCCTCGCCGCCCTGATGCAGGCCCGCACGTCGTTGCTGCGCCGGCGCCAGCGTGAGCTCGAGGCGGTGGTCGCCAGCCGCACCGCCGAGCTGCGCGCGACCCAGCTGCAGCTGGAAACCATGGCCTACAACGATGCGTTGACGGACCTGCCCAACCGGCGCCGCTTCAACGACGAACTGCAACGCCTGGCCGCCCTCGGACGGCGCAGCGGCGCCCCGTTCGCGCTGCTCCTGATCGACCTGGACCGCTTCAAGCACATCAACGATACGCTCGGCCACGATGCCGGCGACGCGCTGCTGGTCGCGGCGGCGCAGCGCCTGCGCGCGGCCGTGCGCCAGACCGACTGCGTGGCGCGGCTGGGCGGCGACGAATTCGCGGTCCTGCTGACGCCGGCCAGCGACGCCATCGTCGGCGACGTGGCCCAGCGCATCGTCGACTCGATGCGCGCACCGGTCGCGTTCGGCGCCCACGCCATGCACGTCAGCGCCAGCATCGGCGCCGCCGTGGCGTGGCGGGACGGTGTCGACACGGACGCGCTGTACAAGAAAGCCGATACGGCGCTGTACTGCGCCAAGGAAGCGGGCCGCGACACGTGGTGCAGGTTCGGGGCCGAGGGCGCGGCGGCCTAGTTCAGTCGCGCACGTCGCCCAGCGCCGCCTTCACGGCACTCACCCGCGCCGCGTGCACGGCTTCGGGGATCTTCTCGCGGTTCTCGGCATAACGCGCCGCCACCTCGCCCGCGTTCACGCCACGCGCCGCGTCCAGCGCGCGCAGCAGGTGAGGCGCCTGCGGATAAGCGCGGCGGCGCATTTCATGGTTCTCGTCGCCACGTCCGCGCGCGTCGCATTCGGACGCCAGCAGCATCTGGGCGAAGCGGTCCGGCTTGCGAAACGCGTCGCAGCGTTCGAACAGCGTCACGATAGTGTTCGCGCGCAGGTCGAGCGCGCGGCTGACGTTGCCGTGCTCGCGCGCCGTCATCACGGCCAGGTCGCGGCATTCCGTCGGCACGCGCAGGCGTTTCGACAGGTCCGTGATCAGGCGCGGACCCATGCCTTCGTGGCCATGGTGCTTCGGCCAGTGCTCGGGCGGCGTCGACCCTTTGCCCAGGTCGTGCATCAGCGCGGCGAAGCGCACGGGCAGGTCGTAGCCCTGTTCGGCCGCATAATCGATCACGAGCATCATGTGGACACCGGTGTCGACTTCGGGATGGTGCAGCGGCGGTTGCGGCACGCCCCACAACGCATCCAGCTCGGGCAGGATGCGCGCCAGCGCGCCGCAGTCGCGCAGCACGGCCAGCATGCGCGACGGCTTTTGTTCCATCAGCCCGCGCGCGAGTTCCTGCCACACGCGCTCCGGCACGAGCGCATCCACCTCGCCCGCCTCGACCATCTGGCGCATCAGCGCGAGCGTCGTGTCGGCGACGGTGAACTCCGGGAAACGGGCGGCGAAGCGCGCCAGGCGCAGGATGCGCACCGGGTCTTCGGCAAACGCGGGCGACACGTGGCGGAACACGCGGTCCTGCAAATCCTGCAAGCCGCCGTACGGGTCGACGATGGCGCCATCTTCGGCGCGGGCCATCGCATTGATGGTCAGGTCGCGCCGGACCAGGTCGTCTTCCAGCCTGACGTCGGGCGCGGTGTGGAAGACGAAGCCGTGGTAGCCGGGCGCCGTCTTGCGCTCGGTGCGGGCGAGCGCATATTCCTCGTGCGTGTCCGGGTGCAGGAAGACGGGAAAATCCTTGCCGACCGGGCGGAACCCCCTGGCGATCATGTCCTCGGGCGTGGCGCCGACGACAACCCAGTCGTGGTCCTGCACGGGCAGTCCCAGCAGCTCATCGCGGACCGCGCCGCCGACGACGTACGCCTGCATCGCCATCAGTCCGGCAACTCGTCTTCGTGCAGGCCGGCGATTTCCGTTTCGGCCAGCGCCTCCTCGACCCAGCGCGCCACGGCCGGGTGCGCGAGCACGCGCGCACAATACGCCTGCAGCGCGGGCGCGAGGGTCACGCCATACGTCTGGAAGCGCGTGACGACGGGCGCGAAGAAGGCGTCGGCGATGGAGAAATCACCGAACAGGAAGTTGTGGTGGCCGAAGCGCGACAGGCACTCTTCCCAGATCTCGCAGATGCGGCCGATGTCGGCCTGGGCGCCCGGCGTGCGGCCGCGGCCCGGCAGGCGCGCCTTGATGTTCATCGTCATCGCGGTGCGCAGGTCGGCAAAGCAGGAATGCATCTCGGCGACGACGGAGCGGGCCAGCGCGCGGGCGGCCACGTCCTGCGGCCACATATGCTTCTCAGGAAATTGCTCGGCCACGTATTCGCAGATGGCGAGACTGTCCCAGATCGTCATCTCGCCCGCCAGCAGCACGGGCACGCGGCCGGCAGCCGAGTAGTGTGCGATGTTGGTGGACGTGTCCGGCTGGTCGAGCAGGACGCGCACTTCCGTGAACGGGATGCCGGCGGCGACGAGCGCCACCCACGGGCGCATCGACCACGAAGAGTAATTCTTGTTGCCGATGACCAGGGTCAGGCCGGCCTGGCGTGCGTTGTCGAGGGTCTGCGTCAATGTCGGGTCGAGTTCGAGAGTCTGCATGGTGTGGCGTGATCGTTGAAGGTCAGCGCCCGGCACGGGCGCGCAGGACGTCGAGTCCGCCGGGCGGCGCCAGGTACTGCGGCGCGACGGCCTCGAGCGCCGTGAGCTTGATTCCCAGCGCTGTTGTTGTCAAGACTTTATTGTCCGTGGACGGCTGCACCACATTGTCCACCTTCATCGAATCGAGGTTGTCGCGCGTGATGACGGGCTCGCCCGGCAGCAGCTCGAACAGCATCGCCTGCAGCCGCGCCAGCGCGTCCGGCAGGGCGATCACCTTGCGCTCGTGGCCGGCATACCGGCCGGCGAGCCGCACCAGTTCGCCCAGCTCATAGACTTGCGGCCCACCCAGTTCGTACGTGAGGCCGGCCGTGTGCGGATCGAGCAGCGCGCGCACGAACGCCTCGGCCACGTCTCCCACATACACCGGCTGGAAGCGCGCATGCGCGCAGGCGAGCGGAATGACGGGCAGGCGCCGCTGCAGGCGCGCGAACGTGTTGAGGAATTTATCTTCCGGACCGAACACGACGGACGGCCGGAAGATCGTCGCCGCGACGGCCGGCTGGCTCGTCGCCGACATCTCGCCGTCCGCCTTCGAGCGCTGGTACATCGACGGCCCGTTGCGGTCCGCGCCCAGCGCGCTCATGTGCAGAAAGCGCGGCACGCCCTCGGCCGCGCAGGCGGCGGCGATGCGGCGCGGCAGCTCGACGTGGGTACGGCGAAAGTCCGGTCCGTACGGATCGCCGCGGCGCGAATGGAGGATGCCGACCAGGTTGATCACGGCGTCGCGCCCGGCAACGAGCTTGCGGAGCGCCGCGTCGTCGTACGGGTCGGCCTGCACGATATCGACGCCCAGCGGCATCAGGTGCATCGCGTGGCTTTCGTGCCGCGTGGGCACGCCGATGTCGATGGCGTGCTCGGACAGCCTTGCCGCCAGGTGGCTGCCGATGAATCCGGTCCCGCCGAACAATACGACCGACTGCGCGTGCATGCTTGTCTCCTGCTGTTCAGGGAAGGCCGATGCCTCCGCCGCGCGGCGTGATCGTGCCCAGGCGCGCCTTGAGCGATTGCGGGCGCCTGTCGAACAGCGCGGCATAGTTCGTCGCGTTCGACATCACGTTGCGCACGTAGGTTCGCGTTTCCTCGAACGGGATCGTCTCGACGAACACGGCCCCTTCCATCGGCGCCGTCAACAGGCCGCGCCACGTGCGCGCCCGGCTGGGCCCGGCGTTGTAGGCGGCCGTCGCCAGCACCTGCGAGCCCTCCGCATTGTTCAGCACCATGTTCAGGTAATTGGTGCCGAGCACGATGTTCGTCCGGATGTCGCTGAGCATGCCGTGGCCGTAGTCCGTCAGGCCGATCTTTTCCGCCACCCATTTACCGGTCGACGGCATCACCTGCATCAGCCCGGACGCGCCCACGCCCGACTGCGCATCGGAGACGAAGCGCGATTCCTGGCGGATGACGCCGTAGACCCACGCCTGGTCGAGGCCGAGGCCCTGCGCCGTCGGATGCAGGATGTCGTTGTGCGGCGCCGGGAAGCGCTGGGTGTAGTCGAACTCGGTGCGCGTGCGCTCGGACGTGGACAGCATGCGGTCGAGGATATCGTTCTGGCGCGCGAACTCGGCGGCGGCCAGCAGCTGGCGTTCCGTGAAGCCATTGAGCGCCCAATTCCATTCGCGCGTGCCTTCGAAGCGCATGCGCATCGAAAAGAATTTCAAGGCGCGTTTAAAACCGGGATGCGCGGTCACCTGCGCCAGCTCGGCCGGCGTGGGCGGCGCGGCGCTGGGCGGGATGCTGATCTGCATGCCCAGCTCTTCCATCGACAGCTGGCCATAGAAACTGTTCTGGTCGGCGATGCGCCGGAACAATGCCTGCGCATCCTCGCGCCGGCCCTCGGCCTGCAGCGCGCGGCCCAGCCAGTACGTCCAGACGGGCTCGTCATGCTGCGGTGCCGGCATGGCCTCGATCGTCGCGCGCACCGTCTTCCAGTCGCCGCGGCGCAGCGCGATGCGCGTCTTCCACTCCAGCTGGTTCCACGTCAGCGGCGCCCCGTCCGCCTTCTTCCAGTCGTCGTACGCTTCGGGCGCCAGCGTCAGCGACGCGGCCAGCGCGATGTTCGCCCAGCCGATCGCCCTTTCCTCGGCCGACAGTGTCGATACGTTCCTGTTCAGCGCCACCGTCGCCAGCTTCAGGCTCGTGCGCGCCATGCGGCCGATGGCGACCAGATAGATCTCGTGGTCGGCGCGCGTGCTGCCGATGCCGCGCGCCATCGCCACGGCCGGCAGGTCGACGGCCTGCGCCGCACGCGTGTCGGACGCGCCCAGCAGCAGCGCCGTGCGGCGCGACGGACCCGTCGCATGCATCTCGCCGGCCAGACGCAGCTGGGCCAGCAAATCATTGTTCGTGAACTGGCCGGACTGGACGAGCTGGTTGACGAGCGCGGCGCACGCTTCGCCGTACATCGGCGGATTGTCGAGCAGCACGCGTGCCTCCGCCGCCACGTTCTGCCCTTTCGATGCGCGCGACAGCAAGGCGTAGCACTTGACCTGGTAATCGTCTTTCTTGACGAACAGGGGCAGCTCGCGGTCGAAGTTGACCCAGTCACGCTTGCGGCCGAGCTCGAGCAGCCAGTCGTTGCGCAGGCGGTCGGCGATGGCGCTGCCTTCGTAGCGTTTCAGGAAATCCAGGATTTCCTCGTCGGAAGCGTCGCGCAGCCGTGGTTTGAGCCGATAATAGTCGACGTACGACGGAATCGCATAGTCCGGCAACCGTGCCGCCAGCGCCGCGGCTTTGTCGCCGTCGTTCTTGCGGGCGGCCTCGCGCAGCTGCGCGAAGAGTTCGTCCTGCTCGCGGCTGGCGTCCGATTGCGGTCCGGGCGCGACCACGGGAGCGGCCGGCGCGGGCACCGCGGTCGGCGCGGCGGGTGCAGGTGGTGTCATGCCCGGCGACACGGCTTGCGCCGCGACGGCGGGCGACGCGAGGAAGAGCAGGCTGGAAGCGGCCACTACGGTGCCGGCTAACAGTGTCTGCGACATCGATAATGCAATATTCAATGTAGGCTTCATTTCATCCATGACCGGCGATTCAAGAATACCATGCCCCTCGATCCCGAGCGTGGCGGACGAGAAACAGGCGGCGAAAACGGCGTTGCGCAAGACGCTCAGGACTGCACGTGGGGCGCTTGACCCAGCAATCAAGGTCCAATGGGATGCGCACATCGGCGCGCAGGTCGTTGCGTGGTGGAGATTGCGCCAAGTAAGTGTCCTCGGCGTGTACTGGCCGCTGGCCAGCGAGCCCGACCTGCGCGCCGCGTACGCGGAACTGCACCAGGCCGGCGTGCGCCTGGCGCTACCCGTCGTGATGGAGCGCGATGCGCCGCTGACGTTCACGGAATGGACGCCCGGCGAAGCGATGTTGCCGGACGAAGCGGGCGTGCAGGTGCCGGCCCAATTGCGGTTCATCGAACGCCCGCCGGCCCTGCTGATCCCCTGCCTCGGCTTCAATGCCGAGGGGTATCGCCTGGGCTATGGCGGGGGCTATTACGACCGCACGCTCGAACAGCCGCCGCGCCCGCACACCTTGGGTATTGCCTACAGTAACCAGGAAGCCGTGTTCTCGCACGCGCCGCACGACGTGCCGCTGGACGTGATCGTAACGGAAACCACCCACGTCACGTGATGAAAAAATGCCCGCGCGGCCTTCCGGTCGCACGGGCATTCTTGAAGGACAGGGCCGGATCAGGCAGCCGTGATGCGCTGCCAGATCGCGGTCGTGGCCGCCGCCTGGTTCATGCTGTAGAAGTGCAGGCCGGGCGCGCCGCCGGCGAGCAGGCGCTCGCACAGGCCGCTGACCACGTCCAGGCCGAACGCCTTGATCGACGCGGAATCGTCGCCGAAGCTGGCCAGTTTCAGGCGGATCCAGCGCGGAATCTCGGCGCCGCACATGTCGGAGAAGCGCATCAGCTGCGTGTAATTCGTGATCGGCATGATGCCGGCCACGATGGGCACGTCCACGCCCAGCTTGTGCGCGTTGTCGACGAACTGGAAGTACGCGTCCGGATTGTAGAAATACTGCGTGATCGCGGCATTCGCGCCAGCCTGCACCTTGCGGGCGAAGGCTTGCAGGTCGTCTTGCGGCGACCTGGCCTGCGGGTGCATTTCCGGATACGCGGCCACCTCGATGTGGAACCAGTCGCCCGTTTCCTGGCGGATGAACTCGACGAGGTCGCTGGCATAGCGCAGTTCGCCCGCGCCGCCATAGCCGCTCGGCAAGTCGCCACGCAGGGCCACGAGACGACGGATGCCCTTGTCCTTGAATTCCTGCAGGATCGCGCGGATCGATTCGCGCGTGCCGCCCACGCACGACAGGTGCGGTGCGGCGTCATGGCCCGCGGCCAGGATCTCGAGCACGGTCGACAGCGTGCCGTGCTGCGTGCTGCCGCCGGCGCCGAACGTCACGGAGAAATATTTTGGATTCAGCTCGGCCAGCTTCTGGCGAGCCACGCGCAGCTTTTCCGCACCCTCGGGCGTCTTGGGCGGGAAAAACTCGATACTGATGTTAGGGGTTTCCATCTTTGTTGAGTAATAAGGTAGAAAGCGCCCACGAAATGACACTGTACAGGATCGCCGCCAGGAACGCGGACCAGAACCCCGCCACGTGAAAGCCCCCGACGAGGTGCGCGACCAGCCAGAACAGCAGCGCGTTGATCACCAGGATGAACAGGCCGAGCGACACGACGGTCACGGGCAACGTCAGCACGACGAGCACGGGACGGATCACCGTGTTCACGAGGCCCAGGATGAGGGCCGCCACGAGGGCGGCGCCGACGTTGTCGACCGATACCGAGTGCATCAGGTAAGGCAGGGCCATCAGGGCCGCCGCATTGATCAGCCAGGTCAGGAGCAAACGCATGTGTATGTCTTTCGTGAGAAGTTATCGGCACCGCCGACGATGGGATCCGGCGGTGCGCGGCATCAGGACACGTCGAAAAACCTGCAGCGCGTTGCATTGCCGTCCTGCGATGCTCGCTGTACTACTCGTACAGCTGCGCTTCTCGAACGGCACTGCGGCCGCTCGCGACGGTTTTTCGAGGTGCCATCAGTTCACGGAAGAGCTTACCAGATCAATAACGGTAGTGTTCCGGCTTGTACGGGCCTTCCTGGCTCACCGAAATATAGGCAGCCTGCTCTTCGGTCAGCTCGGTCAGCTGGGCGTTGAGCTTACGCAGCTGCAGGCGGGCGACTTTTTCGTCCAGCTTCTTCGGCAGCGTGTACACGCCGACCGGGTAGGCGGCGGTATTGGTGAACAGTTCGATCTGGGCGATGGTCTGGTTCGCGAACGACGAGCTCATCACGTACGACGGGTGACCCGTGCCGCAGCCCAGGTTCACGAGGCGGCCCTCGGCCAGCAGGATGATGCGCTTGCCATCCGGGAAGATGATGTGGTCGACCTGCGGCTTGATGTTTTCCCACTCGTACTTGCGCAGCGAGGCGACTTCGATTTCGTTGTCGAAGTGGCCGATGTTGCAGACGATCGCCTGGTCCTTCATGCGCAGCATGTGCTGCTCGGTGATCACGTGGTAGTTGCCGGTGCAGGTGACGAAGATGTCGCCGTGTTCGGCGGCCTGGTCCATCGTCACGACGCGGTAGCCTTCCATCGCGGCCTGCAGCGCGCAGATCGGGTCGATCTCGGTGACCCAGACCTGGGCCGACAGCGCGCGCAGCGCCTGCGCCGAACCCTTGCCGACGTCACCATAGCCGGCCACGACGGCGACCTTGCCGGCGATCATCACGTCCGTCGCGCGCTTGATGCCGTCGACCAGCGATTCGCGGCAGCCGTACAGGTTGTCGAACTTCGACTTGGTGACGGAGTCGTTGACGTTGATGGCCGGGAACGCCAGTTCGTTGTCGCGCGCCATCTGGTAGAGGCGCTTCACGCCGGTGGTGGTTTCTTCCGAGACGCCGCGGATCGCCTGCAGGCGCTGCGAATACCAATGCGGATCGCGCTGCAGCGTCGCGCTGATGGAC
>JBJMVU010000104.1:0-4955 GCA_045810485.1 Massilia sp. | reverse complement strand
GCGCGTCGACGGCGACCGTGTGGGCCGCGCCCAGGTACAGCGCGGCGCCCACGAGCAGGGACAGCGCGACCCCGCCCGCCCACAGCGCGGCCGTCTTCCCCGTGTTGCGCGTCGTGATGTCTGCCATAAGTGATTGCCGTCAGAATTTCCGTGCGGAAACTTTTAGATGTTTGCTAGTATGTCCGAATCGGACCGAAATGGCGAGCCCAACAATAAGGAATGCATATGCGTGAAGCGGATAATGAACATCTCGACCCCTGGTTGTGGCTGGAAGACGTCGATTCGGACCGCGCGCTCGGCTGGGTGGCCGAACGCAATACGGAAACGGAACGCGAGCTCACCGCCCTCCCCGGCTACGCCGCGCTGCGCACGCGGCTGAAGACGATCCTCGATTCGCGCGACCGCATCCCCTACGCCGGCCATCACGACGGCCGCTTCTATAATTTCTGGCGCGACGCCGACCACGAACGGGGCATCTGGCGCCGCACGACGCTGGACGACTACCGCAAGCCGGATCCGGCCTGGGAGACGGTGCTGGACCTGGACAACCTCGCCCGCGCCGAGGACGAGAACTGGGTGTGGGCCGGCGTGACGTTCCAGGAACCGCACGGCACGCGCTGCCTCGTCTCGCTGTCGCGCGGCGGCGGCGATGCCCACGTCGTGCGCGAATTCGACGTGGCGACGCTGTCCTTCGTCGACGGCGGCTTCACCTTGCCGGAAGCGAAGACGAGCGCAGGCTGGATCGATGCCGACACGCTGTTCGTCGCGACCGACTTCGGCCCCGGCTCGATGACGGCATCCGGCTACCCGCGCATCGTCAAGGCCTGGCGGCGCGGCGCCGACCTCGCGGACGCCACGCTCGTCTACGCGGCGCAGGAGGGCGACCTGTCGGTCTCCGCCTGGCAGGATTCGACACCCGGCCACGAGCGCCAGTTCGTGCTGCGCCAGATCGATTTCTACAGCAGCGAGCTGTTTCTGCGCGATCCGGCCGACGGGCGGCTCACGCCCATCGCCAGACCCCTGGATGCGAACGCGTTCGTGCTGCGCGACCAGCTGATCGTCGAACTGCGCTCGGACTGGACGGCCGGCGGGCGCACGTGGCCGCAGGGCGCCCTGCTCGCCATCGGCTTCGACCGCTTCCAGGAAGGCAGCCGCGATTTCGACGTGCTGTTCGAACCGACGCCGACGACGTCGCTGGACGGCATCGCGGCCACGCGCGCGGCGCTGTTCCTCACGGTCCTCGACAACGTCAAGAACCGGATTGTCGAATGGCGGCGCGTCGACGGCCGCTGGCGCTGGCGCGACGTGGACGCGCCAGGCATGGGCGCGCTGCATGTCTCAAGCGTCGACGAGTACGACTCGGATCAGGCTTTTCTCACCGTCACCGACTTCCTCACGCCCAGCAGCCTGTATCTGATGGAGGCCGGCCGCGACGGCCGCGAACTTTTAAAATCAATGCCGGCGTTCTTCGACGCGGCGCCGTATGCGGTCAGCCAGTTCACGGCGCAATCGCCCGACGGTACACCTGTCCCGTACTTCGTCGTGATGCGCAAGGATGCGCCGCTGGACGGCACGCATCCAACCCTGCTGTACGGCTACGGCGGCTTCGAGGTGTCGCTGACGCCGTTCTACAGCGCTACGACGGGCGAGGCGTGGCTCGCGCAGGGCGGCGTCTACGTCCTGGCGAACATCCGCGGCGGCGGCGAATTCGGCCCGCGCTGGCACCAGGCGGCGCTGAAGGAAAACCGGCAAAAGGCGTTCGACGATTTTATCGCCGTCGCCGAGGACGTCATCCGCCGCGGCATCACGCGCCCGGCCCACTTGGGCATCATGGGCGGCAGCAATGGCGGGCTGCTCGTCGGCGCCGCGCTGACGCAAAGACCCGACCTGTTCGGCGCCGTCGCCTGCCAGGTGCCGCTGCTGGACATGCGCCGCTATCACGAGCTGCTGGCCGGCGCGTCGTGGATCGGCGAGTATGGCGACCCGGACGATCCGGACGAGTGGGCGTACATTGCGCGCTACTCGCCGTATCACAACGTATCGGCGGACCAGCGCTATCCGCGCGTGCTGTTCACGACGTCCACCCGCGACGACCGCGTCCACCCCGGCCACGCGCGCAAGATGGCGGCGCGGATGCGCGACCAGGGGCACGACGTGCTGTATTGGGAAAATACGGAGGGCGGCCATGCGGGCGCCGCGAACAACGAGCAGACGGCGACGATGTGGGCGCTGACGTATGCCTTCCTGTTGAGGAATCTCAAGTAATTTCACCCAGAAAACGCCGGGCGCGGCCTGTTTTACCCGTAACCATCAGTTATCCAGCTAACGCAACCAGAACATTCGATATGAAACTAGCAGGGTTGCTAGGACGCTAAATGAATGTTGCATGGAATACTTGTTTCTCACACATCTTTCTATGGAGGAGCGGCGATGGCTAATGATTTCGTTACCGAAGCAAGCCTGCGGGAACCGTCGGCAGGTTCTCTGATGATGAAAACGTCCGCATCCCTGGCGCCCTCCGTCAGCGATCTCAAGAAATACCGGATCAGCAAACGCGAGAGCCAGGAGAAATTCTGGGGTCGTTTTGGCGTCACGCAATCGAGCGGCAGCCGCTTCGAAACGGGCCTGGCCATTCCGGCCCCCGTCGCCCTGCTGTTGAAACTCTATGTCAACGGCAAGCTCAACGATGGTGATCTTCTGGGGTAATCAGCCCCAGCGAAATCGCCCTCACAACCGCCTGTTGCCGGGTGTTGACGTTGAACTTCTGCCGGATATTACCCATATGGAAGTTCACCGTCGCCTCGGAACAGCCGGTGATTTTTGAAATCTCCCACGACGACTTGCCCACCATGACCCAGTTGAGCACCTCCAGCTCGCGCGGGGTCAGGCGCGGCGCCGCCTCCTGTGTGAGCGGCGGGCAGAACCGCACGCCCGACGCGAACGCGTAATCCCGCACCAGCGCCAGATCCGGCAGCATGCTCGACACGTCGCGCAGGAACGCGCCGTCCGCCGCCGTGTCGACGGCAAAACTCAGCAGGCCGAATTCCCCGTTCGGACCATGGATCGGAAACGTCACGCCGGCGCGGATGCCATGCGTGCACGCCTCTTCGTACAGGGCGCGCTGGGCCGGGCTGCGGAAGATCTCCGGCTGCCAGATCAGCGGCAAGGTGGTGGCGAGGCAATGGCTGACGACGGGATCGACGTAGGCGAACCGCTCGGCGTCATACCGTTCGCGCCATTTTATCGGGTAGTTGCTCTGTATAAATGCGTTCTCGAGCCGCGCATGGCGCGAGCCCGACATGCCGAACAACACCTTCTCGAATCCGTAGTGGCGCCCCAGGGAAAACAGCGCTTCGCCCCAATTGGACGCGGTGTCGGTATGTAACAACTCGTCTAAATCGACGGTCTTCATGGGTGCCCTCGCGCTGTTGATATGGGGTGTAATGACACTCCGCCATGCTAGTTGAGTTGTAACCAAAAAGCACGAAAAATTAGCGTTTTATTCATTATGGCAGAGCCTTAGCTTTGGATCAGTTGTCGTTACGATACATCTTGAACAACGTCCGCCATCGAATCGTGCGCCAATCTTTACGATTTTCAATTATCCTCGCGCGAATTGTCCAATTAAAATTTCAAAAATGCAAGTTTATGTAGTATCCGTAACAATCCTGTCCAGCAATCCATGCATATGCTTGACTTGAACGGACACGGGTGTATCGTTGCGTTTCCTTGGCATTTAACAATGCGTGTTGTCTAAAATCATGCACGCAAACCACAACCGGATGACGGCGCCCGCCCTTCCGCTTTTCTCTCTCGAGGAACCTTAGTCAATGAATAACATGACCGACATGGCCGAACAGCTCGATGTCAAGCTGTTGCTGTCCACGCTGATGGCGCTGAAAAAAGGCGACTTCTCGGTACGCATGCCGTCCGACTGGACCGGCGTGTCCGGCAAGATTGCCGATACCCTGAACGACATCATCGAGACCAAGGAAAAGATGGTCGAGGCGGTCACGGAAGTGTCGCGCGTCGTCGGCCGCGAAGGCCACCTGACGCAGCGCGCCACGCTGCCCGGCGTCGTGGGCGGCTGGTCCACCATCATCAGCTCCGTCAATACGCTGATCGACGACCTGGTGCGCCCGACGACGGAAATGGCGCGCGTCATCGGCGCCGTCGCGAAGGGCGACCTGTCACAGACGATGGCGCTGGAAGTGGACGGGCACCCGCTGAAGGGCCAGTACCTGCGCGCGGCGACCACCGCGAACACGATGGTGGAACAGCTGTCGTCGTTCTCGTCCGAGGTGACGCGCGTGGCGCGCGAGGTGGGTACCGAGGGCAAGCTGGGCGGCCAGGCGTACGTGCCCGGCGTCGCGGGCACGTGGAAGGACTTGACGGACTCCGTGAACTCGATGGCGGGTAACCTGACGTCGCAGGTGCGTAACATCGCGGAGGTGACCACCGCCGTGGCGAACGGCGACTTGTCGAAGAAGATCACGGTGGACGTGCGCGGCGAGATCCTGCAGCTGAAGGACACCATCAACGTGATGGTGGACCAGCTCCGCTCCTTCGCCTCCGAGGTGACCCGCGTGGCGCGCGAGGTGGGTACGGAAGGCAAGCTCGGCGGCCAGGCGTATGTGCCGGGCGTCGGCGGCACCTGGAAGGACTTGACCGACAACGTGAACTTCATGGCGTCGAACCTGACGGGCCAGGTGCGTAACATCGCGGCGGTGACGACCGCGGTGGCGAACGGCGACCTGTCCAAGAAGATCACGGTGGACGTGAAGGGCGAGATTCTCGAACTCAAAAACACCATCAACGTGATGGTGGACCAGCTGAACTCCTTCGCATCCGAGGTGACCCGCGTTGCACGAGAGGTGGGTACCGAAGGCCGTTTGGGCGGCCAGGCGAACGTGCCCGGCGTCGCGGGTACCTGGAAAGACCTGACCGACGGCGTG
>JBJMVU010000103.1:0-6545 GCA_045810485.1 Massilia sp. | reverse complement strand
GGGCGTCACGCTGGGCGGCACGACGCTCGTCGCGGGCACGAAACGCCATCCGACGCTGGAGCGCGGCGTGATCGTCGGCGCCGGCGCGCAGGTGCTCGGCGCGTTCACGGTCGGCGAGTACGCCAAGGTGGGCTCGAACGCCGTCGTGGTCAAGCCGGTCCCGGCCGGCGCGACGGCCGTCGGCAACCCGGCCCACATCGTGCGCAAGGAAGAGCAGACGCGCAGCGCCCAGATGTTCGCCGCCTACGGCGTCACGCCGAACGGCGACGATCCGCTGTCGAAGGCCCTGCGCAACCTGATCAACCACGTGGCCCAGCAGGACGAGCAGATCGAACGCATGTGCGCGACGATGAAGGCGGCCGGCATCCGCTGTCATACACCGGACGAGAGTGATAAACTCGACCAGGCGCAACTGAACCGGCTCGTCGATTGAGCGATCGGCGGGCGCCGAACGAACAAAGGACCACGATGCAAGACGACATCCCGGGCAGCTTCGACCCGGCCTCCGACCTCGACCCCAACGAAATCCGCGTACTGGGCGTCCTCGCCGAAAAAGAGGCGCTGACGCCCGACAACTACCCCATGTCGCTGAATGCGGTCATGAACGGCTGCAACCAGCTGTCCAGCCGCGACCCGGTGATGCAGCTGTCGGAGGACGTCGTCCACGACACCCTGCAGCGCCTCATGCAGCGCAAGCTCGTGAACGGCATCGCCCAGGCCGGCGCGCGCGTCATGAAGTACGAGCACCGCATGCGTATCAAGTGGACGCTCGAGCAGGACAAGGTCGCCGTGCTGGCCGTGCTGATGCTGCGCGGCCTGCAGACGGCGGGCGAGATCCGCAGCCGCACGGGCCGCCTCCACGATTTCAAGTCGGTGGCCGAGGCGGAAAGCGCGCTGCAATTCCTCATCGATAAGTACCCGCCGCTCGTCGCCCGGCTCGAGCGCGCGCCCGGCACGAAGGAATCCCGTTACGGGCATTTGCTCGGTGGGCCGATCGACGTCGCGCGCATCGATGCGGGCGGCGCCGCCGGCGCCGGTTCGGGCGGCGGCTCGACGGGCGCCCGCGTCGCCCAGCTGGAACAGGAAGTGGCCGCGCTGCGCAACGAAGTCGACGAACTCAAGGCGCAGTTCGCGGCGTTCCGTCAGCAGTTCGAGTAAGGTCTCCGGCCGCGCCCTCGTCGAATTGCACGAGGGCGTCGTCCGGCCAGCCCGTATCGCCGATCGGCGCCATCATGTTCCACCCGTGCGTTTCCAGCGTGCGCGACCGCTCGCCGTCGCGCAGCACGGCGCGCGCGCCCGGCCGCGGCGCCAGCGTGCCGTAGTTGAAATCCTTCTTGCCGCACCAGTCCGACGTGAGCATCAGCGTGTTGATGGCGGCCTTCGCCATGAACGGCATCTGGTCCTTGACGATGGCGATGGTCACGCGGCATTCCAGGCGCAGGTCGCCCAGCCGGCGGACGTTGTCCGGCAGGCCGGCCGTACGCACCTCCGGGTGGCCCGTGTACAGGCCATTCTTCTGGTTCAGGATAAAGGTGGCGTCCGCATCGTAGGCGGCCTGGTTGCGGGCCACGGTAAGGAGGCCGGCGGCGTCGATCGGCACGTTTTCCTGGAAGCTCCCGTCGTCGCTCGCGAGCCGCAGCCGCAGGCCGTCGCCCGCGTTCGCCGGCGCGCCCTCCGTATGGCGCATGCGGAAGCGCAGCGTGGCGTGCGGCGCCAGCGGGCGGTGCGCGTCGAACGCGTCGAGGCCGGCTGAAACGCTGCGATACGAACGCATTTCGGGATCCGCGATGCCGGCCACGTGGACCGACGGCACGGGTTCGTCCGCATGCGCGGCGGGCAGGGCGCACACCAGCAGCGCGCACAGCATCATATCGATACGTTTCATGGCGCGGCTCCTTCGGGCGCGGCGAACGCCAGGTCGACGACGGCGTCGTTGCCCCAGCTGGTGTCATACAGCGGCAGCTCGAACTGGCGGTTCTTTACTTTCAGCGGCAGCGTGCGCTCGCCTTCGCGCAGCACGGCGGACGCGAGCGGGGTTTCCACGTTCACGGACCACGTGCGGTCCTGGTCCTTGAAGAAGCTGCACCAGTCGCCCGTCAGGAATACGGTATTGGCCAGCGCGACGACCCAGAACGGCGCCTCCTTCTTGGCGACCGTGACGAAGACCTGGCATTCGAGCCGCAGGTCGCCCAGGCGGCGCTGGTTATCGGCCAGGCCTGGCGTGCGGATGTAGGGCCAGACCCGGACCTCCTTGCGCTTGCGGCTCAGCACCAGCTCCGCGTTGGCGTCCCACGCCTGCTGGCTGCGCGGCACGTCGAACAGGGCGTCGGCGTCGACCGGCAGCGCGAGCGCGAACTCGTCGCCGGCCAGCTTCGCCGTCGGCAGGTCGCCCTCCAGCAGGGCGCCGCCGCGGCGGCGCACCGCGAACCGCAGTTGCGGGACGCTCGGCGCCAGCGCGTGCTGCGCGTCGAAGGTGTCGAGGCCGGCCGCGATGGCGCGGTAGGCATGCATCTCCGGATTCTTGATCGCGTTCACGTGCACCACGCCTTCGCGGTTTGCGCCCGGTTCGACGTCCTGGGCGCAGGCCGCGGCGGACAACAGGGACAGGGCGACGAGGACTGGGCGCATGCTCAGCCTTCGTCGCGCCAGCGGCGCATGCGGACCGCGGCAACCAGCATCGCGACGCCCAGCGCCACGCCGATCCAGGCGTCGATGCCGGCCAGCGACCGGTAGGACTGGGAGACGAGCGCGCCCATGTCGAAGCCGTTCTCGCTCGGGCGCATGCCGGCCTGCAGGGCTGGCTGGAACGTGAACCAGATGCCGGGCACGATGCCGCCGAGGATGCGCGCGACGACGTCGCTCGCGTAATGCGCCAGCAGCAGCGTCTGGCCGGAGAAATTTTCGAGCGCCGCGTTGATCCATTTGAGGATGACGAGCGCGACGACGGGTACGCCCACGGCCCACAGGAACGGCTTCGATTTCGCCCAGCTCGACACGAGCATCAGCCAGCCCACGGTAGGCAGCGCCCACACGACGTACACCGGCAGCAGGGCGGCGAGGCGCAGCGGCGACAGATACAGGTCGGACGATGCCAGCACCACCGTGAACAGGTTCAGCCCCTGCGTGCTGAGCACCATGCAGAAGATGAACAGCAGGGCCAGCGACGCGACGACGGCCAGGGCCAGCGTGATCGCGGGTGCGACGACCATCGCCGTGACGGCCTTCGACAGCACCGTCATCGGATCGGACACGGGCAGCGATTTCCAGAACAGGATGCTGCGGTCGCGACGCTCGTCGTACAGCGCCCCGAGGCAGTAGAAAAATACGACGCCGACCAGGATCGCGACCAGCGGCGCCGATGCGCCCAGGTACATGCCGGTGGCGATCTTCGCGACCATCAGCTTGGTTTCCTCCGGCAGGATCTGGTCCAGGCGGGCGTGATCCAGTGTCTGGCCGTTGATCGTCACGTGTGCGGGAATGCCGTGCGCCATGATGCCGTAGGTGATCGTGCAACCCAGCAGCACGACGAGCAGCGATCCGACGATGAGCGGCGCCCAGAACATCGAGCCCTTGTGCTCCCAGAACTCACGCCGCAGCAGCCACCTCATGGTGTCCGCGTGTTTGTTGGTACTCATTTTCGTATTCACGCGTAGGTTCCTTTCATGGTCGCGACGAACAAATCGGCGACGGATGGATTACGGGTTTCGCCGAGCGCGGCCAGCTGCTGGCGCGAAGCGCCGCCGGGGCCGGCGTCGAACAGCAGCACGGCCTTGCCGAACACGGTGCGACGGTCGATCGGCTGCAGCGCGTTGGCGGCGCTCAGTTTTTCCTGCGGCACCATGACCTCGATATAGCGCTCGCCGATCTCTTCCATCGACGCGGCCAGCACGATGCGGCCGTCGCGGATGAACATCAGGTCGGTGAGGATGTGCTCGACTTCTTCGACCTGGTGCGTCGTGATGACGATCGTCTTGTGCTCGTCAAAATAGTCTTCCAGCAGGTTCTGGTAGAACTGCTTGCGGTAGATGATGTCGAGGCCCAGGGTCGGCTCGTCCAGCACGAGCAGCTTCGCGTCGATGGCCATCACGAGGGCCAGGTGCAGCTGCACGATCATGCCCTTGGACATTTCCTTGACCTTCATGCCCGGCTGCAGCTTCGTGTTCGCGATATAGCGCTCCGCCTTCTCGCGGTTGAAGCGCGGGTGGACGCCGGCCACGAAGTCGATGGCGTCGCGCACGCGCAGCCAGCGCGGCAGGATCGCGACGTCGGCGATGAAGCAGACGTCCTGCATCAGCTCGTCGCGATGGGTGCGCGGGTCGAGGCCCAGCACCGACAGCTCGCCCTCGAACGGGATCAGGCCCAGCGCGGCCTTCAGCGTGGTGGTCTTGCCCGAGCCGTTCGGGCCGATCAGGCCGACGATGCGGCCGGCGGGGATGGTGAAGTCGATGCCGTCCACCGCCGTGCGCTTGCCGTAGCGCTTCGTGAGGTTCTTCGCTTCGATCACGGCGCTCATTTCCCGCCTCCGACCGGTTCGCGCAGCAATTGCTCGATGTTGAGGCCGAGGCGGCGGATCCGTTCCAGCATCGCCGGCCATTCCTCGCGCAGGAAACGCTCTCTTTCGCTGGCGAGCAGTTTCTCGCTCGCGCCTTCCGTGACGTACATACCGATCCCCCTTCGTTTTTCTACTAAGTTGTCGTCGACCAGTTCCTGGTAAGCCTTCGAGACCGTGATCGGATTCAGCTGGTATTCGGCCGCGATCTGGCGCACGGAGGGGAGTGGATCCCCGGCCTTCAAGGCGCCATCGAGCATCATACCGATCACCCTGTCCTTCAACTGCCGGTAGATCGGAGAGTTGTCATTCCAGCCGATCGTCATTGCCGGCCTCCTTTCGTCGTGGTGCAGTCCATGTCATGCCTGCCTCCATGTTGGTGATGTAGAGTCGTGGTGTTGTAGTGAAGTATAACACCATGTCGGCGATGGTCAATACAGAGCTACCTAGCAGGATTGAGGGGATGGATTAGATCGTGTGACCGTCGACGTCGCAACGCAGGATGCGCCCGTCCTCGTCGATGGCGATCCAGCCGCCGCGGATGGGCTCGGTGGCCGAATCTGCGTCGAGTTCCCAGTCGGGGAGCACGTAGCGCTGCTTGCCGTCGGCCTCGTGCAGGGCGGGGCGGTGGGTGTGGCCGTGGATGATGACGTCCGAGCCGCTGGCCGCATGCAGCGCGGCGACGGCGGCCGGGGCGACGTCCATGATCTCGTACGCCTTTTCGCTGTGGGCCGCGCGGCTGCCTTCGCGCAGTCCGGCGATGATCGTCTTGCGCTGGGCCAGGGGCATGGCGAGGAACTGGCGTTGCCACGCCGGGTCGCGCACCTGGGCGCGGAAGGCCATGTACTTGACGTCGTCCGTGCACTGGGCGTCGCCGTGCACTAGGACGACGTCGCGGCCGCCGATGGTCGCCACGTGCGGTTCGGGCAGCAGGGTGAGGCCGGCCGCGTCGGCGAAGCCTGCGCCGACGAGGAAGTCGCGGTTGCCGCCGAGCCAGTAGACGGCCGTGCCGCCGTCGCTCACGCGGCGCAGTGCGGTGACGACGCTGCGGTTGAACGGGTCGTCGAGATCGTCGTCGCCGGCCCAGTATTCGAAGATGTCGCCGAGCAGGTAGAGCCGCTCGGCGTGCGCCGCGCGTTCAGCCAGGAAGCCGAAAAAGGCTTCGGCCGTACGCGGGTGGGATGCCTGCAGGTGCAGGTCGGAAATGAAGAGTGCGAGCGTGCGCGCGGTCATGTGCTTCCAGGATCAATCGCCGGAGCAGGGCCCGCGCGTCATGCCTGCCTGTTCAGATTACTGGACGACTTCAACCTTTTCGATGATCACGTCGTCGCTCGGCACGTCCGAGTGCATGCCGGAACGGCTGGTCTTGACGTTGTTGATCTGGTCGACGATGTCCTGGCCTTCGACGACCTTGCCGAACACGGCATAGCCCCAGCCGTCCTGGCCCGGGTAGTTCAGGAAGTCGTTGTTCTTGGTGTTGATGAAGAACTGTGCCGACGCCGAGTGCGGGGCCATCGTGCGGGCCATCGCGACCGTGTACTTGTCGTTCTTCAGGCCGTTCTTGGCTTCGTTCTCGACGGTCTGCTCAGTCGGCTTCTGCTTCATGCCCGGCTCGAAACCGCCGCCCTGGATCATGAAGTCCTTGATCACGCGATGGAAGATCGTGTTGCTGAAGTGACCCTTGTTCACGTAGTCCAGGAAGTTGGCAACGGTCTTCGGCGCCTTGTCGGCGTCCAGTTCGACCTTGATGTTGCCCTTGTTGGTGGTCATGAGTACGGTGGTCATGTTTTTATCCTATCGTTGTTTAGTCCAGAAACCGTCGCGAGCGGCGGCAGGTTTGGCATCGGAAACCGAACCTGCAACGCGCAGCAGGTTTCCCAATATTGAGTTGCGAGTTCGTTATTTTACTAGCTTATCACCCTTGAGGAGGGTGGCAGACTGGATCGTGACGGGGGTGATGGGGACATTTTCGAGACCGCGGATGTCGTCCACGACG
>JBJMVU010000102.1:0-33839 GCA_045810485.1 Massilia sp. | reverse complement strand
GGTCTCGACGAGGCCCAGCATCGACAGCCCCGACACGCTCATGAACATCTTCGACGCGTACTGGTCGCCCGTCGCATCGTTGTCGAACGGGGACAGGATCACGTTCTCGTCGCGGTAGACGGTCCCGCCCGGGATCAGCACTTCGTTCTGGCTCGTCGCCAGCAGCCGGTCGGCCATCAGGAACGAATTCGTCATGATCTTGAGGCTGCGGTCGCCAGGAAGTCGGCCATCATGAACGTCGTCGTGCCGCCGTTGATGATGATGGTTTCGCCGTCCTCGCACAGCGCGGCGGCGCGGCGGGCGATGGCGTACTTGCGCGCGGCGTTGGCGCGCAGGTTGTCGGCGAAGGTGTCGTTGGCGAGGCCGCCCAGGCGCTTCTTCCGCGGGGACGTCTGCGCCCCGCCGCGCGTGCGGTGGATGAGGTTGCGGGCGGCGAGCCAGCTGATGTCGCGCCGGATCGTGGACGGCGACGCGTCCAGCGATTCGACCAGCTCGTGCACGGTGGCCGCCTTGCGCTCGGCGAGCAGCTTGAGCAGGCGGTTGCGACGCTTGTTGATCATGGTGTCTCCTTCTCGATATCGAAATCGATCCGGCGTGCGGCGGCCCCGTTGTGGTGGTGGATGGGGATCGACGCGTATCGCGTTCATCGTGCCCATGCCGGATCGCGGGAGACAATGATAGCGCACAACAAAGCTGTTATGGATGCGCGATCCATATCATTTCACGACGCAGGAAGACCGCGCAGAACTTGCGCTCTACGCTCGCGATGCAATCAGGAAACGCTCAATGTTTTCGCAAACATCGAGCAGTCGAATCAGGGATGACGCAGGCGGCGGATCAGCGCGTCCGGGTCGGCGTCGCGCACCATCAGTGCGGCGTGCGCGGGACGCACGAAGCCGGCGCCGACGAGGTGGTCGATGAACGATGCCAGGCCGTCGTAGAAGCCGTTCACGTTCAGCAGGCCGATGGGTTTCGCATGGATCCCCAGTTGCGCCCACGTGACCATCTCGAACAGTTCTTCGAGCGTGCCCATCCCGCCCGGCATGGCGATGAAGCCCTCGGCCAGGTCGGACATCATCGCCTTCCGCTCGTGCATGTCCTTCACGACGAACAGCCGCGTGAGGCCGGCGTGGCCCACTTCGCGCTCGACGAGGTGCTTCGGGATCACGCCCGTCGCGTCGCCGCCGAGGCGCAGCACTTCGTCGGCGATCACGCCCATCAGGCCCACCTTGCCGCCGCCGTAGACGAGGCCGATGTTGTGCTCGACGAGGGCGCGGGCGAGGCCGCGCGCGGCGTCGGCATAGAGGGGATCGGCGCCGAGCGAGGCGCCGCAGTAGACGGCGATGGATTTCATGGATTCTTTAAGGTTGTTCCTGCCGCGTCTCAGTGGCAGCTTCAGGTGGCAACTTCAGGTGGCAACTTCCGGGGGCAGCTTGGCGAGGAAGTCGTCGGACAGGCGCTGGAACAGCGCGAGCGTCTCGCCGCGCAGGTAGGGCCCGAGCATCGACAGCACCTGGTAGCAGCCGCGCGCGAGCGTGTCCGCGATGGCCTGCTGCTCGCTGTACTTGCGCGGATTGCGCACGTATTCGTACGACAGCCAGTACGTGGCGACGACGACCATGTTCGTGGCCATGGCGCCGATCTGCGCGTCGCCCGCTTCCAGCGAGCCTTCGCTGCGCAGGTCTTCGCACAACTGGCGCGCGACCTTGATCTTGTGGGCGAGGATCGCCTTGAAGTGCAGTTCCAGCTTGCGGTTGCGCGACAGGAGGTCGTTCAGGTCGCGGTAGAAGAACCGGTACTTCCAGATCAGTTCGAACATGAGGTGCAGGTACAGCCACACGTCTTCCATGTTCGAGCGGCGGCCGGCCGGGACGGTCAGCATGCGCTCGATCTCCGCCTCGAACTGGACGAAGATCGAATTCACGATGTCGTCCTTGTTGCGGAAGTGATAGTACAGATTCCCCGGCGAGATGTTCATCTCGTCGGCGATCACGGTCGTGGTGATGTTCGGTTCGCCGAATTCGTTGAACAGCCGCAGCGACAGCTCGAGGATGCGTTCGCGGGTTCGGCGCGGGGCTTTCTGTTGCATGGAAACAAGTATGGGTGGACTCACCCGCAAGGATATCATCGACCGGACCCTCAGGCCATGGCCGGCTGCAGTTCTCGCAGAACGCGCAACACCTCGGCCAGTATGCGGGGGTTGCTGCCCAGCGCCACGTGCCCCACGCCGCCGAAGGCGACGTTGCGCGCGCCCGCCAGCTCGCTCGAATCCTGCGGGGCGACGATGTTGTCGTGGTGGGTGTAAATGGAGACGATGCGCGCGCGTACGTCTGCGGTTTCTCCAGCCGCCAGGTCGCGCAACCACGGGCTGTCCCGGCGCATCTGGGCGGCGTTCGCGCCGGGGCCGAGGTTCGCCAGCACCGTGCCGTGGTGCGGCGTGCCGAGCGTGATCAGCTTTGCCACGCGGGCATCACCGCAGGTCCGCATCCACGCGCGCGCGGCGAGGCCGCCCATGCTGTGCGCGACGATGGCGATGCGCGCGGCGCCCGTCGCGGCGCACAGTTCCCGCACCCGCGCCTCGATCAGCGGCGCGTAACCGTCGATGCTGCCGGCGACCGGTTCCAGGTCGATGCTGGCGTGGCTGATGCGTTCGCGGTCCAGCAGCGGCTCCAGGTGCGCCCAGAAGCCGCTGTTGCAGCCGTAGCCGTGCACGAGCAGCACAGGGACGCGGCCGCTGTCCCGGTGCACCGTCATGCGCGCGCAGCCGCGCGGCACGTGCCAGGACGTCACCAGCATGCTGGCCCGGAATTCCTCGGCCAGCATGCGCAGGCGTGCCGCCGGTCCAAGGCGGTACGCGGGCGGCGTGGCGCTCGCCGCGCGCGCCGCCATGACAAAATTGTTCATGTTGATCACGAGGCGCACCAGCGCCACCACGGCGACGCCGGCCGGCAGCGCGCCCCACGCCGGCACGCCACGGCGCAGCAGCACCCACGCGACCAGCAGCGCGGCGGCCAGCTGCACGAGCAGCACGAGGCGCAGCAAGGTGCGGGCGCTGGCCGGCTTCATGGTCACGCGGGCCGCGCGGCCGGCCGGCCCGTGAGCGCTTGCGCCAGGTCGCTGGCGAGGCGCGCCGTAATGGCATAGATCGACAGCTGCGGATTGGCGCCGATCGACGTCGGGAACAGCGAGCCGTCGTGCACGGACACGTTGGCGAGGCCGCGGTAACGGCCGTCCGGCCCCGTCACGCCATCATGGTCCGCGCCCGCCATCGCGCAACCGCCCATCACGTGCGCCGACACGACGCGCGTGAGGTGGCGCTCGAACGGCAGCGCGGCGATGCCGGCCTTCGCCTCGGCCCAGCTGCCGTAGCGCGGCGCGCGTTCGTGCGCCACCTGCACGCCGCTGGCGCCGGCCGCGAACTGGATCTCGGCCATCGTCAGCAGGGCGCGCCGGGCGCCGTCCCACAGCGGGTCGTTCAGCGGATAGTCGAGCACGGGCGAGCCGTCCCCGTTCAGGCCCACGGCGCCGCCCGGCGACTCGGCATGAAAACCGTCGCGCAGCAGCGCCAGCATGCCCTGCAAATGCGGGAAGTGGCGCATCATCTCCGCGTGCTCGCGGCCGAAGCCCTGCATCGTCGTCGCCAGCAGCACCGGATGCAGCGGCGGCGCTTCCAGCTTGAAGCCGAGCGGGCCGTCGATGGCCTGCGTGTGCAGGAAGTGGTCGGAATACACCGTCTGCGGTGCACCGGCGTAACCGTCGACGCGCTGCGGGAACAACGCGGCCGAGACGAGCGTCGGATGCAGGAACGTGCGCTTGCCCAGCTGTCCGCCGGGGTCCGGCGCCTTGGAGCGCAGCAGCAACGCCGGCGTGTTGATGGCGCCGCCCGCGAGCACGTAGTGGCGGGCGCGCAGGCACAGGCGGCGTCCCGTGGCGTGCAGTCCGCCGGCGTCGAGCAGCGTGCAATCGATGCCCTCGACCTGGTCGCCCTTCAGGACGAGCCGCTCGGCGTGGGCGCGCGTGACGAGGGTCGCGCCGTGGTCCAGCGCGGACGGGATCGTCGTCACGAGCATCGACTGCTTCGCGTTCGTCGGGCAGCCCATGCCGCAATAGCCGAGGTTCCAGCAACCGTTGACGTTGCGGCGGATGAGGCCCGTCGGGATGCCGAGTTTCGCCGCGCCGCGCCGCAGCAGGTCGTTGTTCTCGTTCGGCGCGCCGGGCCAGTCGGCCACGTGCAGCCGCGCCTCCATCAGGTCGAACCACGGCGCCAGTTCGGCCTCGCTGTACGTCGCAAGGCCGAAGCGCTGCCGCCAGAACGCGAGCGTCGGCGGCGGCGTGCGGAAGCTCGACGTCCAGTTCACGGTCGTCGAACCGCCCACCGTGCGGCCCTGCAGGATGTTGATGCCCTTGTCGCGCGTCTTGCGCGCGGCCGATTCCTGGTACAGCGCCGGATAGGCGTCGGCCTCGCGCATCTTGAAGTCGCGCGAGGATTTCAAGGCGCCCTCCTCCACGACGATCACGGACAGGCCGGACAGCGCGAGGATCTCGGCCGTCACGCCGCCGCCCGCGCCGCTGCCGACGATGACGACGTCGGCGTCCAGCGTGCGGTCGGCGGTCTCGCGCGCGCCGTCGATGATCTTCCAGCCGCGCGCGAGGCCGGCCACGATCGGATCGGGGATCACGTTCCGGCCGCTCATGCGAGCTCCTTCAGCGGCCCCGGGTAGCCGATGGCGTCCCAGTGCGCCGGATCGCTGTACCAGCCGCCCAGCACGAGGTCGTGCAGCGCCGCGTACGCCGTGCGCAGCAGAGACAGGCGGTGCACACGCCAGTCCTGCAGGAACGCGGCGACGTCGGCCTCCTGCGCATGGGTCCAGCCGTCCGGGATGCCCGTCAGCAGGCGCCGCGCCGGGGCCAGCGCGAGGAGGCCGAACAGGTCCTGCACTTCCTGCTGCGCCGGCAGCGGCAGGCCGACGATGGCCTGGTGCACACGCTCCGTCGTCGCGGCGATGGCGCGGGCCCGGTCGGCGGGCGCATCCGGCAAGGCGCCGGACATGATGACGGGGACGATGGCGTCGAGGGCGGCGCGCGCCTCGCCGTCGAGCACGAAGCCGCGCGGCGGCGCCGGATGCGTGTGCCGATACCAGCCGCCGCCCGCGGCCAGCAACGCCGCCGACAGCAGGCCGGCCTTCAGGAAGGTTCTGCGGGTTGTCTCCATGCCTACCCTTTGTATGTGTTTTTCAAAGTGTAAGCGAAAGAACAGGTCAGGCGACCAACTCGGACTAGAGCAAGCCGTCTAGGAATCCTGCCCCGTCGATTTCAGCATCTGGCGCGCGATGCCGCGCAGGATGTTCACTTCTTCCGTCTCCAGCTGCGTGCGCGCGAACAGGCGCTTCAGGCGCGGCATCAGCTTTTTCGGGTTGTTCGCGTTGAGGAAGCCGATCGCGACCAGCGCTTCTTCCAGGTGGGTGTACATGCTGTCGATCTGTGCGACGCTCGCCGCCTCGCCGTGGAAGCCGATGCCTTCCTGCGTGCGGCTCAGTTGCGCATTGTCGCCTTGCGCGGCGATCCGGCACTCGTACGCGAGCACCTGCGCGGCCTGCGACAGGTTCAGCGAGGAATACGCCGGATTGGCCGGGATATTGATCAGCACATTGCACTGCTCGACGATCTGGTTCGGCAGGCCGAAGCGCTCGTTGCCGAGGATCAGGACCGGGCGCAGGTCCTCGGTGCCTGCCGCATGTGCGGAAAACTCGCGTGGCGTCCATACGGGCGGCGAGAATTCGCGCAGCCGGGCCGACACGGCCGCCGCGAAATTGCAGCCGTCCAGGGCCTCGCCGATGGAATCCACGATCTGCGCACCCTGCAGCACGTCGATGGCGCCGCTGGCGAAGGCGACCGCCTCCGGGTCGTGCAACGGGTCGTTGCAGCGCGGGGCGACGAGCACGAGGTCGGAAAATCCCATCGTTTTCATGGCGCGCGCCACCGAGCCGACATTGCCGGCGCGGCTCGTCTCCACCAGCACGAAGCGTAGACGTTTGAAAAGAGAAGAGACAGTTTCGGTCGGGTTCATTTAAAATAACGCCATCGCGCGGTGACGGGCGTTGAAATGCGGGCAAGAAGCTCGCGATTTTAACGGCTTCGGCACCGCTTTGCTCTTTAATTATTTCTCGTTCAGATCGTTCACGGCGCCCTTGCGCGGTGGGCATCGGCATTTTTTACGGAAGCCCTCTATGCATCCCATGCTCAACACGGCCATCAAGGCCGCCCGCCGCGCCGCGACCGTCATCAACCGCGCATCGTTCGACCTCGACCGCATCACCGTCAGCGAAAAAAGCCACAACAACTTCGTCACCGACATCGACCAGGCATCGGAACAGGCGATCGTCGAAACGCTGCTGAAAGCCTACCCCGACCACGCCATCCTCGGCGAAGAATCGGGCCCCACCGCGAACCTGAACGACGACAGCGAATACGTCTGGATCATCGATCCCATCGACGGCACCACCAACTTCCTCCACGGCTACCCGAACTACTGCGTCTCGATCGCGCTGCAACAGCGCGGCGTGATCACGCAGGCCGTCATCTACGACCCGGTCCGCAACGACCTGTTCACCGCCACCAAGGGCGCCGGCGCCTACCTCAACGACAAGCGCATCCGCGTGCGCAATCCGGACCGCATCAACAAGGCGCTGATCGGCTCCGGCCACGGCGCGGAGCCGCGCGACCTGGCCGAATACCTGCGCATGTACGAAGTGGTCGCCCCGCGCTGCCACGGCCTGCGCTCGAGCGGCTCGGCCGCGCTGGAACTGGCCAACGTGGCCGCCGGCCGCGTCGACGGCTACTTCGAAAAGAACCTGAAAATCTGGGATATCGCCGCCGGTTCGCTGCTCGTGACCGAGGCGGGCGGCATCGTCGGCGAGTTCAACGGCGAGTCCGAATATCTCAACAAGGGCGACATCATCGCCGCCGGCCCGAAGGTCTTTGCCGGCATGGTCTCGCTGCTGAAGCCCTTCGCCTGAGCGGCCTCGCGCCGTTTCGCGTAAAATACGCCCTGTGTAAGTCCGGGGAACGCCGCAGGCCTTGCTGGCCGCGCGGCTTTCCCGCCACAGGCGGTGTTATCCGCCTGTCAAGATTGCCTCCGGAACCCACGAGGTGCCGCGCCCCCGCTTCCACCGGTCCCTGTCATTAAACGACACAGGCCGCGCTAAAATTTCCATAGCGAAACATTTTTAATTATAATGTCGCGTGATCGTTGACATTTGTCTTCACGTTCGCGTCTAGGCGTTCCGGCACCAGTACCGGCCGCCCTGAGTGTGTAAACCGATCGGCTGGACTGGCGTTTCCGTGGGAACACGAGAAACGACGGGCCGATCCCTACCAGATAACTATGTCATTCAATACTCTCGGTCTGTCCGACGCCATCGTGCGTGCCGTCACTGAAGCGGGCTATACCGCTCCGACTCCGATCCAGGCGAAGGCGATTCCCGCCGTGATGAAAGGAGGCGACCTGCTGGCAGGCGCCCAGACCGGCACCGGCAAGACCGCCGGCTTCACGCTACCCGTGCTGCACCGCCTGTCGACCGACAAGGTCGGCGCCGCGCTGACCAGCAAGACGTCCAAGCGCCCGATCCGCGCCCTCGTGCTCGCCCCGACCCGCGAACTCGCGGCCCAGGTCGAGGAAAACGTGCGCATGTACGCCAAACACACGAACCTGAATTCGGCCGTGATCTTCGGCGGCGTCGGCATTCATCCGCAAATCAAGCTGCTGGCGAACGGCGTCGACATCCTCGTCGCCACGCCGGGCCGCCTGCTCGACCACGTGTCCCAGGGCACGATCAAGCTCGACAAGATCGAAATCCTGATCCTGGACGAAGCCGACCGCATGCTGGACATGGGCTTCATCCACGACATCCGTAAAGTGCTGGCCGTGCTGCCGCCGAAGCGCCAGAACCTGTTGTTCTCGGCCACGTTCTCGGACGAGATCAAGGGCCTGGCCGACCGCCTGCTGGACAACCCGGCCATGATCGAAGTGGCGCCGCGCAACTCGACCGTCGAAGTCATCGCCCAGAAGATCCACCCGGTCGACCGCGACAAGAAGCACCCGATGCTGGCCCACCTGATCAAGACTCACGGCTGGAAACAGGTGCTCGTGTTCACCCGCACCAAGCACGGCGCCAACAAGCTCGTCGAGCAGCTCGGCAAGGACGGCATCGGCGCGATGGCGATCCACGGCAACAAGAGCCAGTCGGCGCGCACCAAGGCGCTGGCCGAGTTCAAGGACGGCAGCCTGACGGCGCTCGTCGCCACCGACATCGCGGCGCGCGGCATCGACATCGACCAGCTGCCGCACGTGGTCAACTACGACCTGCCGAACGTGCCGGAAGACTACGTGCACCGCATCGGCCGTACGGGCCGCGCCGGCGCGACGGGCGAGGCCGTGTCGCTGGTCTGCGTGGACGAGCACCAGATGCTGAAGGACATCGAAAAGCTGATCAAGCAGACGCTGCCCCGTCAGGTGATCACAGGCTTCGAGCCGGATCCGACGGCGAAGCCGCAGCCGATCCAGCTGCGCAGCGGCGCACCGGGTCATCCGGGCCGCGGCCGCCCGGGCGGCAACCGCGGCGCCGGCAATGGCGCAGTCGCAGCCGGCGGCGCCAAGCCGCGCGTGCAGGGCGCGCCGGCGACGGGCCAGCGCAACGGCGGCAACGGTGGTGGCAACCGCAACGGCGGCAACGGTGGCAACGGCGGTGGCCGCAGCCAGGGTCGCGGCCCGCGTCCGGCATCGGCAGCCCGTTCGGGCGGCGACCGCTAACGCGCAGCCTCCGCTGACCAACAAAGACCGGGACCTGCTCCCGGTCTTTTTTTGCCTGAATTCGGGGTCAGAGCACTTTCGATCAATGTTCCAGAGACCAGAACTGGTGTGGGGGATATCCGACGCCATCAGCGGGCCGGCTTGGACCGGCATCGAACGTTGCGTCGGAGATGGTGCGCGGAAATGTGCTCTGACCCCGAATTTAATTGTGCACTCAAGTACTTGCCAACGGTCGACACTCCCCATATACTTGACGGATCAAGTAACCGTTCAGCACCTGGAGTCATCATGTCCGACAGTCTCACCACCGAATTCTGCCTGCGCCTCTCGCGTGCCTGGGCGACGCTCGCGCGCCGTCTCGACAGCGCCCTCGGCGGCCACCACGGCATCAGCTTCGCCGATTACCAATTGCTGCTGCACTTGCAGCGGGCGCCGGGCGGGCGCTTGCGCCGCGTCGACCTGGCCGACCGGCTGGGCCTGACCGCATCCGGTGTCACACGCTCCCTGCTGCCGCTGGAAAAGATCGGCCTCGTCACGCGCCAGAGCGACCCGCGCGACGCCCGGGTCGGCTATGCCCTGATCACGCCGACGGGCGACGAGCTGGTGACGAACGCGACGACCGTCGTCGACAACATCAGCCACGCCCTGCTGGGCGCGCCGTCCGGCGACCAGCTCAGGGCGACGTCGGACCTGCTGGCGCAGATCGCCGGCATCCAGCGCTGATCCACCGACTTACTGATCCTGTAATCCTCCGTACCACCAACACGATGGCGTGCCGGCCAGGCCGGCGCCCGCCCGCACATAACAAGGAGACGACATGCACGACGCACCGAACCCGCGCACCGCCCTGCTGCGCGACCGCAATTTCACCTGGTTGATGAGCGGCGGCGCCATCTCCGCCCTCGGCGACCAGTTCACCCAGATCGCCCTGCCCTGGCTCGTGCTCAAGCTGACGGGCGATGCCGTCGCGCTGGGCATGGCCGTCGCGCTGATGGGTATCCCGCGCGCCATCCTGATCCTGTTCGGCGGCGCGCTCGTCGACCGCCACTCGCCCAAGCGCATCCTGATGCTCACCAAGCACGTCAACACCGTGCTGCTGGCCGCGCTCGCGATCCTCGTCTATACCGGCCAGGCGCACCTGTCCGTCGTGCTCGCGCTGGCGCTGGGCCTGTCGCTCGCGTCGGCGTTCAGCATCCCGGCCGGCACGTCGATGCTGCCGCATGCCGTCGCGCCGCAGCACTTGCAGGCCGCGAACGGCATGATGATGGGACTGCGCCAGGTCACGATGCTGGCCGGGCCGCTGCTGGCGGGCCTGCTGTTCGCGCTGGCCGGCGACGGCAGCGACGGTCCGCAGCACATGCGTGGGCTGGCGTTCGCGTTCGGCTTCGATTGCATCAGCTTCGCCGTCTCCGCCTGGACCCTCGCGCAGGTCCAGTCGCGTCCATTCGCTCCGGCGGCCAGGCAGCCTGTGTTGAAGGCCGTGGCGGACGGTCTCGCGGCCGTATGGCGCGACACCATGATGCGCACCTGCTTCATCTACTGGGGCCTGTGCGCCTGTGTGATCGGCGGCGTGATGCAGGTCGCGCTGCCGCTGCTGGCCAGCAGCCGCCTGCACGGCGCGTCCGCGCTGGGCCTGCTGATGGGTGCGCATGGCGCCGGCGCCCTGCTGGGCATGGCCGCGAGCGGCATCGCCGGGAAACGGCGCGCCGGCAGTCTCGGCATGACCCTGCTGCTGATCGACGGCAGCGCCGGCGTCTTGCTTATGCCGCTGGGCATGATCACCGCCAGCTGGCAAGGCATGCTGATCAACGTCGCCATCGGCATACTGGGCGGCTTTGTCCAGGTCGCGGTGTTCACGTGGATCCAGCAGCGCGTGCCGCGCGAGCTGCTGGGCCGGACGATGAGCCTGTTCATGTTCATCTTCATGGGCCTGGCGCCGCTCGCGGCCGTCGTCGCCGGCTGGATCGCGAGCCGCGTCACGCTGGCGACGCTGTTCGGCGGCGCCGGCCTGTTCCTGGCGGGCGCCGCGCTGCTGGCCTGGCTGTTCACGCCGATGCGCGCGCTGCGCGACGCGCCGGCGGGCACGATGGTTTAGGACAATGAGCTGTAACATAGAGGGTTATTCCACCGCAAAGGATATCCGCATGCCCCGCTTCGCCGCCAACCTGAGCCTGATGTTCAACGAGCTCGGCTTCCTGGAACGCTTTGCCGCCGCCCGCGCAGCCGGTTTCGACGGCGTGGAATTCCTGTTCCCGTACGCCTTCGAGGCGGAACAGATCGCCGGCCGCCTGCAGCGCTACCAGCTGGAACTGGCGCTGCATAATTTCCCGGCCGGCGACTGGGCGGCCGGCGAGCGGGGCATGGCCTGCGATCCGCGCCGCGTGGGCGAATTCCAGGACACCGTCGAGCTGGCGCTGGAATATGCCCTCGACCTGGGCGTGAAGCGCCTGCACTGCCTGGCCGGCAAGCTGCCGCCGAACGTCGCGCCCGAGCGCGCGCACGCGACGTTCGTCGACAACCTGCGCTTCGCCGCCGCCGCGCTGGCCCCGCATGGCATCGATCTGCTGATCGAGCCGATCAACGACCGTGATATTCCAGGTTATTTCCTCACGCGCAGCGCGCAGGCCGCCGCCATCATCGCGGAAGCCGCGGCGCCTAACCTGTTCCTGCAATACGACATCTATCACATGCAGCGCATGGAAGGCGACCTCGCCAATACGCTGCGCGAGCGCCTGCCGCTGATCCGCCACATCCAGCTGGCAGACGTGCCGGGCCGCCACGAACCGGGCACCGGCGAGATCAATTTCCCGTTCCTGTTCCGCACCCTGGACGAGCTCGGCTATGACGGCTGGGTCGGCTGCGAATACATCCCGCTGGGCGACACCGTGGCGGGCCTCGGCTGGCGTCCCGCGTTGGATTGATCGCCGGCAATATCGAAGCGCTGCAGGTTTGAAAGAATGAGGGCTTTTCCGGCCGGCCTTATGCCGTCCAGAAAGGACCCATGGACCTGCGACGCTGCATTACCTCTTTCGTCCTTGCCGCCGGCATATTGCTGAGCGGCTGTGCCAGTACCGGCCAGGTCAGCCTGGCCGAGGTACGGCAATTCGCCGACGCCTCGGCCCGCCTGGGCGGCTATGGCGAGCTGTCGCGCCGCTACCGCGACACCTACGAGCGCGAGCAACCGTATCTGTCGCCGGCCGCCGACCGCATCGCGAAAGAAAACGATGCGCGCCGGCGCGCCGTGTACGACGACTTCGTCAGCATCCAGAAGACCGTCGTGCTGTACATGCAGACGCTCAGCGTGCTGGCGGGCGACGCCCGCTACGACCTGTCCGACCGCATCGACGACCTCGGCAGCGGACTCAAGGCCAACGCGGAATCCGGCCTGCAGCAGCGCCAGATCGCCGCGTACACGGGCCTGACGCGGCTGCTGACGCGGGTGATCGCGTCCGGCTACCAGAACCGCAGCGTCGAGACGATGGTGCGCGATGGCGACGCCGACGTGCAGATCCTGCTGGAAGCGATGACCGCGCTGACCCGCCTGTACGCCAAGACCAACGACAACGAAAAGAAGACCGTGCTCGGCATCTTCGACGTCGAGATTCCCTTTTCCACCAAGACATCCGACCGCATGCTCGTGACACTGGCCAAGGTCCATTATCTCAACAAGTCGAGTGAATACAAGCTGGTCGACAAACGGTATGACCTGGCCCTCCAGGGTTTGACGAAGATCGCCCTGGGCCACCAGAAACTGCGCGAAAACCTCAATAACCTGCACGGCGACGAAGTGCGCAAGATGCTGGCCGTCTATGCGCACGACCTGACGGCATTGCGCGACGCCCTGTCCGATTGAGCGTTCGAGGAGAGACCATGGCAAACGACGAGAAACCGAAACACGATGCGGCCAACGCGGCCCCGCCCAGCCCGGCCGAGGCGTTGTCGACCGCGCACCAGGTCGAGGAACTGGCCGACAAGCTGTCGGCGTGCGCGGGCAGCATCCACCAGCGCGTGATGCGCGACATTCGCCGTCACCATGGCGAGGATGTGCCGGAACCGGAGCAGACCGCCGCCCGCGCCCTGTTGAATGCCGAGATGGAATTGCGCCAGCGCGCCAACCGGCTGTATGCCGAGGCGGCGGCGTGCATCGTGTCGTCGCTGGGCCAGCCGCAGCAGCACCTGATCCAGCTGACGGTGGACGCCGCCGACAAGATCAGGCGCATCACCCGCATCGGCGACGGCATCACGCTCGTCGCACGCCTGCTGGGCCTGGCGGCGGCCGCCAGCACGGGCCAGGTTTTACCCATCCTCGCCGCCGTCGAAGGGCTCAAGACCCAGCTCGACGTCGTCGCCATCGACACCGCGCCCGCCGCCCCCGCCGCCCCCGCCGCCCCCGCCGCCTCCGCCTGAACGCCGCCGCCGCGCCGCCGCGTCTGCTTCGGCGGCGTTCAGGCGGCGGTATCCCTGCCCGTCGTTCCGCGTTACACTGGATCGCAGCCACACTGCATCCAATGGCACGAACGAGGGGACATCCATGAAAGCCAATCCACACGTCGAGTCCGCCGCCTGTCGTCACGTCTTGCCTGGCGTGGACGCGACATGACCATGGAACCCCTCACACCCGAGCAGCTGGCGCTGCTCAAGACGATGATCGAACAGCGCCTCGACGCGCTGTCCCGCGTCGAGGAGCCGCGCCCGGACGCGGGAGAATTGCCCGTGGACGAGGTCGAGTCGTCGCCGCTGGACCGCGCCACCGTCCGCCTGCTGAACGATCTGTCGCGCGAAGCGGCCGGCCACCACTCGGCCGAAATGCGCCAGTTGCGCCAGGCCCTCGCCAGGATCGAAGACGGCAGCTACGGCTATTGTGAAGAATGCGGCCAGCCCATCGGCGCATCGCGCCTGCTGGCACGGCCCGAGGCGCGCCTGTGTATCGATTGCCAGACGCGGGCCGAGCGGCGCTAGCGCATAAAAAAAGCGGGAGGCCCGCCGGACAAGCCTTCCGCCCCGCACCACCGTGCCGCCGTGCCGCTTCAATACATGTGCTGGCCGCCGTTGATGGCCAGGTTGGCGCCGGTCAGGAAACCGGCGTCTTCCGACACGAGATAGGCGACGAGGCCGGCGATCTCGTCCGGCTCGCCCAGGCGGCCCATCGGGATCTGCGGCAGGATCTTGCCTTTCATCACATCAGCGGGCACGGCCTCGACCATCTTCGTGCGCAGATAGCCGGGCGACACCGTGTTGACGGTCACGCCATGGCGCGCCATCTCCAGCGCCAGCGCCTTCGTGAAGCCGTGCATGCCGGCCTTGGCGGCCGAGTAATTCACCTGGCCGAACGCACCCTGCTGGCCGTTGACGGACGAGATATTGATGATGCGGCCCCACTGTTGCGTCATCATCGGGTCGATCGCCTGCTTGCTCATGTTGAACACGCTGTCGAGATTGGCACGGAGGACATCCTGCCAATCCTCCAGCGTCATCTTGCGCAGGCTGCGGTCGCGCGTGATGCCGGCATTGTTCACCAACACATCCAGCCGGCCCATTTCGGCCAGCAGTTTCTGCATCATCCATTCGCAGTCGCCGTAGTCGGTCACGTCGACGCGATACGCCGTGAAGCGGTACCCTTCGTCTCTCTGGGCGGCCAGCCACGCGTCAGGCGTGGCATTGCCGGGCGAATAGGTTGCCGCCACGCGGAACCCCTCCGCCTGCAGGCGCCGGCAGATCGCCGTGCCGAGTCCCCCCATTCCTCCAGTCACCAAGGCTACTTTGTTATCGTGCATGGTTTCATCGTCCTGTCATCAAACCTGCCGCGCCGGGTGCGCAGCACGAAACACCGAGTCTAGGATGACGGACAAAGCCGTCCTTGATGAAACGCAAAGAGGGAAATGGCCGGAACGGCCGTGGAGCGCCAGGTAAACGATGTACCAGCGAATCCGGCCATGCCGCCGCCGCGACCGCAGCGGAAGTACGTGTCAGTGGATGATGTCGGGCGGCGACGCCGGGTCGAAATCGGCCCAGTCGCCGTCGACGATATTGCCCTTCGCACGCTCGATATGGTGGGCGCCCAGGTCGCGCAGCAGGTCGACGGCGCGCGATTCCAGGCCGGGATCGTCGAAGGCGACCGCGATGAGCATGCCGGCCGGACGGTTTTCCACCGGCGCACGGCCGCCCTCCTCGTGTTCGCCCGGATCTTTCATCTTCGAAAAGCTGAACAGCGAGCCGACGTGGGCGCCGAGGAGGCCGCCGACCACGGGGCCCAGCGGGCCGGTCACGGGCGCGGTCACGGCGCCGGCCACGATGCCGACCGCCGCACCGGCGCCTGCACCCTGGACGACGCCTTCCGGCGATTCCTTCGCCCCCGGCGAGTGGATGTTGTCGCCGCCGATCGGTGTCAGGTCGTGCTGGCCCGGCTGGCTCAGGTAGAAACCGCTGATGCGCTCGCTCGCGAAACCGGCATCGACCAGTGCGCGGCGCGCCCGCTCGACGTCATCCTGCAGCTGGAAGTGCCCTGCAATGATCGTGGACATGGATGACCTCCTGCATAGTAAGGAGTGGCCATGATGCCTCCCGCCCGGCTGAGTCTCTGTACGCGAGCGCACGCAGCCCGTGCTCGCGCCACTGTCCGTAGACCATGCCGTAGTGCTCCGGCGCCGGCGCCGGCGCGGCAAACCAGTCGCGCGGATCCACGCTGTAATACGACTGGAACTCCGCATACAGTTCAGGATGGCGCGCGGCCAGCTCGTGGGGCTGTTCGAAGAAGCTCTCGGTCGCCACGGCGAAGAACTCGGCCGGGTTCGTCGCGCCGTACGGATCGAGCACGTCGCGCTGGCCCCAGTACGCGTCGCGCCGCAGCAGGGCGAAATCGCGCGACAGCGTTTCCGACCAGCTCCGGTAGCGCTCCGGGTTGCCGAGGAAAGGCGCGCCGTTGTTGCTGCCCGACTCGCTGTCGAGCTGGTGCGCGAACTCGTGCAGGACGACGTTGTGCGTGCCCTCGGCCGCCAGGCCCGCGCGGCGCACGTGTTCCCACGACAGCACGACGCGGCCGTCGCCCCAGGATTCGCCCAGCAGGTCCTGGCGCGTTTCCGTGACGACGCCGGCGGCGTCCTGCTCGCGCCGCGGCACGAGGAAGGCGCCCGGATAGACGAGCACGGTGTGCAGGCCGGGATACACGCGGCTGGGCCGGTTCAGCAGCAGCAGACAGGCCTGCGCGGCGATCGTCACGCGCATCTCCTCCGTCACCTCGAGGCCGGCGCAGCCGACGAAGGTCTTCTGGTGCAGGAACTGCTTGACGAGGCGCTGCAGCTGCGCGCGCAGGTCCGGCGCCATGCCCCGGTACTGGTCGACGTTGCGCTCGATGATGCCGAGCTGGGCTGCGGTGAGCGGACGCGCCAACACGCGGCGCAGGCGCCAGCGCGGCGTGAGCCAGGCGCACAGCACGGCAGCCGCGAGCGCGGCGCAGACGAAAGCGGCTTCCATCGTGTTTCTCCCGTTTCCGGCGTTACCTGGCCTCTTGCGCGCGCGGCGCGAAATACGCCGCGACGGCGTCCGCATCGCCGACCAGCTTGCCGCCGATGAAGACCTGCGGCCACGTGGCGCCGCCGGAGACGGCGCGCAGCACGCTGGTCGTGATCTTCGCATCCTGCGGGATGTCCGTGAAGACGATACCGTTCGCCTTCAGCACGGCCTTGGCGCGGGCGCAGAACGGGCAGCCCGGCTTGGAGAACATCACGACGGGCTCGCGCGGCGCGGCGTCCGGGTTGATGAAGCGCAGCATAGTGTCGGCATCCGACACTTCGAACGGATCGCCCTCCTTGTCCGGCTCGATGAAGACCTTGGCGATGACGCCGTCCTTGACGAGCATCGAATAGCGCCACGAGCGCTTGCCGAAGCCGAGGTCGCGCTTGTCGACGAGCAGGCCCATGCCTTCCGTGAAGTCGCCGTTACCGTCCGGGATCATCGTGATGTTGCCCGCTTCCTGCCCGGCCTGCCACGACTGCATGACGAAGGCATCGTTGACGGCCATGCAGACGATCTCGTCGACGCCGTTCTCGCGGAAGGCCGGCGCCAGTTCGTTGTAGCGCGGCAGGTGGGCCGAGGAACAGGTGGGCGTGAAAGCGCCAGGCAGGGCGAACACGACGACGGTCTTGCTCTTGAACAGTTCATCGGTCGTGATGTCGCGCCACTGGTCGTCGGGGCGCGCCTTGAACGTCACGCGGGGAACGGGTTGTCCTTCCAGGGATTCGGCACTCGGCAGCATGGATTCTCCTTGATGAGGTAAGCGGTCGGGGTGCCGCATCCGGCATATGAGCGCGCTTGTCGCCTTTTCAATTGGAATCCCGCAAAAAAAAACAGCGCCACCCGGCCTTGCGGCGGGGTGGCGCAGCTGACGGCGGCCGCGTCGGGCGGCCGCGTCGATCGGCAACCGGGCGCCAGCGCGCTCAGGCGCGATCTTTGGCGACCTGGCCCTGAGGTGGGCCGAACAGCGCGGCGACGAGCGGATCGCGGGTCACCGGGCTGCGGTTGACGCGGATCGCGTAATGGGTATCGTCGGCCAGGATGTGGAAGTGGCGGCCGGTGCCGGCCATGCTCTGCTCGCGCAGGCCCGGACGCTCCTTGCGCGGGGCGGCGCCTTCGCGCTTGGGCTGGCAGATGGCGCCCAGGAAGGCCTTGACGCGATCCGGGTCCGGCGAGATGCGGTAGACGGCCTTGCCCAGGTACGTAGCGGTGCCTTCGATGTAGCGGGCCAGTTCGATGACGCCGGCTTCGCGCAGGTCGCGGATGTATTTGCGGGCGCCCGACGGCGAGAATTTGAGGAACCATGCGATTTCGTCGGCCAGCATCTCGTGGGTCTGCAGCTCGCCGATCAGCTTCTGCATGTTTTCGATACGGCGCTGGGTAGCCGACGTCGACCGCACCCGCTCGATCGGCGCGAGCGAAATCGGAGCGCGCTCGGTCGGTTGCGGTGGGACGCGTTCGATCAGTGCTGAGTTGCTGGAAGTGTGCACCGCGTTGAGTTCGCCTTGTACCGCATTGTGGTGAGTCGCTGCATGCATATTGGTTTACTCCGTGAAAAGGACGATGTTCTGTGTATGCCCGGACCGCCGTATTCGTGTGTGACCAACTGACAACACGCCGGTTCCGCTTAACTGGATACAAGATTGCCTGCCTCATCACCCCCGGTCTGTGCGCCATCCAACATTTCTAAAAATTTCTGAAAAGTTATTCATCCCTGAAAGCAAGAGAAATTCGCTGCCGTATTGATGAGAGACAAATTGGTTCAACTCAACGGGAACCGGCTGCACGCCTTGTAATCGAAGCGGTATCGACCTGAACACGTGACATGACAATCTCGTAATGCGAGGGAGAAAAAATGCAGGAAGGGCGACGTTACATGCAGTAGATGACGACTACCCCGCAGTTAGTAACATCCTGAAACAAACGGCAATCATGGCATAAATGGCTACGTTGTAAAATCGCCACAACAACCGGCTGTTAGGTGCGCTACCGCACTGACCCGAAAAATGGCCGACTTGTAAGCTTGACATCAACATCACTGCAGGACATGCGATGTCAGTACCTTTACAACTTATGGGAGTTACCTGTGAATAATACGAAGAAGATCGCTCTGGCCGCCGCCATTCTGTGCTCCGCCGGAACGGCCCTGGCCCAGGACACCGAGGTCATCAACCCGTCGTGGTACATTGCCCCGACGGTGGTCGGCATCAAGCCCGACCACGACTTCCTGACCTCGAAGAAGGACTGGGGCGGCGGTTTGAAGTTTGGCAAGGCCGTGCATCCTCTGTGGGATATCCAGATCGGCGCCACCCAGGCCCGCGTCGACGACAACGGTTTCAACTACCGCCAGACCCTGGTCGGCGTCGATGCCCTGCTGATGCTGTCGCGTAAGACCTTCCGTCCGTACCTGCTGGTCGGCGTCGGCGGCGAGCGCGACCACGAGAGCAATCCGATCCGTAACGCTTCCGGCTGGTCGCCGTACTACCAGGCCGGCGTGGGCTTCCAGGTCAGCATGAACGAGCAGTGGTCCATGCAGGCCGACGTGCGCGACGTGCGCGCCCACCTGCGCGACGACGACAAGTTCGGCTTCTCGCGCGCCAACACCAAGTACGCGACGTTCAGCCTGATCTACGCCTTCAACCCGCCGCCGCGCCCGGCACCGGCCCCGGCGCCGGCCCCCGCCCCGGCTCCGGTCGTCGAAGCGCCGGCCCCGGCACCGGCCGAACCACCGCCGCCGCCGCCGGCCCGCTTCGAGAAGGTCACCCTGTCGGCCAGCGAGCTGTTCGGCTTCGACAGCGCAACCCTCTCGTCGCCGCAGCCGAAGCTGGATGACATCGCCGCCGCACTGCAGGCCGACCCGTCGATCACCGACGTGGACGTCACCGGCTACACCGACCGCCTGGGCTCGCCCAAGTACAACCAGAAGCTGTCGGAACGCCGCGCCAACGCCGTGCGCGAGTACCTGATCGGCAAAGGCGTCGACGGCGGCCGCCTGAAGGCCTACGGCAAAGGCGAGAAAAACCCGGTCGTAACCGACTGCCACCAGAAGAAGCGCAAGGAGCTGATCGAGTGCCTGGCGCCGAACCGCCGCGTGGAAGTGGAGCCGATCACCATCGAGCGCCGCGTGCAGTAACGCGACCATGCGGGGCCCGGTCCCCGCTTGTCACCGGGCCTAGGCCCCTGAACGCGCCTCCGGGCGCGTTCATCTTTTTGGAGGTTACCGATGGCAGTAGGAAAATGGATCCCCTTCTCCCGCCAGGTCGTCCATGTGATGCGCTGCGCCGCGACCGAATGGCTGGCGCACCGGGCGTCGAGCAAAGGCGCCGCCCTCGCGTTCTACACCCTGTTCTCGCTGGCGCCCATTCTCGTGCTCGTCATTGCGATCGCCGGCTTCTTCTACGGCACCGACGCCGCCCAGGGCCAGCTGCTGGACGAGCTGCGCGGCCTCGTCGGCAAGCAGGGCGCGGAAACCATCCAGGCGATCCTGGCCGGCGCCCGCAACAAGGAAAGCGGCAAGCTGGCGACGATCATCGCGACGGTCCTGCTGCTGATCGGCGCGACAAGCGCGTTCGCCGAGCTCAAGGACAGCCTGGATGAAATCTGGAATGTCCCGACGCCGAAGGACGCCACCTGGTGGGACACGGTCCGCACGCGCCTCCTGTCGTTCGGCCTGATCCTGACGCTCGGCCTGCTGCTGATGTTCACGCTCGTCGTGTCGGCCGCACTGACCTTGCTGGAAAAATACCTGGGCGGCATGTGGCATTCCGCGACGATCATCCTGGGCTGGGTGGCCTGGGCCATCAGCTTCCTCGTCATCGCCGTGATGTTCGGCGCGATCTACAAGCTGCTGCCCCGGGTGAAACTGTCGTGGCACGACGTGACCATCGGCGCCCTCGGCACGGCGATCATGTTCACGCTGGGGAAATTCGCGATCGGCCTGTACATCGGCAACAGCGGGACGGCGAGCAGCTTCGGCGCGGCCGGCTCGCTGATCGCGCTGCTGCTGTGGGTATATTACTCGGCGCAGATCTTTTTCCTGGGCGCGGAATTCGCCCGCCAGTACGCGCTGCAGATGGGCAGCCTGAAGGACAAGGAGGTACCCGGTGCGCCGGCGCCGGGCGCGCGTCCATCACCCGTGCACTGAACCACGACGGCGCGGCGGCCTTGGCCACCGCGCCGTCATTCGCCGAGCAGTTCGGCGATGACTTCCATCCCTTCCACGCGCTCGGCCACGACCTTGATCACGACGACGACGGGCACGCCGAGCAGCAATCCCCACATGCCCCACAGCCAGCCCCAGAACAGCAGGCTGACGAAGACGGCGGCCGGGTTCATCTTGGCGATCTTGCCCGTCATCCAGGTTGTGACGACCATGCCGACGAGGGTCGCGATCGCCAGCGACGCGCCTGCCACGAGGATCACCATGCGCAGCGATTCGAATTGCAGGAAGGCGACGAGGCCCGTGGCCGACGTGATCAACAGCGGGCCGAAATAAGGCATGACGTGCGCGACGCCGGCGAAGATCGCCCACGCCCCCGCGTTTTCCAGGCCGATGAGGCGCAGCGTCATCCACATCAGCAGCGCCAGCACCACGTTCGTGACGAGCAGCATGAACATGTAGTTCTGGATCGACGTGTTGATGTCTTCGAGGATGTGCACCGTGACTTTTTTCTGCGTCAGCGACGGCCCCGTCAGCTTGACGAGCTTGCGCTTGAACGTGTCCCCGGCGAGCAGCAGGAAGAACACGAGGAACACGACCATCGTCGCCTGCGAAATGAAACTGGCCAGGCCGACGGAACCGGCCAGCAGCCAGTCCATGATGCGGAAATTGCTGCCGCCCGGCGTCTGCGCGGCGGCCGGCGCCGCCGCACGCCGCGGTGGCGCCGCCCGCTTCGCACTGGACGCGTTGGCGGCGGCCTGCTCGAGTTCGGCCGCGGCGGCCTGCACTTGCTGGATCGTCGAGGGCCCGTCCGACCCGTCCGTGAGGATGCGCGTGACCTTGTGCGTCAGCGCCGGCAGCTCGTCGACGATATTGAGGAATTCACCCTGCACCCGCTGTGCCGTCAGCGCCATGCCGACGAGGATCAGGCCGGTGACGAGCGTGGCGCCGATGGCGCGCCTGATGTGCCAGCGCTCGAGCCAGCGCACGACGGGACTGAGCGTGTAGGCGATGAAGATGCCGAGCAGGAGCGGCACGAAGAAATTCTTGGCCCACTGCAGGCCAAATACGAACGCGACAGTGGCGATCACGCCGAGCGTGAGTCCGCGGGCATTGACGTGGACAGGGAGGCGGAGGTCGCCATGGACGGCGCCGAGCTCTTCGCCGGTCGGCGCGCCGTCGGCGTTGACGAGGCCGGCTTCACGCGCCGCCTGTTCCATGTCCGCGGCCGTGGCAACCGGCGTGACTGGGTTGGATGCCTCGGACGTTGCGGGACCGGATTGGGCGAGCTGCATGATACCTGCCTGAAAAAACAGCCGGGCCCAGGCACCCGCCGGCAGTCTCCCGCCTGGCGGATGCCGCATGGCACGGCAATCGAACGACTGTCGGGCCGGCCCTGTTACGGGCCGCCCGGTCAGCTTATTTTACGCGGATGTCGTTCTTGACCGACGACACACCTTTCACGCCACGTGCGACGTCGGCGGCCTTCTGCGCATCCTGCGGCTGGGCCACGAAGCCCGACAGCTGCACGTCGCCCTTGTAGGTCTCGACATTGATCTCGGTCGCTTTCAGGGTGGGCTCGTTGAAGATCGCGGCCTTCACTTTCGTCGTGATGGCGGCGTCGTCGATGTACTCGCCCGTGCTTTCCTTGGTCGGGCTCGACGAGCAGCCGACGACGGTGAAAGCGACGGCGGCGGTGAACATGGCGGTGGCGATGCGTTTGGTGACGTTCATGGTGAACTCCTTCTTAGTGGTGGTACATGGTTGTGCTCTTCAAGAGCGGGGTGCGGCTTCCAGCCGCTTATTGGTCGTTTCAAAACGGGCATGGCGTCGTTGCAGCGCCTTGTCGTGCACGCGCACTGCCTGCGTCGCTGCGCCTCGCCCTGCCCGTTTTGAAAGGACCTCTTTCATTTGCCGAACTCGGCCTTGGCGGCCGAGACGCATTGGTCCTTGGCGGCGCCGGCGAAGGCGTCGCACTTCTCCAGCGCGACGCGGTACGCGGCGGACACCTTGTCCTCGCGTGCCTCGTTGCGCGCTTCGATCGTTTTCTGGTCGGCCTTCGCATCGGCCTGCGCGGCGACGAGGCGGGCCTTCGCCTGTTCCTGGCACACGTCCTTGTCGTTGCCGGTGAGCCCGGCGCAACGCGCCTTGTCGAGGTCGTGGTTAGCCGAGGCGATGCGCATCCGTGCCCGCGTGTAGGCCTTCAGCGTGTCTTCGTATTTGGCGCGCGCCTCTTCCTCGGTGCGCACGCGCGCGGCCTTCGCTTCGAGCACGCAGACGTCTTTCGGATTGCCCGTGATGGCATCGCAGCGGGCGCGTGCATTCTTGTACTCGGCCGCGGCCGTGTCGCGCGCCTGCTGGTAAGCAAGCTTCGCTTCCGGCGTCGCCGCGCGGACGTGACCGGCGGCCCACAACAGGGCGGCCGCCAGAATCAGAATCATGTGGGGTGTGCGCATTCTTGTTCTCCTTCTGACACATTTTTTTCAACCGTTGATGACGTTGTACTCTGCCGTAACGACGATTTCTGTTCGCTGCCGAACACAGGGAAAAAGATGATGAAAAAGCATCAGTTTATGGCCGGGAGGTGGGTGCGTCATCGCACAGACCCGATACACATGGCTGCGTAATCTGGTCCTACATCTTTGCCAGGAGAACAAGTCATGAAAGCTACTCGTACCCTTGCCGCCCTCGTCGCGGCCAGTGCGCTCCTCGGAGGCTGCGCCAGCCAGTCGTCGCAGCCCTCTTACGCCAACGATGGCTACCGCAGCGGCTACGACAACACCGCTTCGACGGGCTACGGCACGATCGAATCGATCCAGGTGACCAACGGTGAAGGCCGCACGAGCGGCGCCGGCGCGGTCGTCGGCGGCCTCGTCGGTGCACTGGCCGGCAACCAGGTCGGCAGCGGCGGCGGCCGGACGGCGGCGACCGTCGCCGGCGGCGTGGCGGGCGCGGCGATCGGTAACCGTGTCGAAGCGAACCGCGATGGCGCAGGACAACAACAGTACGCAGTCAACGTCCGTCTCGACAATGGCGAATACCGCACCATCGTCCAGGACGATGTCTACGACCTGCGCGTGGGCAACCGCGTGCGCATCGTCGACGGCCGCGCCTATCGTTATTGAGCGGCACGCCGCAGGCAGTCCTGAAGCCGGCTCCGCCGGCTTTTTTTGCGGCAGCGGCATCGTTGGAAAGGTAGGTGGGCATTTGGGGCCGGGGCCGCAAATGCGTGCCCACGCGGGCGTTGCGATAGGCTGGCGTTACGCGTGGGCTCGGTGAGCCCACCCTACGTAATTTTTCATGGGAAAGCGCAGCGGGCCAAAAAAAGACGGCGTCCAATCAGAGATTGCGACGCCGCACAAGCCCCACCATATTCGTGAATGGCGCGATCCGGTGCCGGATCGCGCCGCGTTGTCCCTAGTATGCCACTTGCTGCGCGCGTTTGCGCTGCAAGTACCAACCGAGCGCGCCCAGGATGGCGGCCGCGCCCAGTGCCGGCTTGCCGAGCTTGCGCTTGCGGATGAAGCCGAATACGGTCAGGGCGTACGGGGCGAGCACCGAGATGCTCGTGCCGGTCGGCTTGAGCAGTGCGTCGGCCCGGGTCCGCAGCACCCAGGTCGCGTGGTCGAGCACCGAATGAAAGATCACTTCGGGGCGTGCGTCATGCTTGATCTGGGCGCGCGCGTGGACGACGCCGCTGCGGTAGAACTCGCCGTCGCGCAGCAGTGCCCGCTTGCGCTCTTCAAGGGAGCCATGCGTGTGATGGCCGATCGTTTTTTCCATAGCCGTAGTCTCCGGTTACAACAGCATGTCGCGGTCGTTGCGCAATTCCTTCATGGTCTCGGGGAACGCCAGCTTGCCCTGCTTGAGCAGCGAGAGTCCCTTCATCACGAGGATCAGCGTGATCACGGCAAACACGACGAACATGACGAGCAGGATCTTCCAGCCCATTTCGTCCCAGGCCAGGGCCACGATCGTCGCGGTGCCGTAGGCCAGCGCGAACCACGTGGCCAGGGCGGCCATCGCGAAGATGGCCACGAGTTCAATCACGTGGTTGCGCACTTCCGACAGCTCGAGCGCGGCAAGTTCCACGCGCGACACCACGAGTCCGAACAAGTTCTTCGCCAGGCCCGTGATCCCACCCATGAGGCCGGGGCTATGCACGACGGTTTCATTGTTATCCATGGCTGCCCCCGACCGGAATTATTTGCGGCCCAGAATGACACCCAGCAGCAGGCCGACACCGGCCGCCACGGCCACGGTGCGCCATGGGTTGTCCTTCACATAGACATCGGTCGCATGCGCCAGTTCCTTGCCCTTGACCACGGCTTGATCCTGGTACTTGCCGGCCTTGCCCAGCGCCTGGTCCAGCAGCTCCATGCCGCGCTCGCGCAGGTCGTCGGCCTTGTTGCCGGTGAGGGAAGCGGCGGCGCTCAGCAGCGACTGGGCGTCCCTGACGAGGGATTTCATGTCGCTGGAAGCATTGTTCGCAGCGCCGTTGAGTTGGGAGGCGTTTGCATTGGCGCGGATGGACTCTAACATGATGTACTCCTTGTTTTTTGGTAGTGGTGGGTAAAAGGTTCAGGCCAGCAGGTCGCGCATGTCGTCGGCGTGCTCTTCCTCGGTGGCCAGGATCTCGGTCAGCATGATCGCGGTGGTCGGGTCCTTGTCGCCGATGGCCTGGATCATCTGACGGTAGGATTCGATCGCCACGCGCTCGGCGATCAGGTCGGCGCGGATCATGGCTTGCACGTCTTCCGAATCGTCGTACTCCGCATGGCTGCGCTGGGTCAGCGTGGCCGGGTTGAAGTTGGGCGAACCGTTCAGTTGGACGATGCGCTCGGCGATGCGGTCGGCGTGGTCCTGCTCCTGCTGCGCATGCTCGAGGAACTCGGCCTTGATGTGACCCGTGTTCGGGCCGCTGACCGTGTAGTAGTGGCGCTTGTAGCGCAGCACGCACAGCAGTTCGGTCGCCAGTGCGGCGTTGAGCATGGCGATGACGGCTTCGCGGTCGGCCGCGTAGCCCTCGGTGACGGCGCCGTCTTCGAGGTTCGCGGCCGCGCGGCGGATTTCCGCGATGTCGAAGCCGTGCGCCAGGTTGGATGCGTTCTGTTCCATGAATCTATCCTCTTTCAGTGTGGGGGTTTAAAGCTCAGCGCTGTGCCGCCCGCGGCGGAATCGGCGCGCCCGCGTTCGACAGCACGATCTCCACGCGGCGATTCAGCTGGCGGTTCGAGGCGGTGTCGTTCGACGCGACCGGGAACGCCTCGCCATAGCCGCGCATGCCGATGCGTTCGCGCGGCACGCCGAGGCCGGCCAGGGCCTGGGCCACGGACGCCGCGCGGCGCTCCGACAGGTCCTTGTTATGGGACGCGGTGCCCGTGCTGTCGGTAAATCCTTCGACCATGACCGTGCGGTCGGGGTTCTGCGACATGACCTCGGCCAGTTTGCGCACGGTCGCCATGCCGTTCGCGTTCAGTTCCGCGCGGTCGGTGGCGAACAGCACGTCGCCGATGGTGACGACCATGCCGCGCTCCGTCTTCTGCGCATGCAGTTCGACGAGCAGCGCTTCCAGGCGCGCCGCGCGGTCGGCCTGCTGGGCGGCCTGCTGCTGCGCCGCGGCGGCCTGCGCCTGCGCATCCTGGGCTTGCGCCTGGGCGGTCGCGGCCTGCGCCTGCGCGGTGGCCGCGTCGCGCTTGGCGCGGTCGGCCTCGGCGGTGCGGGCTTCCAGCTGGACGCGGTCGCGTTCGCGGCCCGCGTTGTTCATCTCGGCCTCGGCGGCCTTGGTCTTCGCCACTTCCTGGGCGGTGGCGACCTTCTGCTTGGCGACGTACGCCAGGCGGTCGATCGTGTCCAGGCTCTCGCGCTGGGCGGCAGCCTGGTTGGCGCGATCGAGCGCTTCGCCGGCCTGCTTGAATTCCATCTGCGCGTAGGTCGCGACCTGCGGATTGTTATTCGCCGCGACGAAGTCGGCGCGCGCCTCGTCCAGCGCAGGCGTCGTGGTCGGGACGGTGCTGCAGCCGGCCAGGGCAATGGCGCCGGCAACGACGAGGGCCTTCAGGAAATTCATTTTCATGATGCTTCCTTTCTGCGGTTCTTGTTATGGGGTGTTACTGCTGCTGGTCGGAATTGGCCCGGTCGACTTCCTGGCGCAGCACGCGCAGGTCCTCGTTGAGGGCGTCGGCGGCGGCCGTGGCCTTGGCCGAATTGGCCTTGCTCTGCGCGAGCTTGGCGTCGGCCTGTGCCTGGACCGCGAGTTCGCGGGCCGTCTTGTAATCCTTGGCGGCAAGTGCCTGGTTGGCGCGCATCATCTTGTCGCGCGCGGCCGAGATTTCCGCCGGCGCCAGTTCCGGCGCACCCGCCGACACGGCGTTCTCGACGGCATTGTGCGAAACCGCGACGGCAGCCGTGGCCGGGGTCTTTTCCGGGCTGGCGCAGGCTGCCAGCGAAAGCACTGCGGCGGCTGCGCCGACCCGCATCAGCAGGTTCATCGATTTCGTATCCATCTTGCGACTCCTGTCTTTAAATTGTGTTGGTAACGTTATAACCCTCGCACTCGACGAGATCGGTTCGCTGGCGCACATAGACACGGCCTTGGCCTCCTCACGGCCGGGCTACGGTGCGGCACCGCACATTGACACAAGGACCTTTACGTTAATCTGCCTTCAACCCATCCCACCAGAAGGAAGGCCATGACAGCCCAGCCCACCCAACAGCCCAGGCAGGGCGCGCGCATGTCGCGCCCGGTGAAGATCACGCTCGGCATCGTCGGCGTGCTGGTGGCGATTCCCGTCATCGCCATCATCATCCTGCTCACGTTCGACTGGAACCGCGTGAAGCCCTGGCTCAACGACAAGGTCAGCGACGCGATCGAGCGCCCGTTCGCCATCCGCGGCAATCTCGCCGTGCATTGGGAGCAGCCATCGAAAAGCATCCCGAAAGGCCAGCGGACGTGGCGCGACTACATCCCGTGGCCGCACCTGTATGCGGACGATGTCCACGTCGGCAATCCGGAAGGCCTGCCCCAGCGCGACATGGCGAGCGTGCGCCAGTTCTCGTTCTCGCTCGATCCGTTCGCCCTGCTGGGCCACCGCATCCATGTGCCCGTGCTGCGCTTCGACGGCCCGCAGGCCGAACTGCTGCGCACGGACGCCACGCACTACAACTGGGTCTACAAGCACGAACAAAAGAAATCGAAGTGGACGCTCGATCTCGAACGCGTCGTGCTGAACAAGGGCGTCGTGCACGTGATCGACGCGGTCACCAAGGCCGACGTCACGGCCGACATCGACACGATCCCGAACGACCCGACCTATGGCATCGCCTTCAAGCTGCGCGGCGAGTACAACGGCGCGCCCGTGGGCGGCGGCGGCAAGGCGGGCTCCGTACTGTCGCTGCGCGACCAGGACGAGCCTTTCCCCATCCAGGCTGACGTGCATTCGGCCAATATGCGCGTCGCCGTCGAAGGAACGGTCACGCGCCCCGCCCACCTCGCCGGTATCGACCTCAGGTTGACCCTGGCGGCGCCGTCGATGGCGCGGCTGTATCCGTTCACGGGCGTGCTGCTGCCCGAGACGCCCGCGTTCTCGACCGATGGCCACCTGACGGGCGAACTGGGCGGGAACAAGAGCCGCTGGGTGTACGACAAGTTCAAGGGCAAGGTCGGGCAGTCCGACATCGCGGGCCGCCTCGAATTCGCGACGGGCAAGCCGCGCAACAAGCTGACCGGCAACATCGTGTCGCACCAGTTGCGCTTCGCCGACCTCGGCCCGCTGATCGGCGCCGACTCCAACGCGAGCAAGCGCGCGCGCGGCGTCGACGCGGTGCAGCCGGAGAACAAGGCCCTCCCCGTCGAGAAATTCCACACCGAGCGCTGGAAGGTGCTGGACGCCGACGTGCGCTTTACCGCGGACCGCATCGTCAAGGACAAGGACCTGCCGATCAGCAAGCTGCAAAGCCATGTCGTGATGAACAACGGCGTGCTGACCCTGGAGCCTCTGAATTTCGTCATGGCCGGCGGCAACGTCAACTCGAACATCAAGCTCGACGGCAGCAATGCCAACAACCCGATCAAGGCGACGGCCGATGTCAAGGCGCGCGACATCCACATCAAGGAATTGTTCCCGCAAATTGAAAAGATGCAGGCGACGGTCGGCTCGATCTATGGCGAAGCGAAGCTGACCGCGACCGGTGATTCCGTCGGCGCGATGCTGGCCGATGCGAACGGCGAAGTGAAGGGACTCGTCAGCCAGGGCGTCGTCAGCAAGCTGCTGCTCGAGGAAGCGGGCCTGAACGTCGGCAACGTGATCATCACGAAGCTGTTCGGCGACAAGCAGGTCCAGCTGAACTGCCTGGCCGCCGACCTCGGCGTGAAGGATGGCGTCGCGCAGACCCGCACCTTCGTACTCGACACGGACGAAGCGATCGTCGACATCAATGGCTGGGTGAATATGTCGACCGAGCAGATGGACCTGCGTATCAAGCCGGAGACGAAGGGGCTGCGGCTGTTCACGTTGCGCACGCCGTTCTACGTGCGCGGCACGTTCAAGCATCCGGACCTGTCGCTCGACAAGAAAGTGCTCGCGCTGAAAGGCGGCGCGGCGGCCGCGCTGGCCGTCGTCGCGGCGCCGGCGGCCGCCCTGCTCCCGCTGATCAACACGGGGCCGGGCAAGGACAGCCCGTGCAACGCGCTGCTGGCGAAGGCGGGAGCGAAGCCTGTGGCGCCGCCGCCGGGCAAGAGCGCGACACGCTGACCGTAATCGTTCGGGCGCCTCGAAAACCGTCGCGAGCGGCAGCACTGTTGTCTGAGAAGCGGAGCTGTACGTGAGTACAGCCGGTCCGCCGTAGCGGAGCATCGGAGGACTCGCCGTCCGCGACAACAGTGCAACGCGTAGTAGGTTTGGGACGCGCATGACAGTGTTATTTGTCGTACAGACCGCTATGCCGATGACATTTATGCTGGAGTCATGGTAAGGCCGGCGCCGTTCCCGAACAGCAGGCCGGCATCGCGAGGACGCGCAGAAGGCATGAAACGATTCAGTACAGGCAAGACCCCGGCGGCAGTATCGAGATTGGCACTGCTGGCGGCTCTGGCGCTGGGCGGGATCGCGGGATGCGCGACGAACAGCCCGACGGCTGTCGTGGGACAAACCAATGACGTCGGCATCACGTCCGGCGTGAAGGCCGCCCTCCTCGGCGATGCCAGCCTGAAGGCAAGCGAGATCGACGTCGCCACGGACCAAGGTGTCGTCCGGCTGAGCGGATTCGTCAGCTCGGCGGACGATGTGGCGGCGGCCGCCGCGGCCGCGCGCACCGTGAGGGGCGTCAGATCCGTCAGGAATGAGCTGCGCCTGAAGTGAGTAACCAACCCACCTTAAGGAGATCATCATGAAAACCATCAAGCACATCATCGTGACCGCATCGCTGGCAACCGTCGCCCTGGGCATGACTGGCTGCGCCGGCATGTCGAAGCAGGACCGTAACACCGCGATCGGCGCCGGCGCCGGCGCAGTGGTCGGCGGCGCACTGACGGGCGGCAGCGCGGTCGGCACCGTCGGCGGCGCAGCCGTGGGCGGCGTGATCGGCAACCAGGTGAAGTCGACGCACTGATCGCGTCCCGCACCGCAATGAACAATGCCCCGCTTGCCGGGGCATTTTCATTTGGATCAAGCGGTAGGGTGGGCGTTTGAGGCCGGGGGGGATTGATGCCGGGGGCATCAATCCAATGAAACGTGCCCACGTGCACGGCGGCGTTACGCAACTGTTACGCGTGGGCGGAGGCCGCCCACCCTACAACAATACTCCAGCTACACGAGGACGGGCGCGGCCACGCCGGCCCCGGTCCCGCGCACGATCTCGTAGCAGGTGCACGCGGCGGCGGCGAGACCTTCCGGATCGAGGATCTCGATATTCCCGCGGCTGTAGTTGATGAACCCCTGCTGCTGCAGCGCGCTGGCGGCCTTGGTGACGCCCACGCGGCGCACGCCCAGCGCATGGGCGAGGAATTCATGGGTCAGGTGGAATTTGTCGGATTGCAGCCGGTCGCGCGTGACCAGCAGCGACCGTGCGAGACGCGCCTCCAGCACGTGGTAGCGGCTGCACACGGCGATCTGGATGGCCTGGGCCAGCAACGTATCCGTGTAGCGGTACAGCACGCGCTGCAGGGCCGGGTTGCGGGCGAATTCGGTGCGCAGGCAGTCGGCGTCGATGCGGCTGGCGGTGCCGGCCCGCTGCACGACGGCGCGCACCTGCGTGGTGTCGTGGCCGAGCGCGACGGTGGCGCCCAGCATACCCTCGCGTCCCACGAGGCCCACCTCGAGCGTCATGCGGCCTTCGGCGACGGCCATCAGCGAGATCAGGCAATCGTGCGGAAAATAGATGTGGCGGATCGTATCGCCCGGCTCGCACAGCACGGCGCCGACGTCCACCTCGACCTGGTCGAGCGCCGGCAGCATCCGTGCCATTTCCTGCGGCGGGAGCGCCGCCAGCAGCAGGTTGGCATTGTGCTCGGCGGCCACAGGTGGAACGGCTGGATTCATCGGACCCTCGCGGTTGGACTTCATCGGTTCACTCGTGTGGGAGATTCGGAACGTCGTCTTTACACTGTCCGGAAACATTTACAAACAACTTTCAGTCAGCGTAGCGGCCACGCCTGGGCAAGTATGTACGGTGACGCACGGAATAGAGTGTTGTTGCAAGGGACAATGAAAACGTACCGGACTCGAGGCTTTCGACCACGCCTCGTCCTCACCGACACACCGAAAGGAACGCCATGGACACGCACCCCACCCCGCCCGCAAGGGCCAGGCAACACCCCCTCCTGATCGCCGCCGCAATCGCGGTCATCCTGTTCTGCGCCATCGGCACGGCGGCCATCATGGGCTGGTTGCCGTCGTCGACCGGCGGCAGCCGCGGCCACCTGAGCGACGCCGACCGCGCGGCCCTGTCGGCCGGCCTGCAACAGCCGGGCCAGCCGGGCTATGTGGCGCCGTCGACACTGGCCCCGGCCGCGCCGCTCGCGAGCCAGCCGCAGGCGGCGTACCCGGTGCAAACGCCGGCGCAGCCCGCCTATCCCGCGCCGGCCCCGGCGCAATCGTATGCGGCGCCGAACACGGCCTACGGGTACGGCGGCAGCCAGGGTGCGACGAGCGCCGGCGCCGACTACGCGCCCGCCCCGGCCCCGCAATACGCGCCGGCCGAACCGGCGCCCGCGCCGAAGGTCACGCATAAATCGACGAAGCTGGCATCCAACGACACCGGCAGCAACTGGTGCAACAACTGCGGCAACATCGAGGCTATCCGCCAGATCAAGACCCGTGCCCAGGGCAGCGGCGTCGGTGCGGCCGGCGGCGCCATCCTCGGCGGGCTGCTGGGCAACCAGGTGGGCAGCGGTCACGGCCGGCAGCTGGCCACCGTCGCCGGTGCGGTCGGCGGCGCCGTCGTCGGCAACCAGGTCGAGGGCAACATGAAGGCCGACGTCAGCTACGAGATCCGCGTCCGCCTCGACGACGGCTCCCTGCGCACGTTCCACCAGCACAGCGCGCCGCCGTGGCGCACGGGCGACCGCGTGCGCATCGTGAAAGGCGCGCTGCGTTCCGCCTGAAGCACGACGCAACCGTCGACCGACCGGGGCCATGGCCCCGGTTTTATTTTGTCCAGCCGCGTGCTATGTTGGAGATGGGTGCATCGCGTTTGCACCTTGCATGATCACTCATTAAGTTTTCTTTTTCGCAATGTGCGTTAGCGCACTGATCAGTTCGCCTGCGCACATAAAAATCGGCTTCATACGGCAGAGAACACTCAAGCGAAAGGACGTGACATGAACAGCCTGGCATGGATAGGCATCATTCTCTGGGGGCTTCTCCTGACGGGCTTCGGCCTCGCCAGTGCGGGTCCGGCGCCGCAGGCCACGGCGGCCGAGCTGGCGGAACAGGACGTCTTCTTCCTGATCACGGGCGGCCTGCTGACCTGCCTGATCGGCTTCCTGGGCCTGACGGGCTTCATGGGCTGGGTGCCTGGATTGCACAAGGAACAAAAAAGTGCGATGTAATGTACGGCATCGTACGGAGCGCAAATCTTGTTAGTTCGATACTGGATTCACGGCGCCCCGATTGCCGTCAACCATGAGGACACTATCATGCTCTACACAATTGCCGTCATTCTCATCATTCTGTGGCTGCTCGGTCTGGTAACTTCCTACACCGTCGGCGGTTTCATCCACATCCTGCTCGTCGTCGCCGTCATCATGATCCTGGTACGCCTGATCAGTGGACGAGGCATATAGTATTATCAGAGCGGCACGCACCGTCGTGCCGAACCGCAGTGAACTGCGGACCTGACCGATCCGTTTCGCGGTCGTGCCCACTGCTGCGGGTGCGACTACGAAACGGATATTTTTTTTAGGAGATCCACATGAAAACAACCCTGATCCGTTCAACCCTGTGCGCCACCGCCTTCGCCGTAGCGGCCACCGGCTGCGCCGACATGAGCCAGACCCAGCGCGGCACCGCCACCGGCGCCGGCGTCGGTGCCGGCCTCGGCGCGATTCTCGGCGCCTCGACGGGCGGCGGCGGTTCCGGCCGGGCTACCCGCGGCGCGGTCCTGGGCGCGGCGGCGGGCGCCATCGCCGGCAACGTCTGGTCGCGCCACATGGAACAGCAGCGCCAGCAGATGGAACAGGCCACGCGCGGCACCGGCGTGCAAGTCTCGCAGACGTCCGACAACCGCCTGAAACTGGAGATCCCGAGCGACGTGTCGTTCGACACGAACCGCTCCGACATCAAGTCGAACTTCCGCCCGATCCTCGACCGCTTCGCCCAGACGCTGAACGAGAACCCGGCCACCAACGTGACCATCATCGGCCACACGGACAACACGGGCAGCGACCAGATCAACCAGCCGCTGTCGCAGGACCGCGCCGCGCACACGCGCGACTACCTGACGGCGCGCGGCATCAATCCGGCCCGCATCATGGTGGAAGGCCGCGCCGCGCGCGAGCCGATCTCCAACAACGACGATCCGGCCGGCCGCGCACGCAACCGCCGCGTGGAGATCTACGTCAGCGAACCCGCACGGCAGGGCTGATCGGCACGGATGCGCGCCCGTGCACGGCGCGCACGGTGTATCCTCGGGCAAGGCCAACTACAGGAGATGCCATGTCCAGCGACACCGTGCGCATCGTCCGCGAGGAGATCCTCTCGGACCATTATCTGCCCCTCAAGAACGTCACCTACGCGCAGCGCCGCCACGACGGCGAGCTGCAGGTGCAGTCGCGCGAAGTCTACGACAGCGCGGACGGCGCCGCCGTCCTGCTGTACAACCGCGCCCACCGGTCGGTGGTGCTGACGCGCCAGTTCCGCGTCG
>JBJMVU010000101.1:0-4993 GCA_045810485.1 Massilia sp. | reverse complement strand
GTCGGCGTGGTGGCGGGCCCGATCAACCAGGCCGGCCTGCCGGGCCTGTTCAAGGTCTACTTCCCGAACCAGGACCTGAAGGCGGTGTTCGGCGGTTCGGGCTATGCGACCCGCACCACCGAATACAAGATCAACCGCCAGGGCTGGCTGTCGAACGTGCGCTGGGATCTCGGCGACCACCTCGTGCAGGGCGGCCTCTGGTTCGAGCACAACAACGCCGGCGCGTACCGCCGCTGGTACGCACTGGACGTGAACAATCCCAGCACGCCGTACGAGCGCCCGGGCAACCCGCTGATCACGCAGTACGGCAGCGACATCGACAACAAGGTCGTGCAGCTGTACCTGCAGGACGAGTGGAAGCTGCGGCCGGACGTCACGCTGCTGGGCGGCTTCAAATCGAGCCTGCAGTTCGCCGCTGGCCGCTTCCCCGTGAACCAGCTGCCGGCCGCGATCAGCAGCACGGCGACGGGCGGTCTGCCGGAAGGGAAGATCGATACGAAAAAATGGTTCCTGCCGCAGCTCGGCGCGCGCTGGGATGTGTCGTCGACCGACCAGCTGTTCGCCAACATCCAGAAGAACATGCGGCAGTACGTGACGTACGGCGGCGGCGGGAATTCGCCGTGGAGCCTGTCGTCGCAGGCCGCGTTCGATTATTTCAAAACGCACGCGAAGCCGGAGACGTCGGTCACGGTCGAAGCGGGCCTGCGCGATTCGCGCAACCTCGACCTCGGGCCGCTGACCGCGTTCGACGGCCAGGTCGCGCTGTACCACGTGACCTTCCGCGACCGCCAGCTGGCCATCAGCTCGAACCCGATCATCACGTCGTTCGCGGGCGGCACGACGATCCTGTCGAACGTCGGCACGGTCAAGACGGATGGCGTCGACCTCGCGGGCACGTTCCACTTCGGCCGTGCGTTCTCGTTCTACGACGGCATCTCGTACAACCGCTCGAAGTACGAGGACAGCTACCTGTCCGGCACGACGGTCGTCCCGACGGCCGGCAAGACCGTGCCCAACACGCCGGAATGGATGAACAAGTTCATCGCCACCGCGAAGTTCGGCGACGTCGAGACGCAGCTGTCGGGAGATTACGTGGGCAAGCGCTGCGCGACCTACACGAACGACCTCGATGTGCCGGGCTACTTCCTGATGGGCCTCGCGGTCTCGGGTAAAGTGCCGCTGTCGACGACGTATCTGAAAAACGTGCGCTGGTCGATCAGCGTGACCAATCTGCTGAACCGCGAAGGCCCGCTGCAGCCGGTCGTGGGCCAGGCAAGCGGCAGTTACGCGACGTACCCGATCCCGCCCCGCATGGGCTTCTTCACCCTGAAGGCCGACATCTGATGATGCACACGATCTTCCCGCGCCGGCGCTTCCTCAAGGCGACGACCGCGCTGGCCGTCCTGCCGGCCCTGGCGTCCGCCCGGCAGCCGAAAGCGACGCTGTACGCGCACCGCGGCGCCAGCGCGCTGCGGCCCGAGCACACGCTGGCCGCGTACGCGAAGGCCATCGCGGACGGCGCCGATTTCGTCGAGCCGGATCTCGTCGCCACGAAGGACGGCGTGCTGGTCGCGCGCCACGAGAACGCCATCACGGACACGACGGATGTCGCCACGCGGCCCGAGTTCGCGGCGCGCAAGACCCGTAAGACCATCGACGGCGAAGCGCACGACGGCTGGTTCGTCTCCGACTTCACGCTCGCGGAACTCAAAACGCTGCGCGCGGTGGAGCGCCTGCCGAAGATGCGCGGGACCGCGTACGACGGTCAGTTCCAGGTCGTGAGCTTCGAGGAGATCATCGACTTCGTGGCGGCGGAAGCGGCCGCGCGCGGGCGCACGATCGGCCTCATTCCGGAGCTGAAGCACTCGACGTGGTTCGCGCGCGAAGGACTGGCGCTGGAAGACCGCTTCGTCTCGACGCTGAAGGCGCACGCGTACACGCGGCGCGCTCCGGTCGTCGTGCAGTCGTTCGAGGTGGCCAACCTGAAGGCGTTGCGCAAGGCGGGTCTCGGCAAGCCAGCCAACGTGACCCTGGCCCAGCTGGTCATCGCGGGTGGCGCCTACGACAAGGTGCGTCCCGCGGACGTCGCCGCGAGCGGCGGCACCGTGACGTACGGCGAGATGGTCACGGCGCGCGGCCTGCGCGACATCGCGACATACGCCGACGTCGTCGCACCGAACACGCGCGCCGTGATCCCGCTCGGGAAGGACGAACGCCTGGCCGCACCGACGGCGCTCGTGGCCGACGCGCACAAGGCCGGATTGCAGGTCGTCGTGTGGACCTTCCGTCCGGAGAACGCGTTCCTCGCGGCCGATTTCAGGAGCGATACGGGACCCAACGCGCGCCACGACGCGGGCTCGGTCGCGGAGATCCGGCGCTATCTCGAGACGGGCATCGACGGCCTGTTCTCGGACGACCCGGCGCTCGCGCGGCAGGCGATCGACGGCTGATCATCGGGCGCGAGGCGCGGCGTGTACCATGTGCGCATGACCTACCGCCTCGCCATCTTCGACTTCGACGGCACGCTCGCCGACTCGTTTCCCTTCTTCCTCGGCGTCTTCAACACGATCGCCGACCGCCACGCGTTTCGCCGCATCGACGTCGCACGCGCCGGCGAGCTGCGCCACCTCGGCGTGCGCCAGATGATGGACCACGTCGGCATGCCGGCCCGGAAGCTGCCGCTCGCGTCGAAGACCTTCATGGCGATGATGCAGGACAGCGCCCACGCCATTTCCCTGTTCGACGGCATCGCGGACGCGCTGCGGCACCTGCACGACCGCGGCGTGCTGCTCACGGTCGTCTCGTCGAATGCCGAGCACAACGTGCGCGCGGTGCTGGGCCCGGAGCTGGCGGCGCTGGTGGCGCGCTTCGATTGCGGCATGTCCGTGTTCGGCAAGGCGAGCCGCATCCGCGCCGTGCTCAAGGCCTGCGGCGTCGCGCCTCGTGACGCCCTCTACATCGGCGACCAGGCCACCGATGCGGAAGCCGCGCAAGGCCGGCGTCGCATTCGGGGCCGTGCACTGGGGTTACGCCACCATCGAGGCGCTGCGTGCGCAGGACTGCGCCACCGAGTTCGTGACGCCGGCCGACTTGCGCCAGATCACCTCCGCTTGCTGACTCGCTGAACCATGTAGGGCGGCACCCCGTGCCCGCGCGAAGACAGGCATCACGCAAACGTTACGCTACGTTGCATGTAAATAGTTCGCATGCTAAACTTTCGCATATAAACAGTGAACAAGAAAAGTATTTACGAAAGTCAACATGCACCTCACCGACCAGACCCTGAGCAGTCTCACCGCCGCGCTGACCCACGCGTCGCGCGCCTACCGTGCCGCCGCCGACAAGGTCGCGTCCGACTTCGGCCTGTCCCAGGCGACCGGGCTGCCGGTGCTGGTCATCCACCGCTTCGGCGAGAACGGCGTGCGGCCGGGCATCCTGGCCGAGACGCTGAGCCTGGAAGCATCGTCGCTCGTGCGCGTCGTCGACCACCTGATCGAATCGGGCCTGGTGGCGCGCCATGAAGATCCGCAAGACCGCCGCGCCAAGATCCTGCGCCTGACCGACGAGGGCCTCAAGACGGCCGCCCTGATGGACCAGGCGCTGACGCCCTTCCGCCGCAAGCTGTTCGGGCAGTTCGATGCGGCCGACGTCGAGGCGACCTTGCGCGTCCTGTCCGGCCTGCCGACGGCCATCGCCACCATCCAGGGCGCGTGAACATGCCAACCCGGTCGGAGATGCTGTTCTCCGTCAAGTCATTCGCGGCAGCGATGCTCTCGGTTTATATATCGATGCGCATCGGACTGCCGCGACCGTTTTGGGCGATGATGACGGCGTACATCTGCGCCGCGCCGTTCGCCGGACCGACCCGCTCCAAGGGCCTGTACCGCGCGGGCGGCACGGTGCTCGGCGCCATCGCCGTCACGTTCGTCGTGCCGCGCCTGATCAACTCGCCCGAGCTGCTGTCGCTGGCCCTCGCGCTGTGGATCGCCGGCTGCCTCTATGTCTCGTTGCTCGACCGCACGCCGCGCTCGTACATGCTGATGCTGGGCGGCTATACCGCCGGCCTCATCGCCTTCCCCGCCGTGAACGAGCCGGCCGCCATCTTCGACATCGCCCTCGCGCGTGTCGAGGAAATCCTGCTCGGCATCACATGCGCCACCGTCGTGCACAGCCTCGTGCTGCCGCAGCCGTTCGGTCCGATGCTGCTGGCGCGCCTGGACCATGCCGTGCGCGACGCCCAGCACTGGATCCGCGACGCGCTGAACCCGGCCGGCGACGCGCGCTCCGCCTCCGACCGGCGCAAGCTCGCGGGCGACATCACGGAGATGCGCCTGATGACCACGCACCTGCCGTTCGACACGTCGCGCCTGCGCTGGACGGAGAAGGCGGTGAACGCGCTGCAGGAACGCCTGGCCGCCTTCGTGCCCATCGTCTCCGGCGTCGAAGACCGCCTGACGGCGCTGCGCGACCTGGGCGCCACCGAGGTGTCGGCGCGCTGGGATGCACTGTTGAAGGACGTCGTTACCCTCACCGAGAGCCCGAAGGACGTGGCGATCGATGCCCGGGGCGCCGCACTGCGCCAGCGCATCGACGCCCTCGAACCCAGGGTCGACGAGGCGCTGGCCTGGACCGGCATGATCGAAGTGAACCTGGCCGCGCGGCTGCGGCGCCTGATCGAGATCTGCGTCGAGACGCGCACCCTGCGCCAGCACATCGACGCCGGCGTGCACGGCCGCCTGCCCGAGGCCGTGCGCCAGCTGCCCGGCGTGCCGGTGAGCGCGCTGCACCTGGACCGCGGCATGGCCGCGCTGTCCGCGTTCGCCGCCGCCGTCGCCGTGCTGGCCTGCTGCGCGTTCTGGATCCTGACCGGCTGGCCGTCCGGCGCGGCCGCACCGATGATGACGGCCGTGCTGTGCTGCTTCTTCTCCACCCAGGACGACCCGGTGCCGTTCATCAAGAGCTTCATGTGGTATTCGATCTATTCGATCCCGCT
>JBJMVU010000100.1:0-4526 GCA_045810485.1 Massilia sp. | reverse complement strand
GCGAGTTTCTGGCGGGCGCCGGCCGGCGTCGCGGCGTCGGCAAGCGTGCCGCGGGCGACGACGACGCCGTCGCGCGCCAGCTCCCAGTCGAACGCGAGATGCGACAGGTCGCGGAAATCGTAGCGGTTCACGACCTCGATGCTGCCTGCCGCCGGATCGCCTTCGAACACGACGGGCGAATACACCTTCTGCAGTTCGTAGTACTCCGGATCGGGCGTGCGGTCCGAGCGCACGACGCCGTCGCCGACGACGCTGTTGTCGCCCCGCTCCGGATTCAGGTCGAAGCCAGACGCCCAGTACGTGCGGCCCTTGTCGTCCTTGGCGATGATGCTCTGGTCGACCCAGTCCCACACGAAGCCGCCCTGCAGCTTGCGGTGCGCGCGGATGACCCGCCAGTAATCCTCCAGGTTGCCCAGCGAATTGCCCATCGCGTGGGCGTATTCGCACTGGATCATCGGCTGGCGGAAGTTCGGATCGAGCGCGTAGTCTGCCATCTTCTCGATGTCGTCGTACATGGGCGCGTAGATGTCGACGTAGGCGTTCGGCAGGTGTTCCTCGCCGATGGTGCCGTGGCCCAGGTAGCTGATCAGGCGCGTCGGGTCGTTCTTGCGGATCCATGCGGCCGCGTTCTCGAAGTTCGGCCCCGTGCCGGCCTCGTTCCCCAGCGACCAGAAGATGACCGACGGCGAATTCTTGTCGCGTTCCACCATGCGCGAGACGCGGTCCAGGTGGGCGATGCGCCAGTGCGGCTTGTAGCCCAGCTGGATGGCCGCCCGCTTCTGCGGATCGCCCGCCTGGTCGCCCTTCTCCATGTAGCCGTGCGATTCGAGGTCCGCCTCGTCCATGATGTACAGGCCGTATTCGTCGGCCAGGTCGTACCAGCGCGGATCGTTCGGGTAGTGCGATGCGCGCACGGCGTTCACGTTCGCGCGCTTCATCAGTTCGATGTCCTTGCGCATCGATTCCACCGACATCACGCGGTACGTGACCGGGTCGTGCTCGTGGCGGTTGACGCCCTTGATCATCACGCGCCTGCCGTTGACGCGCACTTCGCCGTCCGCGATTTCCACCGTGCGGAAGCCGATGCGGCGCGACGTCGCCGAAACCAGGCGGCCCTGCGCATCCGTCACCTCGACGAGCAGCGTGTACAGGTTCGGCGTCTCGGCCGACCACGATTTCACGGCCGGTATCGCGCCCGCCAGCACCGCCTTGCGGTCCGCGCCCGCCGAGCCCTTCACGCGCAAGACTTCACGCGCGCCGTCCAGCACGCGCGCCTCGACGTCGACCCTGGCCGGCGCACCGGCGATGTCGGCGACGAGTTCGAAACGGCCGTCGCGGTAACTGGTCTTGTCCAGGCCCGCCGTGACGCGGTAGTCGCGCAGCCGCGTCTTCGGCTCGGCGTACACGTACACGCTGCGTTCGATGCCGTTGACGCGCCAGAAGTCCTGGTCTTCCAGGTACGAGCCGTCCGCCCAGCGATACAGCTCGATGGCGATCGTGTTGCGGCCCGCGTGCACGTAACGGGTCAGGTCGAATTCGGCGGGCAGCTTGGAATCCTCCGAATAGCCGACCCGCTGGCCGTTGACCCACACATAATAGGCGGCGCCGGCCGCGCCGATCTGCAGGAACACGTCGCGGCCGTTCCACCCGGCGGGCACGTCGAAGTCGCGGCGGTACGAGCCCACCTCGTTCAGGTCATGCGGGATGAACGGCTCGTTGGCCGGGAACGGATAGCGGATGTTCGTGAAGATCGGCTTGCCGTAGCCCTGCGCCTGCAGCATGCCGGGCACCTGGATGCGGCCCCATTTGCTCACGTCGTACGACAGCTTGTAGAAATCCTTCGGGCGCTTTTCCGGCGTGGCCGAGTAAGCGAACGACCACGTGCCGTCCAGCGACAGGAAGTACTGCGAGGCGGCCTTGTCGCCGGCCAGCGCCTTCTCGCGCGATTCGAAATTGAAGAACGTCGCCTTCATCGGCTCGCGGTTGACCGCGACCACGTCCGGCTGTTCCCACTCCGCCGGTTTCGGCTGGGCGGCCAGTGCCGGCAGTGCCGCGGTGGCCAACAGCACGGCCGCGATAATGTTCGTTGATGTCATTGATTTCATCCCTTCTCGGTTTCAGCGGAAGCGCAGGCCGTCGACGAACCCGTTCACCTCGAGCAGCCCCGCTTCCGGCGCCGTGAGGCGCTTGCCGCCCACGGTCACGTTCTCGATCGTCACGTTCTTCACCTTGCGCGCCGCGTCGCGGCCCGTGATGGCGGCGGCGCTCGGCGCGCCCTTGCCCGTGTAATGGATGTTACGCAGGGTGACGTTCTCGATGCCCAGGCCCGGGCTCGTGTTGTATTTGGCCGTGTACGCGATCTTCAGGTTGAACAGCTTCCCTTCCTCGATGCGGTCGACGCGGATGTCCTCGAACACGACGTCGCGCACCAGGTTGTCGTCACCGGCCATGATGCCCAAAGCGCCCTCGTATTCCGGGTCGTCCTCGTCGTGGTCGAGGATGTCGAGATTGGAAAAGCGCAGCCGTTCCAGCACCTCGCTCTGCGGATGTGCCGGCGTCGGCGTATTGCCGTGGATGCCGATCATGACGGCGTGCGCGATGTCGGCCCACAGCGTCGTGTCCTTCACCTGGACGTCGCGCGTATTGCCCCAGATGTCCCAGCGGTGGTTGTAGAACGTCAGGCAGTCGTCCGACGTGCGCACGAAGCTGTCCGCGATCGTCACGCGCTCGCAGGCGAAGTGGCCCAGGCCGTCCGACCACTGGCCGGCCCCGATCGTGCGGATGTTCGTTTCGACGAGATCCTGCGACGTGATGCAGCGCATCGTCCCGTGCGGCTGGTTGATGGCGATCGGCCCGTCGATCTCGACGTTGCGCGCATTCCGGATGGTCGCCACGTCGGTGCCGACGAACAGGCCGTCGCTGATCACCTTCACGTCCTCGACGCCGTCGATCACGAGCGGGCTTTTGAGGATCGCGGCGCCGTGGATGTACACCCTGGTGTGCGAGCGCAGGCGGAAGTCGCCGTTGTGGATGCCGGGCCCGAAGAACACCACGGGCTGCGTGAAGTCGGGTGCGACGCCCGTGCCGATGTCGTTCGCCGACAGGTTCGCCGGCGCCGCCGGCATGTCGGCGCGGATCGCGTGCGTGAACACGTGCAGGTTGTGCAGGCGGTCGTCGTCGAACTCCACGCTCAGGTTCTCCGGCCGGCGCAACGTGAAGTACGCGACGCCGTCGCGGACGACCGGCTTGACGCCCTTCGCATCCGGACGCACCACGACCCTGGAGAAGGCGCCGTTGTTCTTCTGGACCGCCACTTCCACCGCGCCGTCGAAATTGAAGTAGACCATGGCCGCATCCTGCGGCTTGTCGAGGTCGACCTTGACGTTGTATTCGTACAGGTCCTGCCACTGCCCGCCGGGCACGCGCACGCGCACCGTGTAATCGTCGTTGTGGTGGGAATAGCGGATCGGATTCGGGAACGGGTGCACCTGCAACCGACTCCCATCGGCGTGGGCCGCCCCGGCGGCCAGGCACCCCAACAGGACGGCAAGCGGCGCAACGCAGCGGCGCGCCAACGCACGTAACGTGAACAACGGATCGTCTCCTTCGCCCGTGCTTGCGGCTCGCGCCGCCGGGCTTGTCGTTTGATAGATTTTGGTATCGATAACTTCTCCATTTATAGCACAAAAGGGAAAGTTGTCAAGACTTCTCCGGGCGATGCTCACGCTACGCCCTACGATACCGGCACATCATAACGGCGCAGACGCCGCCGCAGGCATGCCTTTTTTATCGAAACGGATATGTTTTGGACATGTCAGCGGTTTGATCAAAGTCGTGGTTAACGATAACAACAGGGCCCGCATCCATGCTAGCATCGGCGCGGCAGTACGGCAGCACCCTTCGATCGCAGTTCAACACACGCCTGCACGGCATGGAGACGACGCATGAAAAGAATGGAACCGCACGACCGCAATGCCCCCGGCCTGACCCCGGCCGACGCGCCCGACGACGTATCGCGCGCGGAGCTGGGACGCCGCAACTTCCTGTTTGGCCTCGGTGCCTTCGCGCTCGCCGGCTGCGGCGCGGGCGGCGGCGCCGATGCCCCGGCCACGCGCGTGCTCGCCACCGGCACGATGAGCGGCACCGGCGCCGCCACGGCCTTCGTGCACCCGGGACTGCTGCACACCCAGGCGGACTTCGACCGGATGAAAGCGAAGTACACGACGTCGCCATGGTCCGGCAGCTGGACTATCCTGACCAATAATTCGCACGCGAGCCTGTCGTACACGCCGCACCCGCAGACCATCGTGTACCGCGGCTACGACGGCACGCACAGCGAGAACTACGGCACCCTGTTCAACGACGTGGCCGCAGCCTATGCCTGCGCCCTGCGCTGGAAGATCTCGGGCGACACGGCCTATGCCGACAAGGCCGTGCAGATCATGAATGCGTGGTCGTCCACCCTCACGTCGATCCAGGGCACGACGGACGCCGCCCTCGCCGCCGGCATCTACGGCTACGAGTTC
>JBJMVU010000099.1:0-2206 GCA_045810485.1 Massilia sp. | reverse complement strand
CGTGTCGCCCGGCTTGACCATCAGCTCGATGATTTCGACTTCCTTGAAGTCACCGATGTCGGGGACTTTGACTTCCACAATGCTCATAGTGTGTTAGCTCCGTATTCTTATCGTTGGCTCAATCATACGTCGCCCCTGCGACGGCAGGGGCCCAATTTTACGTGGTTAGCCACGCAAGCAAACTTGGGTCCCCGCCTTCGCGGGGACGACGCTTTCAGCGCGCGAGCGCTGGAGCATTACTGGGTCACAGGATTCGGCTTGTTCGGATCGATGCCGTACTTGGCGATCGCTTCCGCCACCACCTTCGCGTCGATCTTGCCTTCTTCGGCCAGCGACTTCAGCGCGGCGACCGTGATGTAGTGACGGTTCACCTCGAAGAACTCGCGCAGCTTGGCGCGGGTGTCCGAACGGCCAAAGCCGTCGGTGCCCAGGACCTTGTACGTGCGGCCGCTCGGGATATAGGCGCGGATCTGCTCGGCGAACAGGCGCATGTAGTCGGTCGTCGCGACGATCGGGCCTTCGGAACCCTGCAGCAGCTGGGTCACGTACGGCACGCGCGGCGCATCAAGCGGGTGCGTAAGGTTCCAGCGGTCGGCGTCCTGGCCGTCGCGGGCCAGCAGCGTCAGCGACGGGCACGACCACACGTCGGCGGCGACGCCCCAGTCGTTCTTCAGCAGCTCGGCGGCGAACACGGACTCGCGCAGGATGGTGCCGGAGCCCATCAGTTGCACGCGCAGCTTGGCGTTTTTCTCGCCTTCCTGCAGCAGGTACATGCCCTTGATGATGCCCTCTTCCGTACCCGGCTTCAGGCCCGGCTGCTCGTAGTTCTCGTTCATGATGGTGATGTAGTAGAACACATCCTCCTGCTTCTCCACCATGCGATGCAGGCCGTCCTGGATGATCACCGCCACTTCGTGCGCATACGTCGGGTCGTACGGGACGCAGGTCGGGATGGTCGCCGCGAAGACGTGGCTGTGGCCATCTTCGTGCTGCAGGCCTTCGCCGTTCAGCGTCGTGCGGCCGGCCGTACCGGCCATCAGGAAGCCGCGGGCGCGGATGTCGCCGGCCAGCCAGGCCAGGTCGCCCACGCGCTGCAGGCCGAACATCGAGTAGTACGTGTAGAACGGGATCATCACGCGGTTGTTCGTCGAGTACGACGTCGCCGCGGCGATCCACGAGCACATGCCGCCCGCTTCGTTGATACCCTCTTGCAGGATCTGGCCCGCCTTGTCTTCGCGGTAGTACATCACCTGGTCCTTGTCGACCGGCTCGTACAACTGGCCCTGCTGGTTGAAGATGCCGATCTGGCGGAACAGGCCTTCCATGCCGAACGTACGCGATTCGTCGACCAGGATCGGGACGATGCGCTGGCCCAGGTTCTGGTCCTTCAGCAGCGTGGTCAGGGTACGCACGTAGGCTTGCGTCGTCGAGATCTCGCGGCCGGCCGCGGTCGGGTCGGTGACGGCCTTGAAGGTCGACAGCGCCGGCACGGCCAGCTTCTCGTCGGCCTGCTGGCGGCGCTGCGGCAGGTAGCCGCCGAGGGCCTTGCGGCGCTCGTGCAGGTATTTCATTTCAGGCGCGTCGTCGGACGGCTTGAAGAACGGGATCTCGGCCAGCTTGTCGTCCGGGATCGGGATGGCGAAACGGTCGCGCATTTCGCGGATCGCCTCGTCGTCCAGTTTCTTGGTCTGGTGCGCGGTGTTGCGCGCCTCGCCCGACTTGCCCATGCCGAAGCCCTTGACGGTCTTCACGAGCAGCACGGTCGGGGTGCCCTTGTTTTCCTGGGCGTTCTTGAAGGCCGCGTAGATCTTGTGCGGGTCGTGGCCGCCGCGGGTCAGGCGCCAGATGTCGTCGTCGGTCATGTTCGCGACCATCTTCAGCAGCTCGGGGTGCTTGCCGAAGAAGTGCTTGCGCACGTACGCGCCGTCCTTGGCCTTGTAGTTCTGGTATTCGCCGTCGACGGTTTCCATCATCACGCGCTGCAGGATGCCGTTCTTGTCCTTGGCCAGCAGGTCGTCCCAGCCCGGGCCCCAGATGACCTTGACGACGTTCCAGCCGGCGCCGCGGAAGTCCGCTTCCAGTTCCTGGATGATCTTGCCGTTGCCGCGCACCGGACCGTCCAGGCGCTGCAGGTTGCAGTTGACGACGAAGATCAGGTTGTCCAGGCGCTCGCGGCCGGCCAGCGAGATCGCGCCCAGCGACTCCG
>JBJMVU010000098.1:0-35371 GCA_045810485.1 Massilia sp. | reverse complement strand
TTGCGGAGAACGCAGCCCAGCAACGCGCCAGCCAGTGCGCCGGGGCCAGCCAGGCCCTCACCGCGCGCGGCGACCGGGTCCAGCACGGCGTCGTTTTCACGGCGTCGATTTTCCCCCGCCGCGTTGACGGCGGCGCGATCCTGTCGGGATGCCGCATTTCGTCGCTGACACGCCAGCGGCAGTCTGCATACCACGAGCAAAAGACAAATGCGCAGCACACGAGCTCCCAATGGCGGCGAATGGCGTGATCCTTGCGGACCATGACATCGGCCCAGCCCAGTTCGCCCTTCATTTGCTTGTAGCTTTGTTCGACCCAGTTGCGCAGCCCGTAGAGGCGTACGATTTCCGATAACGGAGTCTGTTCACGTGTCAGATTGGTGGTCAGATACCAAGTCGAAATTTCGGGCAGTGTGTTCAGGTCGGTCGTGGCGCAGACGGCGCGCCCCGGCTTGCCAGGACCATAGCCGGCCAAGGTCAGTTCGGCGGCCCACCAGAGTTCGACATGACCGTCGCGGAAGCGCCGCTGGACCGCGTGCCAGGCGCTTTTCGGCACGTTTTGCGCCGCTTCCCTGAACGTGAAAGCATCCTCCGCGAGCGCCCAGCCACCTGTGGCATTGCCGCACCTGGCCAGCACATGCGGGAGCCCGCGATCACGCAACGCCATTTCGAGTTCCTTGTTCTCCCCATACCAGCAGTCCGCCACGATCGCCTCGAATTCGATACCCGCTGTCCGTGCCTTTTCAACCAATTCCAGGGCGATGTGGGGTTTGGTGCGGAACGACGGATCCCGCTTGCCCTGGGCCAGGCGTGCTGCCCGATGGTGCGCTGTCTTCGGCGTGCATCAGCAGCGCAAGCCGTTGCGCCGTAATCGCGTCCGCGTTCCAGCCCGCTTCGGACAAAAAGAATTGCAGGCGCTGTACCTCGGCCGCCTGTGACTGGACCAGTGGTTCGGCCCCCACCAGCGCAGTGAGCGTCTTGGATCGATCGCGTGGCATCAGCAGCCCGGCCAGATAGGTGCGAAAGCCGTGACGCTGCGCGAGCGTATGGAACAAGGGATCGAATTGCACCGCAAACTCTTCCAACGGTCCCGGTGCAGGCGGACAGGGCAAACGAGCGGACATGATGAGCAACCCTCCTGTGGATTGGACAGCAGGACATCATGCCTGGTTCAACAAACTACCGCTAGTACGTAAGGCGGTCTGTGGTTTGCGTGGACGACGGTAGGGATCGCGCCGGTCCGCAATCCCTGCCTTGTGCTGATGTCAGCGCGATTGCGCCAGGAAATGCACTGGGCGCCCACATGCAACCGGCGCCTGTTGCCCCTGTCTGACGGCGGAAATATTGCGCGGTTCGTACAAGGCGGTACGCTGCTGGCTGGGCCGGCCGATCGTACCGGCCAATCGTTCCATTTCGGCGAAACCGAGCTCCTGTCCATTGATGCCGCCCGCCGCGCGGGTAATGGACTCGTTCATCAGCGTTCCCCCGAGGTCGTTTGCGCCAGCCTGAAGACTGAAAACTGCGCCTTCCAGGCCCATCTTCACCCACGAAGTCTGTACGTTCTTGATATGGGGGAAAAGCGTCAGGCGGCCAACCGCGTGCATCAGCACCGCTTCACGAAACGTGGGGCCTGACCGGGAGAGACCCTTGCGCCACAAGGGGGCTTCCATGTGCACGTACGGCAGAGGGACGAATTCAGTGATCCCGCCGCTGCGCTCCTGCAGGCGTCGCAAGTGCAACAGGTGATCGGCCCAATGTCCAGGCTGCTCGACGTGCCCGAACATGATGGTGGACGTCGTGCGCAGTCCCACTTTATGCGCTTCGGCGATCACTTCCAGCCACCCGTCGGTATCGAGCTTGTCCGGGGCGATGAGTCGTCGCACGTCGTCGTGAAGAATCTCGGCGGCGGTGCCCGGCAGACTGGCCAGTCCCGCGTCTCTCAGCATGCTGAGATAATCGGCCAAGGGCATGCCAAGCGTGTCCGCGCCGTGATGGATCTCAAGCGGAGAGAATGCATGGACGTGAATGTTCGGCACCGCCTTTTTCACCGCCCTTACGATCTCCAGGTAGGTATGGCCTGTGAAGCTTGGATGAATACCCCCCTGGAGGCAGACTTCCGACGCGCCCGCATCATAGGCTTCCTGCGCCCGGCGCGCTACTTCCTCCATGTCGAGCAAATAGGCTGGTCCGCGCAGCTCTTTCGCCTTGCCGCCCTGGCCTTTGGCAAAGGCACAAAACCCACAGCGATAACTGCAGATATTCGTGTAATTGATATTGCGATTGATGACATACGTGACCGTGTCGCCCACCGCCTCATGGCGCAAGGCATCGGCCGCATGCAATACCGCACTCAGTTCAGTGCCTTCCGTTTCGAACAAACGGACGATGTCGTCCTTGTCCAGGGTTGTGCCTTGCCAGGCACGGTCCAGGATGCGGGTCAAGCCGGCGCTGTGGCCGATGGCGGGAGGAGAACTGCCCAACCATCGTTTGGCAGCGGCTGGGACTGGATTGGCGGCGCCCGCGAACCACTCCGTGCCCCGTGCAAGGCCGAATGCATCGCTGCGGCGACGGATGCTTGCATGCAGGCTGGGGTCGACCCAGCGGTCGAGGTCCAGGGCATAACGCGCACCAAGCGCAAGACGGGGAAGCAGGTGGCGGCCGGCAGCGACGGTTTCATCGCGCAGCGTGTCCAGGTGCGGCCACGGCCGCTCGGGATTCACGTGGTCCTTCGTTACCGGCGAGATCCCGCCCCAATCATTGACTCCAGCGCGCAACAGGGCAGGCAGCGTATCGGGCTGAAGATTCGGTGGCGCCTGGATGCTCATGTCGGGACCGAAGATGAGGCGCGCGACAGCAATTGTCCACAGGTGCTCTTCCAGCGAAGGTTCCGGCGCGCCGGCCATGTTGGTTCCAGCCTTGGCCCGGAAATTCTGGATGATGATCTCCTGAATATGCCCGTACTGTCGATGCAGCGCGCGCAGGTCGAGCAGGCTGCTGATGCGTTCCCCGCGCGTCTCGCCGATGCCGATCAGGAGTCCCGTGGTAAACGGGATGCTCAGCTCACCAGCAAGGCGAATCGTTTCCAGACGGGCAGCCGGGTCTTTGTCGGGAGAACCGTAGTGAGGGCCACCTCGGGCGCACAAGCGCTGGGCATTACTTTCCAGCATAATTCCCATTGAAGCGGATACTTTGCGCAAGCGGATCATCTCATCCCTGCTCATCAACCCGGGATTCAGATGTGGGAGCAGGCCGGTGGCTTCGTACACCGCCTTTGCTGCGGCTTCGAGGTATTCCAGTGTGGTGGCATAGCCCATTTCGGCCAAGGCTTCGCGAGCTGCCTCGTAACGCAACTCGGGCTTGTCGCCGAGCGTGAACAGGGCTTCGTGGCAGTCCGCGGCCACCCCGGCCTTGGCGATGGAAACGGCTTCTTCGATGCTCAGATAGGGCCGCTGAACGGCCTTTGGCGCTTTCGCGAAGGTGCAATAGTGGCAGACATCACGGCACAGCTGCGTTAACGGGATGAATACCTTGGGGGAATAGGTGATCCGGCTGCCGTGGCCAGCCAGGGTAAGTTGTTCAGCCTGCTTCAAGATGTCATCCAGCGGACTGTCGAGCAGCGCGTCGATATCGAAGGTGTCTGCGGTTGCAAGGTCGAGAAGATTCACTGGTAGGCTCCATATGTCGTGGCATGGTCCGCGTCCCCATTGTTTTCACTGGGAGACGCGGAGCGATTGTCGTATTTCTGCAGGTCGGCCGAACTGTCCAGGTCAAAACCCAGGCCCAGGGTCTCGACCACGGCCGGGTTGTACTGCAGCAAACGCGCACTGGCGAGATGGGCTGGAAAGCTGCAAGCTCCAAATTGAAGGGGGAAGGGCTGGCCTCCCGGGAAGCACAAGCCATTGGTACCCTCGTGCAGCTCGTCGGGTGCGAGTGCAATGCCTGCGGTTTCCGCACTATCCAGCAGCGTCTCGATGTCTGCGACACTGACGTACGGAAGATCCGAATGCAGGATGAGAATCTGGCTTGCGCCGCGGGCGCGCGCCATGGCAACAGCACATGTCAGGCTAGTGTTGAGGTCGCTTCCCTTCTCGGGCAACACCTCGATGGAGTCTGGAATCCAATCCCGCTCCGGGCTGACTACAGCAACATGGTCGATGCGCGGGATGCTCTGCAAAGTAGCAAGCACGTGCGCAAGCACCTTGCGCACTAGTGCCAGCCGTTGTTCTGGAGTCAGCACGCCTGCAAGTCGCGTCTTGCAGTTGACGCGTGCCTTTACCGGCACTAGAGCCCAACAAGTCATGGCGCCTTCTCCCCAGTACCGCTGTTCAAGGAATGCCCCAAGGCGAGGGCGGCACGCGCCACCCGTTCGCGGTCTTCAAGGGTTTGCATCAGGGTATCCGCCATCGCGCCGGCCATTGGCAACTCGCCGAGCAGGCTGGCATCACGGGTGTCGAGCAGGAAGCCATCGATCAGCCCGTCATAATGCTGGGCAACCGTCAAGGCGGAGGGCTGAACGCCGAGTTCTGACATGATTTTTGCGGTAGGACCCTTGACAGCTTCGCCCTGGATGACCGGAGTGACCGCGATCGCCGGTACGCTGCGCTTGAGGAGCGCCTGCCGAATGCCGGGGATCGCAAGGATCGGTTCAATGCTGAGGTACGGATTGGATGGGGCGATGATGATCATGGCCAAATTAGGATCGCTCAGCGCTTCCAGTACGCCGGGGGCGGGAGCAGCAAGTTCAGCGCCGCGATACGCAAGCGAGGAGACGATGGGCTGACAGCGCAGGCGCACGAAATAATCCTGAAACGCCAGGGTGCCTTCGTTGGTTGCTACCTCTGTTGCCACACGGTCGTCGGTAGCGGGGAGGATACGGGCGGATATTCCCAGCCGATCGGCGACGCCAGCGGTAAAGCCGGACAGTGTCTGACCGCTGGCCAGCGCCCGTGTACGCAATACATGCAGGGCGAGGTCCCGGTCGCCGAGGTTGAACCAGGCGTCGCCGCCCAAGGCCTCGAGCGTTTCCATGAAATGCCAGCTTTCGTCTTGCCTGCCCCAGCCCAGCTCACGATTTGCCAGGCCTGACAGTGTATAAAGCGTCGTATCGATATCCGGGCAAATGCGCAATCCCAGATGATCGAAGTCATCGCCCGTGTTGACCACGATCGTCAAGCTGCCATGCGGCAGGATGCGCTCCAAACCCAAGGCAAGCTTGGCGCCGCCGACCCCGCCGGTAACGACTACAACTGAGCTGTTCATCGGAATAAATCCTGTTCCGGCGGCCGCACCAGGGCGGACGCGTTGGTGTGTTTCCCTACCAAGCCGCTGTAACCGGTCGGAAGGCCCCGAATATGAATGAACGGATTGCCCTCGTTCCCTTCGCCCATGGCGAGCCCAGCGGCGCTGGCCAGCAGGTCAGCCACAGCCACCTGGGTGACTTCCAATAACCTTCCATAAAGATCAGGCTGCTGGCGCTTGTCGAGCAAAGCAGGAACGCCGGCAGCGCCAATGGCAACGTTGGTCACGCCGTTGCGCCAAGGACGGCCAAAGCTGTCGGAAATGACGATGCCGAGCTCTATTCCGCAAGCCTCGAGCAGGGCAGTACGAAGCCGATTCGCCGAGGCATCAGCGTTCTCGGGCAATAACAGCACGCGCCGTCCAGTTTCACTCGGCATCAGGTTCGAAAAATCCACGCCGGCGTTCGCCATCACGTGCCCGCTGCGATGGCGAACGATAAGCACACCTGGGCAGGCACGCACCACCGCGCTGGATTCGGACAGGATCACCTCGATCAGCTGTGGGTCCTTGCCTGTCTCGACCGCCAGGGCAAGCGCCTGCGCGGAGGGAACAACAGAATCGAGGCTGACGAACCGGTTTTCAGCCTTGGAAACCGCTTTTTGCGCGATCACCAGGACATCGCCTTGTGCCGGTTCGAGACGATTGCCCGCCATCGCGTCCAGTATGAGCGACGCCAGATTATCGCCAGGCGCCAGGTCACCGACGCCTTCCAGGCTGTTGATCTGAATGCTGGTCACACGTCCTCGCGCGGGATGATGAGATCACCGGTGAACTGAATGCCAGCCCCATCGACTGCGTAGGTCTTGTTCACGAATATGAGGATCGAGGTAAGCGCCTCGGCCGCGACGGCATTGCACAAGGCTCCTGCATGGATGCCGCGCAAGCCAGCGTCGTCGGCCAGTTGAACCACCGCTGCGCGCGCATCCTTGTCGTCACCAAAAACCATCACGTCGCATGCGATTTCTGCATCCGTCGCGAGCTTGTGCGCCGCCACGCTGTGAAACGCGCTGACGAGTCTCACATCCTCGCCCAACACCGCCAGGGCACACTTGGCGGCGCTGCCCTCTTCAGGAAGTTGAACACGCATGACCTTTGGCGGCTGTAAAGGCACCGTGGTGTCCACCACGATTTTCCCAATGACGTTTGCGCGGATTTCATGCAGCGTTTCCGCTTGGGCGGAATAGGGGACGGTGACGACCACCAGGGACGCACGTGCAGCGGCTTCCGGGTTGGCAGCCGAATCGATCTGCTGACCGAGCTCGGCGCTCAGCTCTGCCGCAACAGCACGTGCCTTTTCCTCGGTACGGGATCCAATGATGACCGGATACCCTGCCTTGGCCCAGCGCCGTGCCAGGGCAAATCCCAGTTTGCCGGTTCCACCAACAACGCCGATGAGTGTTTTTTTATCTAAGGACATATCGAATCCATGATCATGTTATGGCCGTGGACCGAAGCCGTATGAGACCGAAAGCTCACGATAGGCGCTATCGGTCACGGCACCGGGACACGGTTGAGTTACATCGTCGAGGTCTGCGCGTTTCCTAGTTAAAGGCCGGCATGACCTTGTCGTGCAGAAGCTGAACCTGCTGCAATGCATCCGGGACCCCGCCAACGTCGACGCCGGTCATGTTTTTCACACCTGCAGGATCGATCAGGTCGATACAGATATGATCGTAGCCTTCCTCTTCGATGACGCGCAACTGTTGGATGACTTCCTCGGGTGAACCAGCGGGAAGAATCTGCGACTCGGAAATATCATTTGGTGTCATCTCGATGGCCCCCTTGATATCACCCCGCTGGAATGCTTCGCGAATCGGAGCCAGACGGCTGGGATCGATCCCGTGTTTTACGGCGGCATCGTCACCCAGCGCCGGAAGATAGAATGCGCCGATCGTTCGTGCCACCTTGCGGGCAGCGTTACCGTCGGGCGCGATCGTGCCGATGCAGCCAGCACCCAAGCTCAATGTTGAACGGTCTCGGCCGCCTTTCGCGACGCCGACGGCAAAGTGCTCTGCGGCGTACCGCAGCGCTTCGCGTGAATAGAGCAGCCCGGTCAAAAGCCCATCCGAAACTTCTGCAGCCAGTTCGAAGGTTTTCGGACCTTTGATTCCACCCATTTGAAGCGGGATAGACTCCTGTACCTTCCGTACCGACGTCGTGATTCCGGAGTAATTGTAGAATTTGCCCTCGAAAGTGACCTTTGAAGTATCGAGGAAAGTTCTCAATACCTGCTGTGCTTCCCGCAGGCGACCGATCGTGCGCAGATTGGCCAAATCGACGCCGAACTGTTTGAGCATCGATACGTTGCCAATTGAGTAAAGCGCTTCGACACGTCCGTTGGAGAGCATATCCAGCGACATGAGCTGTTGCCCGAGATAGACCGGGTCCCTGACAACCACATTCGTGACAGCCACGAGGCGAATATTCTTCGTCCTCAAGGCGGCTTGGGTCATGACGTTGAAAATATCGTAATGATAGATCTCATCATTGAAGTAGTAGGCATGAAAACCAAGTTTGTCTGCCAGTTCGATGACCTCCAGCTGCTTGTCGACAGGATGTGAACCGGGAAGTTGGATGCTCCAGCGCATAATATTCGCCTTTTAAGGTTTGGACATTCGTTCAATGGTGCGGTGCTTACCAAAATTACCGCTTGTCGTTTGCAGATTGCGCCTCATACCCTTCCCACGCTTGTTCGGTCAGATAGGCTTGAAGGGCGACAACATCTTTTTCAGAAATGTTCGAGAATCCAGGCATGCCGCGTGGCCGCAGCGCGCCTTTGAGAATGATGGGCATAGCAGCGAACGTTGCTTCCGATGCCTTGCGCAGATCTGGAATGTCGCGTCCAGCCTGAACAGCGTCCACTCCATGACAGAGCTCGCATCCGTGCTTGTCAAAGACTTCCTTTCCGCGCAAAACCAGGGATGCCGCCTGCCGGGGCCGCCATGGATTCTCCAGCTTGACCTCGGCGTATCCAGGTTTCTTGTCCAGGCTCTGCGTGCCACCTAAACGGAATGCAAGAAGCCGCGGAGGTCCTTGTGTGGTGGGGCTTGAATTGAACGCCCCAGCCGAGTGGGTCTGCGCCGAAGCCCCGTTGTCTCCGCTGGCGACGAAAATGTACTGGACCCCATCTACCACCGCAGTCGAAGGAGCGCCCATGATTGCGCCATCCCCCTGGAAGGACCACAGCTTCTTCCCGGTCGTCGCGTCGAACGCATCGAAACTTCCCTCGACCGTGCCTTGGAAGACGAGATTTCCCGCCGTTGCCATGACGCCGCCGTTATGGGTCGATGGTCGGACAAATTTCCAGACCTCTTTTTGCTTGATCGGATCCCAGGCAACCAGTTGTCCCTCCGCTTTCACGGACGCGTCCTTATGAAGCGGGTAGTACCAGTCGTAGGAACCGTCTTTCGTATATCGGGTTGCCATTGTCCGCGTCGGGATATACACCAACGACGACTTCGGGCTGTAAGACATGGGCTCCCAGCTGCGTGCACCGTTCGTGCCAGGGATCATGAGCGTTTCCTGACCAGGGCGATTCCAATATTGGGCGTCAGGATTGGGAATAGGCCGCCCGGTTTTTGGATCGATACCTTTGGTCCAGTTTTGGGCAGCAATCTGGCCGGCAGAGATGAATTTGCCTGTTCGGGCGTCAAGCACATAGAGGAAGCCGTTTTTCGGGGCCTGCATGATCACGCGCGTCTTCTTGCCGTCGACCGGAAGTTCTGCGATCTGAATTGGGGAGCAAGCCGAGAGCTCCCAGCCGTCGTGGGGCACGGTGGTGTAATGCCAGACATATTTGCCGGTCTTGGCATCGACGGCAACGATGGCTGAGGAAAACAACTCATCCCCGGTACCGACGCCCCGCTCGAGCGGATTGTGGGGGAGCGCACCATTGGTTCCGAAGAACAGGAGGCCTAGCTCGGCATCGTAGGTCATGCTGTCCCAGACCTGTGCGCCGCCTATGGAAGCAGGCCAGTAGTTTTTACCCCAGGTAGCCGAGGCGGTTTTCACGGTCTCGCTTTCGAAAGGCTTTTTGGGGTCCCCAGGCCGCGTATAAAACCGCCACAGGAATTTCCCCGTTTTGGCATCAAACGCGCTGATAAAACCTCGTGATGTATTCATATCGGCGTTCGAGTTGCCGATAAATACCATGCCGCCTCCCACAGTCGGAGCAGCTGTAATCCCATAAGGCTCTTTGGGGTCACAGGCTTTTACGCTCCACTGCTGTTTGCCCGTCTTCCTGTCGATCGCAAACAGCTTACAATTTCCCGAAGCCACATACACATTGTGTTCGTCAGCCGTCAGCCCACGGTTATGTCGCATGGCCCAGAAGGCGACGAACGAAAGATCCTCAGCATATTGATTATCTGGGGAAAATATCCATTTAGATCGACCTGTCCGGACGTCATTGGCGTAGACAATGCCGCCGGGGCCGCTTTGATATACCACGCCATCGACGACGATAGGTGTTCCGACCAGACCCACAGGCGAAGGGATGTCGGCGGACCAGGCCAGTCCCAGTTTCGACACATTACCGTCGTTGATCTGGGAAGTCGCACCATAATGCCAGCCGTCGAATGAACCGTTTACAACGCGCCAATCGCTATCGGGAGCGGCGCTGGCTTGATCATGTAAAGTCAGACAGCCGACAAGGCCAATCGAAACTCCCGCTATGACGCTGAAGTCGGTTAAATATCGCTGTACAACGGATTTTGTTTTTTTCATACGTGTCTCAATTTAAAAAACCATCAGTAGTCAAAGCAGTTGTTGATGCTTACGCAGGTTTTCCTGAAAATCTCGGCATGCAGTGAACCAGCGTGTCCGCGGCGTCTTCAAACGCGTGGCGGCGATTTGTGAAGCGAGGCGAGGTCTGCAGTAATACTTGACAGACGGCGATTACACAAAGTCGATTAAGCAGGCACGCGCCGCAATACGATCGTATTGTTGGCTGCCTCGTACTGTAAATCAAACTTGTCGGCGAATCATTTGGATATATGAAACTGGACTTTAAGAAATATGGAGTGTTGCTGACAGGCCCACAAAACCTGAGCAATGAGCCAAGAGCTCATGTCAAGCTTGACGAGGGCATGATGAGGTGAGGCGCTTGTTCGTTCACCAAGTCCGGGTGCAGCGGTTATGCTCGGCGACACTGTAGTGGCTGCCTTGGGATACCTATGTCGTGGTGCTCATATTACGTTAAAGCTGCTTGCTGCACGCATGCCGGTCATCCTGAGCCAGATCCCGCACGCTTGTGTCCAAAACGTTGCGGTGTCGGACAGGCATCATCGGACACCTGAGAAGTGGCCGGGAAATGCTTTTGGGAAATATATTTCGGGTGGCTTGTGGTCGTTCTAGCAGCACTCACGTGTGTGAGGGAGTGAAAGCAACTCGGAATGAACGAAACTGGCTGTGATGGGTGAAGCCTTCATCTACGGGTGATTCAACAACTCGATCATCAGCTGCTCGATTTGCTTGCGTTCGCTCGGGCTGATTTCGTAGGTATCGACCAGGTCGGAAAGCCACAAGCCATCCGCAGCTAGTCGAACCAACAGTGCATGCGCGTTCGAAACCCCATCCTTCGCGCGTTCGACTTTAACGCGCTCACGCCAGCGCGCTGCAACATTAGGCTCCAACATGTTGGCAACCAATTGTCCACGCCACCGTTTCGTGTCCGCATCGGTCGGAGCATTCAGCCACAGGCGAGCATATTGCAAGGCGGGCGGGGCTGATTCATCCGCGGCAGACAAGCCCTCTTCGAAATCCCGGAGGTACACGTCGTTCAGTGCGGAGATCAACTGTTCCCGCGTTCCAAAATGATATTGAACGGCACCTTTACTCACACCTGCGGCTTTTGCTACCGTCCCGATCGAAATCGCTTCACCGGCCGCCAGGAGCGCCGCAGCCGCTTCCAGCAGTCTGCCACGCACGTGCTCCCGTTGGCGCGACGGCCAAAGTGTCTGCTTTTCTGATGCCATTTTCGTATTCTAAAACTTGCTGACAGTCTCTTCTCTGTGGTAATCCATGCGCCGATGATGTAATCGGTATGCAGGGACGTCGGGGAAATGTGGCGTCCCAACAACGTTTGCTTCAACAACGACGTTTCGCACTGGGTGGCATGGCGGGTCCGTTGGACAGCGCTTACGCACGCGATCGCAATCGCATCGCTTCATTTTTCAGGCATGTTCTGTGGCATGCACAGACCTCATCCGAGATGACTGAAATCTAATCTGTCAACACGTCAGTATGGCACGACGGCCGGTAAAACGTGTATCACGGAACATGAAGCAATGCCCGTACATGCTCGCCAGCTGGCCGTCGAAGACTGGCAGGCGGCACTGAGGCCGGGGCGGTTGTTACCTTGAGGTCCGCACGCCGGTATGCGCGATGTCTTCGTTTTAATGGCCTGCCTGCGTGAACATTGCCTCGTTACGACTCGGGCACTGTCGTCGAGCGCGTCGAGTGGATGTCGGTGCAGGGCTTGATGGATAGATAAGCTGCCGGTTCCTGATCCAAGCTTCATTCTCGCCGAGGACAGTTTTGAAAAGCGAAAATGAAATTTGCTAACTCGGTATTGTTCGGTTGCTGGCCCGATGTGACAGTCATGTGATGAAAAAACAGCTTGTCTTCATTCACGGTAAAGGCCTTTTATGAGCAATTTCGAACAACTGATCCAGTCGGATTATCGCCACATGATCCACCCGCATCTTCCAGCCAGCCAGAAAACGCGCGTCATCTTCAAGCGCGGCAAGGGCTGTAACCTGTGGGACGTCGAAGGGCACCAATACCTCGACGCGACTGGCGGGTTGTGGCTGGCGCAAATCGGGCACGGACGCGAAGAGATTGCCGAAGCCGCCGCACGCCAGATCAGGGAGCTCGAATACGCCACATGTTTCTGGGAGTATTCGCACGAGCGCGCCATCGAGCTCGCAGAAAAGCTGGCCACGCTGGCCCCCGCCGGGCTGGATAACGTTCTTTTCACCAGCGGCGGCTCGGAAGGCGACGATGCGGCGATCAAGGCCGCGCGTTTCTACCATGCGCAAAAAGGCCAGCCAACCCGCACGTGGATCCTGTCGCGCAAGACGGCTTACCACGGTGCCGCGTACGGCGGCGGCACTGCCACGGGTTTCCCGGAAGCGCGCGTCGGCACGGGGCCCGACCTGCCGCACGTGGAATACCTGACGCCGCCGCATGCGTACCGAAACTACCTGTTCGAGGGCCAGAGCTGTACGGATTTCTGTGTCGCTGAACTCGAGAAAACGATCGAGGACATTGGCGCGGAAAACATCGCCGCCATGATCGGCGAGCCGATCATGGGTGTGGGCGGAATGGTGCCGGCGCCGATGGACTACTGGCCCCGTATTTCGGCTGTGCTGAAGAAGCACGGCATCCTGCTGATCTCCGATGAAGTGGTCACGGCATTCGGCCGCTCCGGCAACTGGTTCGCGGCCGAACGCTACGGCGTCACGCCGGACATCATGGTGACCGCGAAGGGTATTTCGAGCGGTTACATCCCGTTGGGCGCCGTGCTCATGACGCGCGAGATCGCCGAGGTCACCACGAAGGACCACGGCTTCCCAATGGGCTACACGTACTGTGGCCACCCGGTCGCGTGCGCGGTCGCGCTGGAAAACATCCGTATCCTCGAAGAGGAGAAGCTGGTCGAGCGATCGAATGTCATCGGCGCCTACTTGGCAAAGCAGTTGTCCGCGCGCCTCCACAACAATCCCCGTGTCGGGGAAATCCGCCAGGCGGGCATGGCCATCGGTATCGAACTGGTCACCGACAAGGCATCACGTCAACCGCTGCCGCTCGCGGCCCTGCAGATCGCCGATTACGTTCGTCGTGAAAAATCCGTCATCGCACGTATCTGCAACTACAGTAGCCTGTGCCTGTCGCCGCCGTTGGTCATGACCGAATCGGAAGCGGACCAGGTTGCCGAAGCAGTCGGCAGCGTGCTGGCGCGGGTGCGTTCCGACGGCACTGTCGAGTAAGCCCGCGGTTGACGCTGCGGGTCGTTGAAGGGCGCCTGGAAGGGCTGGACATGCACTTCCAGATCGATCCGTCCGGCACTGGTCGGACGTTGTCGCGCCGCCGGTGATGAACCTTGTCGCCACCGATGGCGCTTTCGAGCTGACAAGCTTGTCTGCGCATCCGGTACCACTTTGGACGCAACGCCGTCATGCAATCCAAGACGGCGTTGCGGGACGATGGCATTCATAAGAAATCGGTTTCTCCGTATCAGCACTGGTTTTACCCGTTCTAAATCAACGGGCGTTAGCTGGAGATACATGCAGCGCGCCCTGTGTAAATTCTTGGAGTCGAAATGAACAAAACCATGACCGCGACAGCGGCATTGTCCTTGTGTGCATTGGCTGGCCTGGCACACGCTTCGGGCGATCCCGCTCGTCTTGGCAAAGACCTTAACCCGATGGGCGGGGAGGTGCAGGGAAGTAAGGATGGCGTCATCCCGGCGTGGACGGGAGAAGATCCCTTCCCAGGCTGGTCGGCTGGTAAGAGCGAAGCGGCAGCCTACAAGTACCGTAACGACAAGGTGCTATTTACGATCGATGCCAGCAACGTCGACAAGTACGCCGACAAGCTTGCACCGGGGCAAATCAAGCTCATCAAGACGTACAACACCAAGCTGCCCGTCTATCCGAGCCGCCGGACCTGTCGTCAGCTCGACTTTGTCGCAGCCAATACAAAGACGAACGTGACCGCGGCGAAGATCGGCGCTGACGGCTGGTCCCTAACCGGCGCGGTGCTGCCAGGGATTCCTTTCCCGATTCCCGAAAACGGTGTCGAACTCATCTGGAACCACCTGACGCGCTACCAGGGTGTCGCTACCGAGTGGAAGAACCTTACCGTGTACATCAGCCCGCGCCCGGGCAGCGATTCCGCCACCCGGATCGTCTACAACAACGACAACTACTTCCCGTATTCGGCCAAAGGGTCGAACCACGTCGGGAACTCGTACTACTACGCTTATGTCTCCGGCTACAGCGCTCCGGCCGCGCTGTCCGGCCAGTTGGCCCTGCAGCAAATCTACTTGGATAGGCCGACCGATACCTACTACTATTTCCCCGGACAGCGCCGCGTGCGCCGGCTCCCTTCGTACGATTACGACACGCAGAACCTCGGCTTCGAGGGCTTGCTGCCGGTCGATACCGGCGCCGTCTTCCTGGGCGCGCCGAATCGGTTCGATTGGAAGATCGTCGGCAAGAAGGAGATGTACGTCAACGTCAACAACTTCGTCTTCACCGATCCATCGGTCAACTTCGATGACGTCATCAAGCGCGACCATATCGACGCGAGCGCCTTGCACTATGAGCTGCGCCGCGTGTGGGTCGTGCAGGCCACGGTCAAGGCCGGCGTCCGCCACATCAATCCGAAGCGTACCTTCTATTTTGACGAGGACTCGGGGATCGCCGTCGGCGGCGACGACTACGATGCACAGGGCAAACTCGTTCGCTGGAAAGAATCGGCCGTGGCTCCCGAGGCCCAGATCGGTGGGCAGTGCCAGATCGTTAACTACCGCGCGCACGATCTGGACAGCGGCCGCTACGTGCTGGACAACATCGTGTTCGGCGGCGGCACCAAGAAGAACTACATCGAGACCGATAATCCGAAATTCCGCCCGAGTTATTACACACAGGAGAGCCTGCAGCGAATGGGAGACCGCTGACGCGAACGGGCACGACAGCCCGCGCAAGAGCGTCTGCGCGGCATCGCTATCGCCGATTGGGGCAACGCGGCGCGCGACCTGCGCGCCGCCGCATGCCGTCGAGCGATGCGTGATCCGGCAGCACCGATGCGCCAACGGGACATGCTTGTCCGTTTGATTACTAAAACTAAAACAATGAGGGATTTATGGAAGCACTAAAGTTGAAATCGGTCGCATGGGCGGCCGTGGCTGCAACGATCATTCCCGGAAGCGTGTTCGCTGCCGAGTTCAAGAGCCCCGACAGTTCCGTCAAGGTCACCTGGACGACGGACATCACGGTTGGCGGGGGCGTGCGTCTGCAAAAGCCGAGTTGCAACCTGATCGGCGATCCGACCTTCATCCCGTCGTGCGGCGGCAATGTGAACACCGCGCAATGGGCCAACGGTGACGATGGCGACCTGAACTACAAACGGGGTCAGGTCATTTCCAGCTATCTGGGCATCGGCAGCGAGGTGGTGCTGGACATGCCCGATTCCGGCATGAAGTTCATGGCACGCGGTTCGGCGCTGTACGATCCCAGCGCCGACAACACGAAGCGTACGCCGTTGTCCTCGGAGGCGAGAGGGCAGATCGTCCACAGCACCCGCCTGCTCGACCTGTGGGGCGAGAAATCATTCGCGACGAGCACGGGATACGCCCGCGTTCGTGTTGGCCGGCAGGTGATCAACTGGGGCGAAGCGCAGTTCCTGCCCTATGGTATCAACCAGACCAACGCAATCGACTACATGACGTCCGTGATCCCAGGCGCGCCACTCAAGAACATCATCCTGCCGGCACCCATGCTCAGCGTCTCGGCCGACCTCAGGAGCGACTTGAGTATCGAGGGCTATTATCAGTTCCGCTGGAACAAGAATATCTTCGCGCCTGTCGGTTCCTACTGGTCCGCTTCGGATCTCACGGGCCGCACCAACGGTCTTCGTCAAAGCACCACCTCGAGTCTCAACGCCAACGCCAGTGGTCCCGATGCCGCGGCGCTGGCGCGCCTGAATGGGTTGAATCCGCTGAATGCCGCCGTGTACCAACAGGCTCAGCAGGATGTACTCGCGAACGACAAGTATGTTGACCAGACCTATGGAACGAGGGTATTCGACCTGGACCAGGGGCCGAAGAAATCCAAGCAATACGGCGTTCGTCTGTCCTGGCGGCCGGAAGGTTCGGATACGAAGTTCGGCTTCTACTACATGCGCTATACCGACAAGTCGCCCGTCTTCTCATACAGCGAAATCAAGGGCGCGTACGAGCTGAACTATCTCGAAAATCGCCAGCTATTTGGCGTCAGTTCCAGCACTCCGGCCGGCGACTGGCTGATCGGCAGCGAACTGGCATATCGTCCGCGCGATGCCGTGTCGGTGACGGCATGCTTCGCAGACCCGAATCTGCCGCGCGACTTCAACGTCAACACGGCGTCCGGTTACGGCTCCTGCCCGTATTATCGGGACAACAAGCGCGTTCAGTTGACGGTCAACGGCCAGATCAATCTGACGCCCGCGAACTTTGCGCCGGTCGAGTGGCTGGGCGCCGATACCGGCTACTTCCTGGCCGAGACGGCCCTGATCTATTATCCGGGGCTCCAGTCGGCCGGCACCCCGTATAACCGTGTGCTCAACGGCGCCAACGTCACGCAGTATGTCTACGCGGGCGGCAGTTGGCTCACGCCGGATGCGTCCGGCACGCTGATCACGCAACCGAAGGGTACGAAGGGTTCCGCCGGCATCGCACTCTATTCGAGCCTGAGCTATGACGGCAGTGTCATTCCGGGCTGGGTGGTCACGCCGGGCCTCTACTACCAGCAAGGCCTGTACGGATATTCGCCGGGCGCGACCAACGCGTTGTGGATGCAAGGCGTTAAGGCCGGGACGTTGTCGCTGAACTTCAGCAAGAACCCGGGCAACCTGACCGCAGGCATCAATTACGTGCGCTATTGGGGCGGTTCGTCCACTGTCAATTACTACGCCGATCGCGGCATGCTGGGTTTCTTCGCGACCTACAAGTTCTGACCAACCCGCCGGCCGACAGGCCGGGGATTTCCTGGCCTGACATTCGTGCTGTCGCGGCATCTGCGCGACAGCACGACAGGCAATTCGAAGAAAAAAGGATGTGGACGTGAATAGCGTTTCAAACAACCAGAACGCGGGAAGCGCGGCCGGCGCCGGCAACGAGAAAATCAGGCTCTCCGGTCGCATGGGGACCCTGTCGCTGATGCTCACCGTGCTTGCATTCGCCGCGCCGATGGCCGTGGTCGCGGGCTACCTGCCGTTTACGATCGTGGCCGATGGACCGGGCGCAAGCCTCGCCCTGTGCCTGACGACCCTGATCCTGATCTTGTTCGTGGTCGGGTATGTCACCATGACCCGGCACGTCCCGAAGCCGGGCGATTTCTACGCGTTCATCAGTTCCGGGCTGGGAAACGTGCTTGGCCTGGGGGCTGCGTTTCTCGCAGTCTTTTCGTATCTGGCCATGCTGTTGGGCGGTTATGTGTTCTTCGGCATCGCTTTCAACTCGGCGATCGAAAGCTTCGGATGGGCGCCGAAAGCCTGGTGGATCTGGTCGCTCATGAGCTGGATCTGCGTCAGCACCCTCGGGTATTTTCACATCGAATTTTCCGCGAAGGTCCTGTCGGTGTCGATGGTGATCGAGATCGCTATCGTGATGATCTTCAACGTGGCGGTCCTTTACTCCGGGGGGGCCAGCGGTTTGCGCGTCGAACCGTTCACACCCTCCGCGTTCCTTCAGGGCGATATCGCAGTCACGTTGCTGTACGCGGTCATGCTGTTCCTGGGATTCGAGGCGACTGCGTTGTTTCGCGACGAGTTGATCGAGCCGGACCGGACGATCCCGCGCGCTACTTACGGCGCAGTCCTCCTGGCCGGATTTGTCTATACGCTATCGTGCTATGCGCTCGTGTCTGCCTTCGGAGCGCAGGTGTGGGATGTCGCAAAAAGCAATCCTGCCACGATGTTTTCCGATGCGATGGGCACCTATGTCGGTCGTGGCATGCAGCAGATCACGCATCTCTTTGTGGTCATGTCGGTCTTCGCCGCACTGATCTCGATTCATAACGTGCTTTCCCGCTATGTCCTCAACCTGGCCGTCGATAGCGCGCTACCAAACATCTTCTCGCGGGTCCATCGGCGCCACCGGTCGCCGCACGCGGCGTCCAACCTTGTCGGGCTCATCGGCTTCCTGTTCATCGTGCCGATCGTGCTCGTCAATGCCGACAGCTCGAAGCTCTATGGTATGGCCGCAGGCATTGGCGGGCTCGGGATCGTCACACTGATGGCGCTGGTGAGCTACTCGGTTGTCGTTTGGTTTGCGAGGCACGGTGTTCCGAAAACCGAGAACGTCTTGAAGACATTCGTCGCTCCGAGCATTTCCGCCGCGGTCATGACGCTCACTGCCGTCTTCGGGGTGATGCATCTCGAACTGGTCGTCGGCGGCGATCCAGGCGAGTACACCTGGGTCGTCCAGCTCATGTGCGTGACGTTTCTGGCTGGCTGTGCGCTGGCCGTCCACTTCCGCATCGTGAAGCCGGAAATCTACTGCAACCTCGGGCGTGCGGAGCGCGTGTCCGAGTTCCTGGCGAGCCGGCGCGAAAGCGAGCGGGTTGGCGAACAACGCGCCAGGACGTCGACGGAGGCTGGATGATCGGGCCCGTCTCTCGGGCGCAAACACGGAGCGGCATTAGCAAGCGAAACATTAAAACTCATATTCAAATTTGCATAACGTTCGAGCCGAAAATTGCGTTCGACGAAGCCCTAGAATTGAACCTTTCCATACATCCAGTCCAGAGAGTAAGCAATGAGTAGCGATCACACAGAACTGCGCGCCGGGTGTCTTTTTACCGAGACACCGGAGGACGAGATCATCAAGGCCGTGTCCGTCATCCGCACGGGCGACATCCTCAAACCCACGTCCTGGCCGGGTGGCGCGCGCGTAGCCGTTGCCATCACGTTCGACGTTGATCATGAGTTTCCGGTTTATAAGCTCGACCCGTCGCTGCAGTCGCTCGGCGAATACGGCGCCACGACCGCGATGCCGAGAATTCTGGCCTTGCTGAAGCGTCACGGCGTTCCGGGCACGTTCTTTGTTCCCGGCATGACGCAGCGCCTTCACCCTGAAACCGTGCCCGACATTCTTGCGGGCGGCCATGAAGTGGGCCTGCACGGCTGGGTGCATGAACGAGCACCGGATCTGCGCGATCGGGAGGAAGAGGAATTGATGATCACGAAGACCATCAAGGCCCTGACCGATGCTGGCGCCAAACCCATCGGCTATCGCGCGCCCAATTCCGCGCTGAGCGAGCACACGCTCGGCCTGCTGGACAAGCACGGAATCGAGTACGACAGTAGCCTGTGCGGACGGGACGAAGCCTACGAAGTCCTTGTGCATGGCAAGAAGGTGAACGTCGTGGAGATCCCGATGTCCTGGGAAAACGACGACTTTATCTTTCTGCACAACGACGAATTCTGGCAAGGCACATTCCCGTCGCCGAAGGGCGTGTTGGAGGCCTGGCAGAGCGACTTCGATGTTGCGTACAGCGAGGGCACGCTCTTCAACCTGGTGATGCACCCGCACGTCATCGGCCGACGCTCCCGCAGTGCCATTCTGGATCAGTTGCTTAGCTATATGCGCTCAAAAGACAGCGTGTGGTTTGCAACGCTTGGACAAATCGCACGGCATGTGAAACAGCATGCCGTCAGGGCTACCTGATTCGCGTGCCGCAATATCGAAGAATCGAAACAGCAGAGGTAACAAATGAGTGTTCAGAAAAATCATGACGGAGATACTTATCCGGAAATCGCGGCCGACGGCCTGCCAGTGACCGCATTGCCCCAAGAGTTTTATACATCTGAAAAGTGGTTCGCGCGTGATATCGAACGGGTATTCAGCCGCCGTTGGATGTTTGTCTGCCACGTTTCCGAACTTGCCAAACCAGGCGATTACACCACGATGGAACTGGGCACCAACAGCATTATTGTCACGCGCGGCAAGGATGGCGGCATTCACTCGTTTCACAACGTATGCCGGCATCGCGGCACCAAACTGTGCGCACCGGGCAAAGGCAAGGCCAACGTGTTTGTTTGCCCGTTTCATGGCTGGTCATATGGAACTGACGGAAGCCTGCGCGCCGCGCCGTTCATGCCCGACATCGACAAGCAAGCCTATGGTGCCAAGCTTGTTTGGAACGAAGTCTGGAACGGCCTAGTGTTCATCAACCTGCAGGAAGAACAGCCTAAGCCAGTCGCCGAGTATCTTCGCGACGCGGATTTAAGCGGACATCGCCTCGAGAACACCAAGGTCATTGCTGCAAAGGACTATCCGACCAAGGCGAACTGGAAGATCAATGGTGAAACGTATCAAGAATGCTATCACTGCGCCGTCGTGCACGGTAAATCCCTCGGCAAGATTATTGCGCCTGCCACCACCCACGACGCCTACGACAACGTTGGCGTAGAGTCTGGCGACGACAAGGAATTCATGATCTTCTCTGGCAACCTGTTAAACGGTCAGTTTTTACCCGGCGTCAAGACTGAAACCATGGACGGCCAATACGTTTGCAAGAAGCTGCTTGGTGACGATCCCAATGGGCAGCCCGCCAAACTGCTGTCCTGGTTCCCGAATTTTTCAGTTGGCGCCTGGCCCGACTTTAGTGTCCTGATCGACTGGATTCCCGTCTCGGCACAGGAGACTCTGTTCCGTACCCGCTGGCTCGTACGTGCCGATGCTGTGGAAGGGGTCGATTATGAAATCGACAAGGTGATGGAACTCTCCGACCTCGCCAACATTGAGGACAAGAAGATCGTCGAGCTGCAGCAGCAAGGGGTCAATTCGCCGGCTTACCAACCAGGTCCCTACCATCAGCCAATGGAAGTCGATGCGCGTAAATTCATCGCGAATTATCTTGCCATGGTGCAAGAGAAGCGGGCTTGGGCATGCTGAGTGCATACGACATGGATATTAACTCCACTAACTGGCTCAGCGCACCGACCAATCGGCAGGCATTCTGGCAGGTCGATCGTGTGCTGTCGGTGGCTCACATCGCCAGCGATCCGGGTGCTGCGATCCCTTTCGAGTCGAAACCCATGCCTCAAGCCGCGCTGACCTTGTCCGGAAAGAACGGCGGTTCGGCAAGTATTGACGGTTTTCTCGACATCACCCATGCGGATGCATTCATCGTGCTGCACAAGGGGAAGATCTCCCACGAGTGGTACACGCCGGGGCGCTCAAGCAATGACAAGCACATTATTTTCTCGGTCACCAAATCGGTGGTCGGGTCGCTGACGGGCATCCTGGTCGAGCAGGGCAGGATCGACCCCGAAAAACTGGTTTCGCATTACGTGCCCGAGTTGCACGGCAGTGCATTCGGCGATGTTCGTGTCCGTGAAGTGCTGGACATGACCGTCAGTCTCGAATTCGAGGAGGCGTACCTGGACCCCGACAGCATTTTCGCCCGTTACCGCCAGTCGACCGGGTGGAGCGGTCCCGATAGCGATGCGACCAGCCCGGGCATGCACAAGGTCCTGGCCAGTATCCCGCGCGGCCGGGACGCGCATGGAAGCGTGTTCAGCTACCTGTCACCCAATTCCGATGTGTTGGGGTGGGTGTGCGAAAAGGCCGCCGAGGCGCCGCTCGCCTCCCTGATTTCCGATCTGATCTGGAAGCCTCTGGGAGCCGAGTCGGATGCCTACATCACGGTCGACCGGTTCGGGGCACCGCGGGCGGCCGGCGGGTTCGGCTGCACCTTGCGAGACATGGCCAGGTTCGGTGAATGCATGCGCAATGAGGGGCGCCTGCATGGCAAGCAAATCATTCCCAAGGCCTGGGTTGACGACATCGCCGCAGGTGTCAATCACGACACTTGGGAAAGAAGCGACATGGCGGACTGGATGCCGGGCGGCGGATATCGAAACCAATGGTGGCTGACGAACAATGCGAACCATGCGTATTTTGCCGCCGGAATTTACGGACAGTGGATATACGTCGACCCTGTCCATGAAGTGGTCATCGCCAAACAGTCAGCACGGCCCGTCGCACCCGCAACCAGAGAAGAGTTCCAGTACGAGCTGCGCATTTTCCAGGAGATTGCAAGCTCGACCAGTGCCTACTTCGAAAGGTAATTGCTCAAAGTTTCAAATATGAAGTTTTGAGTTGAGCGAAACAGTATTTAAAGAATTTTTGGGCGTGATTAACATTCATTTCAGTCCAATTATTCATATGGGAACATAAAATGACGTGTAAAGGCAAAAACGCTCTGGTGATCGGCGGCGAAACGGGTATCGGTCGGGCGACGGCTGAAGCGCTCGCCGAGGCGGGCGCATTGGTAACGATTGCGGGAATCATCGACGCAAAGGGTTTCGAAGCTGCCGAGGCTATCAGGGCTAGTGGCGGAGACGCCATCTTCGTTCACCTGGATGCCCGCGATTCGGCGCGCGTGAAGGAAGTGGTGCAGCAGGCGCGGCCGGGAGGCCATGACGTACTGGTCTATTCGGCAGGGATCTTCGATAACCTCGCCGTGTGTACCGAAACTTCCGAAGAGCTCTGGGATCAGCTGATGGACATCAACTTGAAGGGCTGCTTCCTGGCGAACAAGGCGGCGCTCGAAGTGATGGCCCCGCGCGGATGGGGTCGCATCATCAACATCGGTTCGATCGCCTCGTTCAACGCGAGCGCGGACGGTTTTCCATACACCGTATCCAAGCACGGCATGATCGGCCTGACCAAGCACATCGCCCGTAAATACGGCAAGGATGGCATCACCGCCAACTGCGTATGCCCTGGCATCATCGAGACCGACATCGTTGCCAACACCAAGGAAATCGTTGGCAGCAATCTGCTCCCAGCACTGCAGCAGGACATCATGGGTGGCGAAGGCTGGAAAAAGTGGGTTCCGGTGGGCCGCCAGGGTACGACCAAGGAAGTCGCCGAACTGGTGACCTACCTGGCGAACGGGAATACCGGCTATATCACGGGACAGGCGCTCGTGATCGACGGCGGCTGGCTGACTGCGTGAATTAGAAAAACAAACAGGGGACACACGTGCGCGAATTATCGAAGTTTTATATCAATGGTCATTGGGTCGAACCGTCGGCATCGAAGGCGGCACAGACACTGGCTGTGTTCAGCCCTGTCTCGCAAGAGCCGAGCGGCAGCATTGCGCTGGGCGACCAGGCCGACGTCGAGAGTGCGGTCGATGCGGCCAAGAAGACGTTCGACAGCTATTCCCGGACATCCGTCGCAAGCCGTCTCGCATTGCTGAAACGCGTCGGTGAGGAATATCGCAAGCGGCATGCCGATCTCAGTGCAGCGATCGCGGAAGAAATCGGTTGCCCGGGCTGGTTGGCCGAAGGCGCCCAGTTCACGATGCCGGAAATGCATTTGAATACCGCCATCGACCTCCTGGAAAAGTATCAGTTCGAGCAGGCGCAAGGCCGCAACCTTATCAAGCATCAGGCCGTTGGCGTCTGCGGGTTGATCACGCCGTGGAACTGGCCACTCCTCCAGATCATGATCAAGCTCGCGCCCGCGCTGGCCACGGGCTGCACCGTGGTGTGGAAGCCGTCGGAGTATTCGTCCTTCTCGGCGCAGATTCTAGCGGAAGTGATGGAGGCCGCCGATGTCCCGCCAGGCGTGTTCAACATGGTGTATGGTGACGGCGAAGGGGTGGGGCAGGCCCTGAACAACCACAAAGACATCGCCATGATCTCGTTCACCGGTTCGACCAGGGCCGGTATCGAGATCGCGCGCCAGGCCGCATCGACGGTTAAGCGGGTACACCAGGAACTGGGCGGCAAGGGTCCGAACATCCTGCTCGACGATGCCGACTTCAGCAAGGCCATTCCGTCAGGCGTCACCTACGTCATGCTCAACTCCGGGCAGAACTGCACGTCGCCGACGCGGTTGCTGGTGCCCCGCAACCGCCTCGCCGAGGCGGAATCCATCGCCAAGGCAAAGGCCGAGGAAATGAAGGTCGGCCTTGAAAGCGATGCACTGATCGGCCCCGTGGCCAACCAGGCCCAATGGGCGCGCGTGCAGCAGATGATCCAGGCGGGTATCGATGAAGGCGCCCGACTCGTTGTGGGCGGCGTCGGGAAACCCGACGGCATCGATCGGGGTCACTTCGTGAAGCCGACCATCTTCAGCGACGTCACAAACGACATGTCGATCGCACAGGAAGAAATCTTTGGTCCGGTCCTGTCCATCATCCCCTATGATACGGTGGACGAGGCGATTCGGATTGCCAATGACAGCCCGTTCGGACTCGCCGCGTACGTCCATTCGGCGGATCCCGAGCGCGCGAAACAGGTGGCGGGACGTATCGTGGCGGGCCATATCTACATCAACGGCGACATGGATCTTCTGGACGTCACCGTCCCCTTTGGCGGACGCAAAATGTCCGGGAATGGCCGGGAATTCGGCGCAGCCGGATTCGAAGCGTTCACCGAGCCGGTGGTTTATCTGGGCTACTACTCCTCGAACGAAAAGTAATCAGACAGCATTTATTAGGAGTAGGTTCGTGGAGCGTTTCTCGACCGAGGTTCCTTCTGGCGTTTTCTCAAGAATACGCCAGAATGGCACCACCATTTATATTGGCCTGTTGTTCGTTGCCGGCTACATGAGCAACGCGATTTATCCCAGCTTCATCAACGCCATCACGCATATTCCGCAATTGCAGGGAGTTAGCATCGGCGCGCTTTCGACAGCCGAGTTTCTTGCATTTGGACTCATGCTGCTGATCGCAGAAAGGATCGTACCAGCCGACAAGATACGTCTCATAGCCGGTTTGTGCCTGGCGATACAGTTGGCGGCGGCCTATGCAATGACTGTCATTCCACCCAGTTTGCTGATCGGTTGCCGGCTGCTGTATGGGGGCGCCAGCGGCGTCGTTCTGGCCATTTCGTACATCTATCTGGCGCGGACGTCGTCGCCGGGGAGGCTTGCGGCGATCTACACGACGTGTATGGTGCTTTTGGGCGTGGTGTGGTCCTTGCTTGCTCCCGCTGTCGTCGTACCCCTGCTGGGCTATCCGGCGGTGTTCCTGTTTCTTGCGTTCTTTTCTATTGTTGCGTTGGCGCTGATCCGGTTCTGCCCGAATCGCGTAGTCGCATTGGCGCAGAGCTCGGACGTCGTGACGCAGCCAAAGGCCAAGCTCGGCACCCCTGCGATACTGATCTTGTGCAGCGTAGGTCTGTGGGGCTTCTTCATGACCATCTTCTGGGTCTATGCGGACCCGATTGCCCAGCATCTGCAGGGGGAACTGGTCAAGAACTGGCTAACGATCTCGCTCGTTTGTCAGATTCTCGGGGCTGCGTTCTCGGCCTTACTGGTCGAACGCTTGCCGGTCTTCACGGTGCTGGGTGTCGGGCTGCTGATTTCAGTGGCGCAGATCGCGTCGATCCTGATCGGCGTCAACGGGACGGGTTTCGTGTTCTGGGCTGGGGTCTACGGATTCTGGGGCTATTTTCTGGTCGCGTTTTATATCAAGGCGCTGACGCAAGTCGACCCTTCCAATCGCTCGGTCGTGTATTACCCCGGTGTCCAGGTATTGACCGCAAGTATCGGGCCAATGTTCGTTTCCTATTTGGTCTCCGAAACAGATTTGCATGCCGTGTTGACGATTGACCTTGTGGCAATAGCGGTTTCGCTTGCGTTCCTAGGCAGTGGCGTCCTGTTTCGCAAAAAAGCGATCGTAGCGGTATCGCCGACAAGCACGACTTAACGAAAAAGGGCGCGATTTTCGCGCCCTTTTCGTTTCGATATCCTTGACTGTTCGTGCGGTGTGGTCGCGTTAAGCGACCTTGGCGATGTCCGCCTGGGTTAAGACTTCGCCGTCAGCCTTGAAAGCTTGTCGCAATTCGTGCATCAGCCTGGCGCACGATTCGTACGAAGCGACTTCGCTCCGGGCCGTCAAATAATATTTTTGTTTGAGATTGGGATTAGGGGATCCGATTTCACGCAACTGCCCGGTTGCCACCCACGTCGCCGCGAAACTCCTCGGCAACAGGCCGATATATCGACCCGAAAGCACCAGTAACAGCCGCGACATGGACTGGCTCGACCTCGCAGCGGTATGCGATGACATCATTTCAGCCTCGAGTTCCGGCGCCTGATAGGCCCAATAGTCCACCGCTTCGAAATTTTTCAATTCACTGTCGGTGTCGCTGTCTTTTCTTCCATAGAGCGGATGTTTGTCGCTGCAAAACCAGCCCAATTCTTCTTGGTAGAGCGTGAACATCTTCGCATCCGGTATTTTCTTTGGGATCGCCCCAACGCAAATGTCCGTCTCTCCATCCAGGAACATTTGAAACAGGCGCTCGGGTGACGTAACGGTCACTTCGAGAAACGTCTTGTTGTGACCGTCGATATTGAATTTGCCGAACGCCTCCACCAGCGTCTGCATGCGGCTGTTCACGATGGTGTCATCCATCGTTACCCTGAGCGTTCCGCCTACGAGTGGCGAAACCTGGTTGAGGCGTTCACGATATTTATCGATATCGTTGAACATTTCTTTGCAAATTTGATATACCTGCTCGCCTTCCGGAGTCAGCGAAAAACCCGACCGCCCGCGGTAACAGAGCAATTTGCCCAAGCGCGTTTCCAGCGACGATATATGAATGCTGATGGCTGACTTGCTCTTGTTCAGGCATGCCTCCGCCACCGTGTACCCGCCGGCCCTCACGACAGACTCAAAAATTTTGAGTAGGTGGATGTCCTTATCCGTAAGGTTCAGAAGTCGATGTGCACTTGACATGATGTCTCCAAGAAAGCTGTGGCTCTAGCCGCCAAATAGAGCGAAATTAATGACGGGTTTGACTAATTAATATTTTTATTATAGAACCATGTCTAGACAATGGTTAATAACATATAAGGGCAAAATAACGCGGTTCAAGATTGGCAGTATCGTGACTGAGCGATTTTGCGAAGTTCGCCGGGGTCTGGCATGCGTTACTTTCCGTAAAGTGAGTTGCAGCCGACGTACCGACGTGGGCGACCGCATCAATACAGGAATTTTTTTTGTCAATTATCTGAAGTTCCGTTATTACATTCGCATCAGCGTGTTATCAAACTATTAGCGAAAGGGACCTAGTCATCGCCCGTAATACTACTGCGCAAAGTGTCGCGTCGGCTAGTTATTTGCACTGGGTATGGGACTTAGTCTTAAAGCAATAAATATGCCTGAGTGACGTGGCGGCAGTAAGCTTACGCCAGACGCCAGCCGGGCAGTGGTATCGCTAAGGCGTCGAATGTTAAGCGCAAGCCCCAGATAGCATTGCCGGCAGCGTTAGGCGTGCACGCGAACGGTGCAATCAATGAAGTTGCGATTCTTGAGAGCTGCGTTCGCACGACGACAGTGCGATCAGCTTGCCGGGAGTACGGTAACCGATGTCTCGCCGGAGCCGATTCGGAGACGGTCCGTCGTTGCGACCCGGCCGCGCAGCACGATGCGGTCGCCGGCCTCGAGAATATTCGCCATTCGCCGTTTGGCACGGGCAACGGCTGCGTGTCGCCGACCGTCACTCGAACAGGAACGCGCTTCGGCCGAGTCCGACCGGATTGCGTACCCAAGCTTGGGTGGTCAACCGGGTTCAGCGTGCAGCCATTGACCGTGTGGTGCGTCAGCAGCTGGACGATCGTCGAGTAAGAGTGACGGAAGGTCGACTGCGTCAGGAGAACTCGAGATTGGCCGTTAAGTCGCGTCGTCGACGTCTCGAAGGGCACGTCCAGTTCGATGTCTACGCCACTGCACGCGCGCACGTCAGCATAGTCGAGGTAGGGCCGCGGCTGCGGATCGGCCGCTTCGCGGTGCCCAGCGGCACGATAGGGGCTAACGCCTCAAGCGTGACGATCCACGGCGGGATCGTTGTCACGAAATTCATCGACAGGAACGTTCCGAGCGGCTGATATTCCCAAGCCTGCACGTCGCGCGCGGACCAATCATTCAGCAGGCACAGGTCGAACACGTGCGACTCAGCCCGGTCTGCCAGCATCGGCTCGCCTTGTTCGTTGGAGGCCGCCGAGGATACCCACTTCCACCCCGCTTTGAAGTGGCCTGTCAGCGGGACTAGATCGTGCGCAATTTTCGAATGCTGCAAGATGCCGACGTCGATTGGTCGAGATATTCCGGTCCCCGAGCTCTGTCGACTGTACGGTATCCAAGAGCCATACAGTGCGGTTGGATGATATCGATCTGTTTCTGGCTCAATGCGCGCAGTGAAATTACACTGCCTTCGGCTGGTGTATGGGAGCAGTTTGCGGGTCCGATGCGCTGGTCGTCTTCTCTACCATCCGTTTTCCCTGACGGACTGGTTTTTGCGCCGGGTAATCCGGCGCATTTTTTATTGTTTATATGATTTCAAACGCGCCGAAGGCCAAAGTCTTCGAGGGATCAGTATCGATCAGTTTCAATCCATTCAGCCTTAACTTCTTGGCAGACCTCCACGGTCTGCGGTCTCTTTTGCTTGCCCATCTTCGGTTGAGCGATGCAATGAATGGATGACGTGGCTTATCGTGCTTATCTAGCAAAAGGATGAAAAATGCGGGTATTTGTTGTTCTCGTCAATGCCATGAGCATCGTGCAACTGGCCAGTGTATGTCGGACCAAGGCAGCCGCACAAGAACAGTTGAGCAAAATTACCTTCGGATCGAATCCACGGATAGAAGAAGTCTGTGTAACCGGCATCCAGAAAGTACAGAACATCCTTTACAGTTCCGAGTGTTATGAGAAGAGTAGGGACCTTTACTGCTATAAGGGGATTTTTGGCAACGTTGAACAAGCGCGTCGGGCCGCGGGGCCGAACGGACTAGTTCTCCCTCACGCGATCTAAATCAAGGAGTCGACCAATTACAACTAACAATCCATGCAGCTTCATGAGTGCGTGGCACGTGGGTGAAATTCTCCTCTGCGGCTCTCGAGTTGATGGTGAATTTACAGTTCGAAGTAAAGATCGACGGGCGGCAGGGCTCAAACAATGCCCTGCCGCGGCTTGCCCATGCAGTGGGCGTGGCGCTTATCCGGCATTTGATGATCGAGGCTGAGTTGGCGCGCGGCGTTTTGGTGGCTGTCGCCAGCCGCGAATACAGGAGCGACCGATCATATTACCTGATTAATCCTGCACAAATGTCCGAGGGCCGCACATTGACTGCATTCCGGTGCTGGATCGAGACAGAAGCAGCGTCCTACCGTCAGGCCACCGGCTTAGTCTGATCGGACTGTACACGCAGTAATCCGGCAATTCGGTCGGGTGGCAAAGGCTCGTTGACGTAGAAGCCCTGGTATTCGTCACACGCATTTTTCTCGAGGAACTCAGCCTGTTCCCTCGTTTCGACGCCTTGGCCAACCACGATCAGACTTAGCGTCTTGCCCATGGCGATCACCGATGACGCCAGCGTTTTGTCGCCTTCCTTACTCACGAGGTCTCGAATGAAGGATCGGTCAATCTTGATGCTGTCGAGTGGGAACTTTCTTAGCGCCGCGAGCGATGAATAACCGATGCCAAAATCGTCGATCGCGATCCGAACCCCAATTCCTCTAAGGCTCGTCAGTATCCGCATGGCCTTTCCGACGTCGGACATCAATACGCTTTCCTTGATTTCCAGTTCAAGGAGATGTGGATCCATCCCGGTCGCGGTAAGTATCTCCTTCAAGTCCGCCAGCAGCATCGTATCGGCAAACTGACGGGCGGTCAGGTTGACGGAGATGATCAAATATGGGAGTCCTTGATGCCGCCAAGCCACATTTTGGGCGCATGCCGTTCGGAGTACCCATTTTCCAATGGACACGATCAAATTACTCTCGTCCGCCACCGGTAAAAACTCCATGGGCGCCACCACGCCCATGTCGGGATGCTCCCAGCGCAGCAGCGCCTCCATGCCGGTGATCTTCCCGGTATGAGTATCCTGTTTGGCCTGATAATGAAGCCGGAACTCGCCTTTTTCCAGCGCGCGTCGCAGCGCCGATTCGAGATTCAGCCGTTGCAACGACGTCGTGTTCAACTGCTCGGAATAGAACTGGAAATTATTTTTACCGTTGGCCTTGGCCTGGTACATCGCGACGTCGGCGCTTTTCGTCAAAGTCTGTTCATCCAGTCCGGCTTGAGGAAAGGTGCTAATGCCGATGCTGGTGGTGACGCGGTATTCCTGGCCGAGCAATGAAAACGGTTGGGCGATTGCAGCGAGAATTTTCTGAGCGACTGTTGCCGCATACGTTTCTTCGTGCAATTCCGGAAGCAACACAACAAATTCGTCACCGCCGAGGCGGGAGACGGTATCGCTCTCCCGCAAGCATCCCTTGAGCCTGATTGCGACCTCTTGCAGCAATTTATCGCCAGCGTCATGCCCCAGGGTGTCGTTGATATGTTTGAAACGGTCAATGTCGAGAAACAGCAACGCGAATTGCCTGTTATTCCGTTTTGCCTGGTTGATCGTTTGCCCGAGCAGTTTGCTGTAGAGACTGCGATTTGGAAGGGTCGTCAGGCTATCATGATAGGCGAGATGCTCGACATGTTTGGCATGAGAGATCTGCTCTTCCACGGCCCGCTGACGACTGAGCGCAAGTGCCCGGCTCATGCGGTCCAGCAATACAACAACCACGAGCAATAAAACACTGCCACCGGATGCACGCCACAGATAAGCGCGCACATGAGCTCGAGCCGCAACCAATTGTTCATTCGCCGCGAGCCCGACAACAATCGCAGCGGGAAAGCCGTAGAGTGCGTGGGCTGCGGTGTAGCGCGGGACGCTATCCCAGGAGTTGGTCATCAGCGGTGCTTGAGTATCCGGTTCCCCAGCCGTTGCAATCAACGCGTTGTAACCCACAAGTTTGCCGGCAGAAATGTGGTTACCGCTACGTTCGATGCGAAACGCACCATCCGTGCCGATAATACCGAGCATACCGTGTTCACCTAGTTGTGAAGGTTCGTAGGCGCTCACAAAGTATGACCCGAGCACGGTAACAAATCCGATTCCAGCAAACGTTCCATCTACGGTGGTCAGTCTGCGGCTGAAGTTCAGCTTCCATTCCTGCGAGTTTTCGCTGCGTTGCGACCTGCCGATGAAGAAGGTATCGGATTGTCGTTGATGCTCAAAATAATCTTGGCCTGCAACATTTCGTGTAGTCGATGACTTGGTGCTGGCGATGACATCGCCTTGTGCGTTTGTGATACTGACCACAAACCATAAATCCGGCAATAACAAGTCCCGGCCTTGCAGTTCGGAGAGAACGCCGTCCTTGCCTTTGACGTCATACGCATACCTGACGGTACGCAGGGTTTGATCAATTTCTCGTAGAGCACGCGCAACCTGTGCCTCATAAATATCGGCCTGCCGACGGCTGGAAGCGGAGGTACTCTGCTTGGCGGCATGGAGTTCGGCGTTTACGAAACTCCACGTCGCTCCCCAAATCATGATTAACATTAAGACTGCGAGGGAGCGCAAAATGATATGTGGAATCAGCACCCTGTCCAGCGCGTTCCGCAAAAGCGCGGATGCCTTTCGACGTGCGGCAGCGGTATGGGGGCTGGTATTCATAGATATCAGTCAAAGATACGGTTTGAAATAGCCGAGAAGTTCAATGCTGTGCAAATTGATATCTGCAGGTGTTCCGACTAAAATATTCCTCCAAGCGATACGGATAGTAGCCTCGATTTGCCGGAGATTGGAAGGTTATAATGAGACCGGCTATTTGCTAACTCATATTGGAACTTTAGAGTGATATCTTTGTGAAAATCCCAGCGTAGGGATGCAGTGTGTGTGCTTCCGATATCAAGTTGTTCTTCGTTACGATATCGGGAAAATGTGTACATCGGCGTCCACGCGCCGAGTTGATATCCGATACCAAGCAGGCCATAGTTATATCGGCCTATACCGCCATCGGTACGTTGCACTTCAGATTTAACTAGCCAGTTCTTATAATCCATGTTTGCCGAAACACCCACGACGCGGCTAGCTCTACTGTCCACCAGTGTCGTGCGTAGGCCGTCCGGATCGACCTGCCAGATAGAATCGTTCATGCGCATGATTATTGCACGTATGTCGAGCACATCGTTGGCAATGGATACGGAGCCACCAAGCATACGTTCCCATGATTCATTCGTCGGTTTCCCCAAGTAAACCTGTGATCGGTATGCGTCGTTTTCCTGAGTGTAATTTCCAGACCACACCGTAACCGTTGATGCCCAATCGGACGAGCCCAGTTGCGTGCGGTAATTTGCGTTGATACCATTGTACGCATAGATGGGCAAGCCATAAACGTCTTCCGGTGGCCGCACCCATGGATAGGCGTAGCTTACATAAAGCTGATCACTGTAATAAAACAGCGGAATTCGCATTTTTCCGAGTTGCACTGTCCAGCCAGAGTCGGTGGAGGGACGCCAAGTCACGTAAAGCCAGTCGACAGTTGGTCTTGAACCTTCGTTCGGATTGCGTGTCCGGCTAACCAGTTGAGACGTTACGGATAGCGTGGATGAAAACTCCTTCCTTATCTGAATCCCTAGCAATGATTCTTGATCGAAAGTGAAACCTCGCCCTTTTTCATAAATGCTCGCGTATTCGAACGCGGCAACGAAGCACGGGCACTCCCGGTTCCGGAATGGCCCGGAGGGGGAGGGGATAGGCGCCGGGCTACCCAATACCTTGGCACCGGTTAAGTTATAGAATCCGGTCAGTGTTAATGTTTCATCTCCGCTCAGGCCGATCGCGGCGGCAGTGCCAGACGCAATCAGAGCGAATGCGGACATCAAACCACTCAGTATTATTCTCATTGAACAGATTTCCAAGGAAGCGTAAAAACAGATCGTTTTAGTGAAACTCTGCGATAACCTTTACCGTCTCGTCGATCTCGGATTTTTCCATGTATCCCATCGCATTGACATTGTCGCTGATTGCCTTCTTCAAGCTCGTACTTGTTTTATAGACTTTAGGAGCACTCCCCCTTGCCGTAAATACAAGCTTCGCCCAGATTGCCTCGACTTGAGCAGGACTTTTTTCCATTACCTTTTTATAAAACTCGGTGCGTATCGTCGAATGCTCATCCTGTTCCAGCGGAACAAACAGGTTGGAACCGCCCATATAAATTTGTTTTATCTTTGATACCGTGATGTTGGACGCAGGGTTGCTCGGATTTACTACAACTACGACGCCAGCGAACACCGGTGCAGTTCCCATCAGCCAAAGACACATGGCTGAGATGATCCTGATCTTTGAATACATTAACTATCCCTTTTATATTGTGAATTCATGTGATAGTCATGTCGATTTATCAAGGTTCGGCCAGGAGTTTTTCTTTGGTCGTGCATGGTAGTCTCGGATTTTGCTAACAGGAACCATGCGTTGTCACAATGCAAGCTTACATTGGATCGTCAATGCCGACAAGAAGGGATTTGTTCTAGTGATGGGTAATCTATCAAACTTTATATTTTCACAGCGTCTGTGTCAGTGACGAAGATTGCGGCCCCGGGTACGCCAAATAGCTGTTATTCGGTGGACGGGTTTATGGTAGACCTACCAACTAGAGTGTCTACCGCGCTAGATGTAGAACGGGAACATCAGACCGGCATTTGTTTTCATTTGAATATGTCAATGTGCTAATTAAACAGATTCGCCTGGGCGGCCATTTCGTCGGTCGACGCCGTTTAGCAACGATATTTCAGGCTGCTTCCTGTAGCGTGCTGCCAACACTCAAGGACGTTGCTCGGGGCGTGGCGCCTGCGGCGTGGCCGGCCAACGTACTTCACTTGTCAGGAGGGTGACCGCGGGATACAGCCACGTGGAGGCTAGGATTATATTAATTTGTGAAGCAGCGCCTTCATGCTCGACCCTACTTCTTAACGCGCTCTATTTGCGGAGGGGTACCATATCCTGCGATAGGTAAAGGTTATAAGTATCGCAATCGAAGTTTGATAAATTTGTAATCCTCCTGCCTGGATGCCGGTTACGATTAGGCATCAGTGGAACGTCAAGTTTTCTTCTCTAAGGGGCGCGAGCAATAGTGTCTTGGCGACGTCGATCTTGGACTTGGGGAAGTGCGCTGGACAGCCTGGCGTCCTGGGGACGGGGCACATGACCGTGCAAGCTTTTGTTGAGTCGCTGAGTTCAGATCAGCGCGTTTTTTTCGACAAGCTGGCCAGCTGCTTAGCAAATAGCTCGAACAAGCCAACGGAATGCATCATAACCCTTTCTAGAGGTTAATTATGCACGATAAAAAATCAGAAAATATTGCTGTTCTTGGCACTGGGTTGATGGGTAGTTCCATGGCGAAAGCTTTGCTCAAGGCCGGATATGCAATCAAGGTCTGGAACCGGACGCTTTCGAAATGCGCGCCGCTTGAAGATCTTGGCGCTACCATCTGCTCATCGGCTGATGCGGCGATCGCGACTTCCGAGATTATCCTCTTGGTTATAAGTGACTACGATTCCTCCGCCGCCTTGCTCGAGGAAGCGGAACTGGACGGTAAGACCATCGTTCAGGTCGCAACCGGCAGCGTCGAGGATACTGTCGCACTCGAAAAGCTTTGCGCCGCCCGGGGAGCTTCGGGCTATATTGATGTCAAGGTTTTGGCATATTCGAGTGAGATTGGCACGCCAAGTAGCTTGCTACTTGCAAGTGGCCGCCGGGAAGTCTTTGCGCAGCTGGAAACGCTGTTCCAGACCTTCGGCAATTGCAGATTCGCTGGCGAAAATATCTCCGCTGCAACGACTGTCATGTTCGCGTGGACTGTCCATTTTCAGGTTGCACTTGCAGGGGTGCTGGAGGCGATCAGCACTGCGCGCGCTCTCGGTGTCGACCCGAGAATTGTTTTCGAAATTGCCCCTGTGTTGGCTAGTGATGTGGGAGGCATACTGGCGCGCTGCGAAGAGGCATCAAGCCACCGTGGACCGCCACCTGCGGGACGTTCTGGCACAGTCAGTGATTACCTTGTCGGGACTGACTTGATCCTCGGCTCAACCGAAAAAGCCGGGCTCAAGCTTCCCGTTTTGAATGCCGTAAGGTCCAAATTTGGTCAATGGGCTGATCAAGGCTTTGGTTATGCCGACATAGAGGCCGCATTTCAGGCATCTCGCGCAGAGTGAGTCGGAATGGAAGGGCTGACGTTTCTTATCCGTTTCCGGAAAGCGCTGAGCCATGCGGGCAGCTAGCGGGGCGGACTCATCAGGTCATGTGCCTGTTGCTGTTCTTGTCCTGGGCTGCCCCGGCCCGTCTGTTTACCGCCGGGTCAAGCATCAAAGTATTGTCGATGAAAACGGCTCCTCAGGCACATCAACAATGCCTGCCCGATCGTGCCTGAGTGCGCCGCCACCTCATCCACGGTCTGGGCGGGCCCGAGAAGATCCGCCTGCATGCCGGAAGCAACGCGGCCCG
>JBJMVU010000097.1:0-14075 GCA_045810485.1 Massilia sp. | reverse complement strand
GCAACCGCAGGTCGACTGGGCGTTCGGGTTCTTGATGACGAACTGGGCGCCTTCGAGGTCGTCCTTGTAGTCGATCTCGGCGCCGACCAGGTACTGGTAGCTCATCGAGTCGATCAGCAGGGTAACGCCGTTCTTTTCCATCGGCGTGTCGTCTTCGTTCACGATTTCGTCGAAGGTGAAGCCGTACTGGAAGCCCGAGCAACCGCCGCCCTGCACGAACACGCGCAGTTTCAGGTCGGGATTGCCTTCTTCCTCGATCAGTTGAGCAACCTTCTGGGCAGCGCTGTCGGTGAAATTGATGGGCGATGGGATCGTGTCTTGTGCGTTTTGCACTTCGGCGACTGCGTTCATGGATAAACTCCTGATTGGATTCGGATTTAGTCCATTATAGACCGTTGGCGCCAGTCATGCTGAAGCCCCTTCGGCCGCCACGCCCAGATGAAAAACGGGTTCCGGGGCGCTGACGCCAAGGTCGGGCTGGTGCGTCAGCTTGCCGGTGACGAGGGCGCCGCCGTGCATTTCCAGCAGGCGGTAATGGACATCCCCATGTATGCGGCCTTTCGGCTGCAATTCAAGGAGTTCGGACGAATATACCGTCCCCGCGATATAGCCGTTGACGACAAGGTTGGCGCAGCGCACCTCCCCTTCGATGCGCGCGTGTTCGGAAACGATCAGCACGCTGTCGTTGCCGTCCGCGGCCACCACATTGCCGTGTATCTCACCATCGATGCGTAGCCCGCCGGTGAACACGAGATCCCCCTCGATGCGTGCGGAAATGCCGATCAGGCTATCGATTTCGCTTTTTGCGTTACGACCGAACATGATTGTCCCCTGTGCTTGGCGTTGGTTCTGTCCAACGGTCAATGTACCGTTGCCAACGCAGATCGCCTTGATCTGTGTCTTGTGACCAACCCTTGCCAGGGGACGTGCTTACGGCAGCAGCGCGATCTGCTTCAGGCCGGTGGTTTCCGGCAGGCCGAACATCAAATTCATGCACTGCACGGCCTGGCCGGACGCGCCCTTGACCAGGTTGTCCTGCACGACGAGGATGACGACCGTGTTGCCGTTGTCCGGACGGTGCAGCGCGATGCGCAGCATGTTCGAACCGCGCGTCGAGCGGGTTTCCGGATGCGAGCCGAACGGCATCACGTCGACGAATTCCGCGTCCTTGTACTCCGCTTCGAACAGGGCCTGCAGGGCTTCGTTCGTGATGTCCTGCGTGAGGCGCGCGTACAGGGTCGAGTGCATGCCGCGGATCATCGGCACGAGGTGCGGCGTGAAGATCAGGCCGACCTTCTGGTCCGTGTAGCGCTGCAGCTGGGCCGACGTCTCCGGCGTGTGACGGTGGCCGTGCACGCCGTAGGCCTTGAAGTTGTCGCTCGATTCCGAGAACAGCGTGCCGATCTCGGCCTTGCGACCGGCGCCGGACACACCCGACTTGGCGTCGGCGATCAGGTTGCCGGCATCGATGATGCCCGCCTTCAGCAGCGGATAAAAGCCCAGCTGCATCGTGGTCGGATAGCAACCCGGGTTGGCGATCAGGCGCGCCTTTTTGATGTCGTCGCGGTTCAGTTCCGGCAGGCCGTACACGGCCTCTTCCAGCAGGTCCGGCGCGCTGTGCGGGATCTTGTACCACTTTTCGAACGTGGCCTGGTCCTTCAGGCGGAAGTCGGCCGCGAGGTCGATCACTTTCACGCCGGCGGCGATCAGTTCCGGCGCCTGGGCCATGGCGACGCCGTGCGGGGTCGCGAAGAACACGACGTCGCACTGCTTCAGGTCGGCCTTGTCCGGGCTCGAGAACGCGATGTCGACGTGGCCGCGCAGCGAGGGAAACATGTCGGCGACGGGCAGGCCGTCTTCCTTGCGCGAAGTGATGGCGGTCAGCTGCGCCTCGGGGTGGGCAGCAAGCAGACGCAGCAATTCCACGCCCGTATAGCCGGTGCCGCCAACGATGCCAACTTTGATCATGCTGTTTCCCCTTGGTAAATGAATACGTTTTATTCGAGCCCGCAATTTTAGCAGGCTGCTACGGCGCGTGCTGCATGGCCGCATATAACCGGGGTCTGACCCTAATGCCGGTCAGTTAAGGGTGAAAAACCTTCATTCCCGGCATTGCCGGAAATGACTCCCCGCGCAGGCGGGGATCCAAGCTTTGCATCCGTAGTCCGGGAAATTGGGTTCCCGCCAAGGGAGGCGCCTAGCCCGGGAACGACGAGTTTGTGGCTTAACTGACCGGCATTGGGGTCTACCCCCGTTTTTGGGAAACAAAAAAGCCGCCGGCTTTGCAGCGGGCGGCTTTTCGTTTCGGCAGCAGCGCAGAAGCGCTGCAGATCCGATTAACGCTTCGAGAATTGCTTTGCGCGACGTGCTTTGCGCAGACCAACTTTCTTACGCTCGACTTCACGGGCGTCACGGGTGACGAAACCGGCGCGTGCCAGGTCAGGCTTCAGGCCTGCATCGTAGTCGATCAGTGCACGGGTGATGCCGTGGCGCACTGCACCTGCCTGGCCGGACTCACCGCCGCCATGCACGTTGACCTTGATGTCGAAACGCTCGACGTTGCCGGTCAGTTCCAGCGGCTGACGGATGACCATCAGGCCGGTTTCGCGCGAGAAGTATTCGGCGGCCGGTTTGCCGTTCACGATGATCTGGCCGGTGCCAGCTTTGATGAACACACGGGCCACTGCACTCTTGCGACGGCCGGTGCCGTAGTTGTAGTTACCGATCATGTCAGTTCCTTACTTAGATTTCGAGTGCTTTGGGTTGCTGGGCAGCGTGCGGGTGCGTAGCTTCCGCATACACTTTCAGCTTCTTGATCATTGCGTAGCCCAGCGGGCCCTTCGGCAGCATGCCTTTGACAGCTTTTTCCAGGGCGCGGCCCGGGAAGCGCTGTTGCATTTTCAGGAAGTTGGTTTCGTAGATACCGCCCGGGTAGCCCGAGTGACGGTAGTACTTCTTGTCGTTGGCTTTGGTGCCGGTCACGCGCAGTTTGCCTGCGTTGACGACGACGATGAAATCACCGGTATCGACGTGCGGAGTAAATTCCGGCTTGTGTTTGCCGCGCAGTCGGAGTGCCACTTCGCTGGCAACACGTCCGAGGACTTTGTCCGTCGCGTCAATCACGTACCAATCGCGCTGGACTTCATGGCCCTTAGCGGAAAAAGTTTTCATGTTGACTTCCTATGTATAGGGAATTAATGCTCGAATGGTGGTTCCGCGGGCGATATGACTTCGCGGACTCTGCCTTATTGTCTTTTCCCGAGCAAATGGAAAGCCCACGACTATAGCCGATTCCTCGCCCAGCAGTCAAGCTGCACCGGTCTGGAGCTAACGCAAAACATCCTGACTGAATCATGCAATTTTGCAACTTTTCATTGACCAGGAAATCGATGCCAAATTAGTATGACCCGCATCGAAGAGGAGACCGCTTGTTAAAATCCATCCTGCTCCTGGGCGCATTGGCGGCGGCCGCCATCCCGGCCGCGGCTGCGCCCGCGGCCACCCGCAGCTGCCACCTGCCCGGCGTCGAGGAAGCCCTGCGCTGCCTGACCCTGCCCGTCCCGCTCGAACCGGGCAAACCGGCCACCCTGAACCTGCACGTGACGATCGCGCCCGCCCTGCGCCAGGGCGCGCGGCCGGATCCGCTGTTCGTGCTGGCCGGCGGCCCCGGCGAAGCGGGCAGCGACGTGCTCCCCCTGCTGGCGACTGCCTTCAGGCGCGTGCGCGCCACGCGCGACATCGTGTTCATCGACCAGCGCGGCACGGGGCTGTCCGGCAAGCTGGAATGCCCGTCCGACGCCGACGAGGATGCGCAGCTGAGCGATGCCGACGCGGACGCCGCCCTGCGCCGCTGCATCGCGGCCACCAGGGCGCCGCTCGCCGCGTACACGACGGCCGCCGCCGCGCGCGACATCGAGGCCGTGCGCCGGGCGCTGGGCTATGAAAAAATCAACCTGTGGGGCGGCTCGTACGGCACGCGCCTCGCGCAGGCGTATGCGCGCACCTACCCGGCGGGCGTGCGCGCCCAGCTGCTCGACGCCGTGGCCGCGCCCGACCAGGTGTTACCGGCCGGCGGCCGCGACAGCCAGGCCGCGCTCGACCGGTTGTTCGCCCAGTGCGCGAAGGATGCCGCCTGCGCCCGCGCCTATCCGAACCTGCGCGGCGAATTCGACGCGCTCGTCGACAGGCTCGATGCCGCACCTTTGACACTGAACCTGCCCGATCCGCGCACGGCGCGCCAGGTCGACGTCACGATGACGAGCGCGCGCCTGCTCGACACCGTGCGCAACATGCTGTATGCGCCGGCCGACGCGCGCCGCCTGCCCTTCCTCGTGCACAGCGCCAGCGCGGGCCGCTGGCAGCCGTTCGTCGCGCGCCGCAACCTGGCCGCCGACTTTTCCCCCGACGGCTCGCCGGCCACCCTGCTGCACCTGGCCGTCGTCTGCGCCGAGGACATGCCGCGCTTTACACCCGCGCTGGCCGCGAGCGACGCCAGCCCGCTCACGCGCACGCTGGGCGACCGCCTGCGCGGCCTGTGCCGTACGCTGAACGTGCCGGCCGTCCCGTACACGCCCCCGACCCGCATCGCCGCGCCGGTGCTGCTGCTGTCGGGCGCACTGGACCCCGTCACGCCGCCGCGCCGCGCCCAGGACGCCGCCCGCTTCATGGCGAAAGCGCAGCTGCTGACGGCGCCGAACGTCGGCCACGGCGTGTCGCAACTGGGCTGCGCGCCGCGCCTGCTGCGCGCCTTCCTCGACCGGCCCGAGGCAAAAGTCGACGGCGCCTGCCTCAACGAGATCCCGGCCCCGACCTTCCAGCTCGGCAGCGCCGGGCCGCAACCCTGAACCGAGGCCCTTCATGATCGAAGCACAAGAAGTCCGCAAACAGTTCGGCGCCGTGCAGGCGCTGGGAGGCGTCAGCTTCACGGCGCGCGACGGCCAGATCACCGCGCTGCTGGGCCCCAACGGCGCCGGCAAGACGACGCTGCTGCGCACCCTCGTCGGCATGCTCAGGCGCGACCACGGCGCCATCGCCATCGACGGCGTCGACCCGGAACGCGACCCGCTCGCCGTACGCGCCAACATCGGTTTCCTGACCGACCAGTTCGGGCTGTACGAGCGCCTGTCCACGCGCGAATACCTCACGTATTTCGGTGAACTGAACGGCATGGAGAAACGTGCGCTGCACGCGCGCATCGACGAGGTCTCGGAAATGCTCGCGATGGACGACATCCTGGAACGCCGCAGCAAGGGCTTCTCGCAGGGCCAGCGCATCAAGGTGGCCCTCGCGCGCGCGCTGCTGCACCGTCCGCGCCACCTGCTGCTGGACGAACCCACGCGCGGCCTGGACGTGATGAGCACGCGCGCCGTGCGCCACGCGCTGTCCACGCTGCGCAAGGAAGGATGCTGCGTCGTGATGGCCACGCATGTGATGCAGGAAGTGAGCCACCTGTGCGACGACGTGATCGTCATCGCCAAGGGCCATACGGTGGCGCAGGGCACGCCGGCGGAGCTGTGCCGGCGCACGGGCATCGCCAACCTGGAAGACGCGTTCGTCCGCCTGGTCGGCACCGACGAAGGGATGGTCGCATGACCTCGAAATTCCTCGTGGTGTTCAAAAAAGAATTCAGGGAATCGCTGCGCGACAGGCGCTCGCTCGCCCTCCTCGCCCTGTTCACCCTGATGTACCCCGTGCTGCTGGGCGTCCTGCTGCACCAGTGGATCGACCGCGCGACGAAGCCCGAGCGCGAAGGCATCGTGCTGGCCGTGATCGGCGGCGCGCAGGCGCCCACCTTGATGGCCCAGCTCAAGCAGAGGAACATCACCGTGCACGCCACGCCGCCCATGGACGAAGCCGCGATCGGCGACCTGCTGCGCACCCGCAAGGCTGCCGCCGTGCTGCGCCTGCCCGGCAAGTACGCGAGCGACTACGCCGCGATGCGGCCCGCGCGCATCGAGCTGTGGTTCGACTCGTCGACGGAGCAGGACGGCCGGCGCGACGTCGAGGACGTGCTGAATGCGTACGGGTCCAACATCGCCAGCGCGCGCCTGCTGGCGCACGGCGTGTCGCCGGCGGCGCTGTCGCCCGTGCAGGTGCAGCGCTACGACACGGGCACGACGGCCGCGCGCTCGGCCGGCATCATCGGCGGCATCCTCGGCTTTTTATTCTTCCCCGCGTTCATCTGCGGCCTGTCGGCAGCCGTGGATTCGACGGCGGGCGAACGGGAGCGCCGCTCGCTCGAAGTGCTGATGGCGCAACCCATCCGCACGTGGGAACTCGTTTCCGGCAAATGGCTGGCCGCCGCGGCGCTGGCGATCATCGGCATCACGCTGGAGCTGATGCTGGCGCACGCGATCCTGTCGTGGATGCCGCTCGAAGAAATCGGCATGAGCTGGCGCGTGGGCTGGGGACGGCTGCTGCTCGTCTGCCTGGCGTCCGTGCCGCTGTCGCTGTTCGCGGCCGCGATGCAGATCGCGGTGGCGATGAACGCCCGCTCGTTCAAGGAAGCGCAGAGCGTGCTGTCGATCGTGATGCTGGTGCCGATGCTGCCCGGCCTCGCCGTGTCGATGCTGGAACTGAAGACGGCGTCCTGGATGTACCTCGTGCCGATGCTGTCGAACCAGACCCTGCTCCGCGAAACCGCGAAGGGCGGCGACATCGGCCTGCTGCCGTTCGCGCTGACGTTCCTGTGCTCCGCCCTCGCCGCGTGGGCCGCCGTCGCGTTTGCCGCGTGGCGCATGAAGAGCGAGCGTTACGTGCTGGCCGTCTGAAGCGTCGTCAGCACGGCGGACCGCGCTGGCTTAGAATGGGCGTCTTTACCTACACACGAAAGCGGAGAAATCGATGGAAGTCAAAGTCAGCTGGAACGGACCATCCGGGATGAGCTTCCGGGCCGAAACCGGCTCCGGCCACCTGGTGAACATGGATGGCGCCCCCGAGGGCGGCGGCCACAACCTGGCGCCGCGCCCGATGGAAATGGTGCTGCTGGGTACCGGCGGCTGCACCGCCTACGACGTCGTGCTGATCCTCAAGCGCAGCCGGGAAGACGTGCGCGGTTGCGACGTCACCCTGAAGGCCGAACGCGCCGAGACGGATCCGAAGGTGTTCACGAAGATCCACTTCCACTTCATCGTCACGGGCCGCAACCTGAAAGAGGCGACCGTCGAACGCGCGGTCAACCTGTCGCACGACAAATACTGCTCGGCGTCGATCATGCTGGCCAAGACGGCCGAGATCACGCACTCCTTTGAAATCATCGAAGGTTGATTTCGCGGCGACGCATGGTGGGCGGAGGCCGCCCACCCTACGAATCGCCGTAGAGTGGGCACCCCGTGCCCACGTGTGACGCACGCGTCACGTTGGCGGATCAAATGTAGTACGCCGTCGTGGTCATCACCCTGGACATGGCGCGCATCGCGGCCTTGACCGGCAACGGCATCTCGGCTGCGCCCATTTCCTGGGCCTTGGCGCCGTGTTCGATCTCGTCGTCGCGCATCTGCGTGACGATCGCGCGCGACTTCGCGTCGTGCGGCGGCAGCTGGTCGAGGTGGCTGTTCAGGTGCGCCTCGACCTGGCGCTCCGTCTCCACGACGAAACCGAGGCTGACGGCGTCGCCCAGGCGCGAAGCCACCGTCCCCAGCGCATAGGCGCCGGCATACCACAGCGGATTCAACAGGCTCGGCTGGGAACCCAGTTCGGCCAGGCGTTCGGCCGTCCACGCGAGATGGTCTTCTTCCTCGCGGCCGGATTTTGCGAACTGCGTGCGCATGGCCTGCGTCGACGCGCGCCGGCCCTGGGCGTCGTACAGCGCCTGGGCGCATACCTCGCCCACGTGGTTCACGCGCATCAGGCCGGCGCTGTGGCGCTGTTCCTGGGCATTCAGTTCGCAGTCCGGCGCCGAGACGCCCGGATTCGGCCGCGCGGCCTTCGCCACGCCGCCCACGACACGCAAAGCCTTGTCGAAACCGACGATCAGGTGGTCGAGGGGATGGATGGTGCGGGTTGCGCTTGTCATGAGAAACCTATTCAGCTTGTTATTCGATAAGCCGAATTATATGCCTTCGCCCGCCGCCCCTCCGTCACGGGTCTTCTGGGCGCGCTTCTGCGCCTCCAGCCAGTCGTGCACGGGTCCGTCCACCCCCAGCTTCGAAATATTCTTCGCGACGCCCAGGTTCAGTTCCAGCAGGAACGGGATCGAATCCGGCGGCACGTCCGTGCACGCGGTCGTAAAGGCCGTCATGAAGCGCTCGGATTGCAACACCGGCAACACGCTCTTGCCGCTCATGAATTGCAGGACGCTCGTGATCGTGTGGCCGCCGCCGATCGTGTGATAGATGAACCGGTTGAACTCGCGGTCCACGATCTTGAAATCGATGGCTTCCTTCGTCATCAGTCCGGCCAGGTAGTACAGGCCGACGGCGACGCGGAACCAGTCCGTCGACTCGTCCCGGGTGCGGCCCTGGCGCGTGACGGCCAGGATGCTGTCCTTGTTGAGGGTATCCATGCGGCCATTATGCATGTTCTTGCGCGGCCCGGATATCACTGGCAATATTATCAAACAGGCCATAACCAATGCCAGATCGTATTCCGGCCTGCATCCTGCTCCCGCTTTTCTGCACTCTGGACTTGTGAAAATGCCGTGTGTCGCACCACTGCTGCCGCATCGGCTCATTTTTAATACAATGCAACAGTCATGAAATGCGTGCATTGTCACGTGCAACAGGAGTGTCCATGGAATTACAAATCCGCAACTTGTCCAAGACCTACGCCAATGGCGTGGTCGCGCTGGACAGGGTCTCGCTGAGCATCCCGCCCGGAATGTTCGGCCTGCTCGGACCCAACGGCGCCGGCAAGTCGACCCTGATGCGGATCCTCGCCACCCTGCAGGAATGCGACAGCGGCTCCGTCTTCCTGGACGACATCGACGTGCTCGACGAAAAGGATGAAGTGCGCCGCCTGCTCGGCTATCTGCCGCAGGACTTCGGCGTGTACCCGAAAGTGACCGCTTACGAACTGCTCGACCATTTCGCGCAACTGAAGGGCCTGTCGCAGCGCCACCGCCGGCGCGAAGTCGTCGACGCGCTGCTGCAGCAGACCAACCTGTTCGAAGTACGCAACCAGAAAATGGGCACCTTTTCCGGCGGCATGCGCCAGCGTTTCGGCATCGCCCAGGCGCTGCTCGGCGACCCGCAGCTGATCATCGTCGACGAACCGACGGCCGGCCTCGACCCGCAGGAACGGGTGCGCTTCCACAATCTGCTGTCCGACATCGGCGAGGACAAGACGGTGATCCTGTCCACGCACATCGTGTCCGACGTGGCCGACCTGTGCGCCAACATGGCGATCATCAACAAGGGCCACGTGCTGCTGTGCGGCGAGCCGGTCCGCCTGATCGAAGGCATCGAGGGCAAGATCTGGGCGCGCGTCGTCGGCAAGGCGGACCTGCCCGCGTTCCAGAAACGCCACACCGTCATCTCCACGCGCCTGCTGTCGGGCCGCACCCTGATCCACGTGTATGCCGACCGCTATCCCGGCGACGATTTCGAGCCGATCCACCCGACCCTGGAAGACGTGTATTTCGCCACCATCGCCGGCCGCCACAACGACCTGGCCGGGAACTGCTGATTCATGGGCGCGCTCCTCGCCATCGCCGGCTTCGAGGCCCGGCAGCGCCTGAAGCTGCTGTCGACCTGGGTGTATTTCTTCGCCTTCTTCGCGCTGGCCCTGCTGTGGATGGCCGCCGCGGGCGGCGTGTTCAAGGAAGCCTTCGTGTCGTTCGGTGGCCGCGTGCTGATCAACGCGCCGCGCCAGATCGCCATGAGCGCGGCGTTCCTCGGCTCCCTCGGCGTCATCGTCGTCGCCGCGATGATGGGCCGCTCGGTGCAGCAGGACTTCGAATACGAGATGCACCACTTCTTCTTCAGCGCCCCGATCCCGAAATACGCGTACGTGTTCGGCCGCTTCCTCGGCGCGCTGGCGACGCTCGCCGTCGTGTTTTCGGCCATCCTGTTCGGCACCCTGCTGGGGACCGCGCTGCCGGGCATCGACCCTGCCCGCCTCGGGCCGTATTCGCTCGCGGGCTATCTGCTGCCGTACTTCCTCACCCTGCTGCCGAACCTGTTCATCTTCGGCGCCATCTTCTTCGTCCTCGCGGCGCTCACGCGGCGCATGCTGGCCGTGTACGTGGCCAGCGTCGTCATGCTGATCGGTTACATCGTCGCCCCGTCGCTGGCGCGCGACCTCGATTACAAGACGCTCGCCGCGCTGATCGACCCGTTCGGCACGACGGCGCTGATCCGCCTCACCGAGTACTGGAACCTCACGGAGCGCAACACGCTGCAGATTCCGTTCGCAGGCGTGTATCTGGTCAACCGCGCGATCTGGTCGCTGTTCTCGCTCGTCGTCCTGCTGCTCGGTTACTGGCGCTTCAGCTTCGTGTCCACGCCCGCCGGCAAACGCGGCCAGGCGCGGCCCGAACCGGAAGCCGCGTCGCAAACGCCCGCCGGCATGGCCGACCTGCACGAGCCGCCCGACTTCGCCGCGCGCAGCCTCGCCGTGCTGCTGGCGAAATCGGGCTGGCTCGCGCTCCGGGAATCCGTCAAGAACGTCTACTTCGCCGTGATCGTCCTGGCCGGCATGCTGACCCTCATCGTCAGCTCTCTCGACCTCGGCGCGATCTACGGCACGAAAACATATCCCGTCACGTACATGGTGCTGGAACTGATCCGCGACGTGTTCGCGCTGTTCGTCCTCATCGTCACGACGTTCTATGCGGGCGAGATGGTGTGGCGCGAGCGCGAGGCGCGCATGGCGCAGATGATGGACGCGCTCCCGGTCCCGAGCTGGCTGCCGCTGGCCGCCAAGACCATCGCCCTCGTCGGCCTGCAGGCCCTGCTGCTGCTGGCCGCGATGGTGTGCGGGATGGGCATCCAGCTCGCGCACGGCTACGTGACGCTGGAGCCGGGCCTGTACCTGACGACGCTGTTCGGCATCCTGCTGCCCCGCTACGCGCTGCTGGCCGTGCTGGCGATCGCCGCCCAGGCCATCCTGAACCACAAATACCTCGCCCACTTCGCGCTGGTCACCTATTACGTCGCCACGCTGTTCCTCGGCGGCTTTGGCCTCGATCACCCGATGCTCGTGTACGGCGCGCTGCCGGACATCACCTATTCCGCGCTGAACGGCTTCGGCCACTCCCTGCCGCTGCAGCGCACCTTGCAGGTCTACTGGGGCGGCGCGGCGATCATCCTGTTCACCATCGCGCTCGTGCTGTGGCCGCGCGGCGTGAGCGACAGCTTCGCCGAACGCCTGCAACTGGCGCGCCGGCGCCTGACGCCGGGCGTGCTTGGCGGGTTCGCGGCCGGCGTCCTGGTCTTCGCGGCCAGCGGCGGCCTGCTGTGGTACAACCTCGTCCACCTCGGCACGTACCAGACGGCGTGGCACAAGGAACAGGTGCGCGCCGACTACGAGCTGCGCTACAAGCGCCTGGCGAAGCTGCCGCAGCCGCGCATCACCGACGTCGGCCTGCAGGTCGACATCCATCCCGACACCCGCACGCTGAAAGTCCACGGCTTCTACCAGCTGGAAAACCGCACGGCGGCGCCGATCCGCGACGTCATCCTGTTCCAGAAGCCGGGTCCCGAGCTCCGTCCGCGCTTCGCGCAGGCGGCGCGGCTGCTGCGCGCCGATCCGCAGCACGGCTTTTATCACTACCTGCTGGCGTCCCCGCTGCAGCCGGGCGCGCGCACGGCGCTGGAATTCGACCTGGTCGACGCGCCGGGCGGCGTGCTGGGGCTGGGCCGCGACACGGCCGTCGTCGGCAACGGCACCTTCTTCAGCAACGAGGTCCTGCCGCACGTGGGCTACCAGCACACGTATGAGCTGGAGGACGACCGCGACCGCAAGCGCCACGGCCTCGCGCCGCGCGAACGCATGGCCGCGCACGAGAACGAAGCGGCGCGCGCCAACAGCTACATCGCCAACGACGCCGACTGGATCCGCTTCGACGCCGTCGTCAGCACGAGCGCCGACCAGACCGTGGTCGCACCGGGCACGCTGGAGCAGGAGTGGATGAGCGGCGGGCGGCGCTGGTTCCATTACAAGGCCGACAAGCCCGTCCTGGATTTCTACACGTTCCAGTCGGCCCGCTACGAAGTGCGCCACGACCGCTGGCAGGACGTCACGATCGACGTCTACTACACACCGGGCCACGAGTTTAATGTCGACCGCATGATCCGCGGCGCCAAGGCGGCCCTGGAATACGGCACGAAGCACTTCAGCCCCTACCAGAACCGCGAGCTGCGCATTGCCGAATTCCCCCGCTACGCGTCATACGCACAGGCCGCGCCGGGCACGATCCCGTTCTCGGAAAGCGTCGGCTTCATCGCCAGGGTCGATCCGGACTCGCGCAAGGACATCGACTATCCGTACTACATCAGCGCGCACGAGGTGGGCCACCAGTGGTGGGCGCACCAGATCGTGGGCGCCGACATGCGCGGCGCGACCGTGCTGTCGGAAAGCCTGGCCGAATACACGGCGCTGATGACGATGAAGAACACGCTGGGCTCCAGCAAGATGCGGCGCTTCCTGCGCTACGACCTCGAGGAATACCTGATGGGCCGCGCGCGCGAGAACAAGAAGGAGCTGCCGCTGGCGCAGAACGAGAACCAGAGCTACATCCACTACCACAAGGGCAGCCTCGCAATGTACCTGCTGCAGGACCTGGTCGGCGAGGATGCCGTCAACGGCGTGCTGCACGGCCTGCTGCTGGATTATGCGTACAAGGGGCCGCCGTATCCGACCGTGGCGACCCTGGTCGAGCGCCTGCGCGGCGTCACGCCGCCCGACAAGGCCTACCTGATCGACGACCTGTTCGAGTCCATCGTCCTGTACGAAAACCACGTCGACGGCGCGACGGCGCGGCGCCGGCCCGATGGTAAATACGAGGTCGAGATCCGCGCCACGGCCGGCAAGGTGCGCGCCGGCGAACAAGGCGAGGAACAGCCGCAGGTCCTCCGCGACACCATCGAATTCGGCGTCGACGACGAGGCCGGCAACCCGCTCGCGCGCGAGCGCCGGCTCGTGACGCAGGCCGACCAACGCGTCGTCCTGGTCGTCGCCGGCCGCCCGGCACGGGCCGGCATCGACCCCGACAACAAGCTGATTGACAGGAAGCCGACAGACAACATGCAGCCTGTCGACATGCACTGAACTTCACGTTATGATCTGGTCACAATATCCTGCTAGGAGACACCCATGCCTATCGTCGCCGAACTGGCCGTCCAGATCCAGCAACTGTCCGCCGAGGACAGGCACGAGCTGTTGCGCCTGCTGATGGTGGACAGCGACGACAGCGACCAGGATGCCGACGAAGCCTGGCGCAACGAGATCGTGCGCCGCGTGAAGGCGATCCGCAACGGCGAGGCGGCCATCAGGGCGCTGCAGGAAGACTGGCGCGAGTAATACCGACGCAGGGCTGACGTAAAAAAACCGCGATGCCGGATGGGTCGCGGTTTTTTTATGCGTTCGATAACGATACGTGCCTGATGACCGTCGTTCCCGCGCAGGCGGGAACCCAATTATCCAGCGCTGCGTTGACGCGAGCCGAAATTGGGCCCCCGCCTGCGCGGGGGCGACGATAGTTTCGCGGGACGACGACAGTTTCGCGGGACGACGACAGTTTCGCGGGGCGACGATAGTTTCGCGGGGACGACGATAGTTTCGCGGGGACGACGTCAGGATTATTCCCCGGCGGCCGCCTTCTTGGTCGCCGGGGCGCGCTTGGCCGGCGCCTTGCGTGCCGCAGCCGTCTTCGCGGGCGCCTTGGCCGCAGGCTTCGCCGCAGCCTTGGTCGCAGGTTTCGCCGCAGCTTTGCGCGCGGCCGGCTTGACGGCGGCCGTCTCCGCGCCGCTGTCGGCGTCGTCAGCCGCGTCCTTGGCTTTCGCGCCCGGCTTGGCCTTGCGCTCCTCGAACTCGAAGCTGATCTTGCCATCCTTGCCGCGCACCAGGAATGCCTTGAACGAACGGCGCGTGCGCTGCGAGACGAAGCCCGGCAACAAGTCGGTCTTGCCCTCATT
>JBJMVU010000096.1:0-6259 GCA_045810485.1 Massilia sp. | reverse complement strand
GATGCGCACGACCTGGCCCTGGCGGTCGAACAGGATGGCGCGCGAGCTGGTGGTGCCCTGGTCGAGGGCGAGGATGTATGCCATCGTCGTCACCGAGAATTATGTGTAAAGCAGGCCGATAGGCCGGATTCTGTGTAGTGGTCTCCCTCTGGTTGGCGATGCCGATGGCGGCGACCTGGCTGGCGTCGACGCCGCTGGTGCGCAAGACCTCGCGCGCGCAGGCGAGCTGGCTGTTCCAGATATCGAGCGGGTCGTGCTCGACCCAGCCGGGCTGGGGGAAATGCTGGGGATATTCCTGCTGGGCGATGCGCACGACCTGGCCCTGGCGGTCGAACAGGATGGCGCGCGAACTGGTGGTGCCCTGGTCGAGGGCGAGGATGTAACGCATCGTCGTCTCCCCGGGCCATGAATCATGTGTAAAGCAGGCCGATAGGCCGGATTCTGTGTAACGCCCTTGCGGGCGCTATGACAGCCATTCCTCTAGGCGCCGAATTACTCCGGCGCTCAAGCTTCCTACCCGCACGCTCCGCGAGCAACCTCAACGCGTGCCTATTTGGAATTGCTCCAGGTGGAGGTTACCGCGTTTCACCGTAACTTAATACGCTCGTCTCTGTGGCCCTATTCCTCGCCTTATACCCGGCTTGCGCCTGGCTTTCGGCGGACGGCCGTTAACCGTCACCCCGCTCTGTGGAGTCCGGACCTTCCTCCCGCCCACGACCTTGCGGCGTGGACCAGCGGCTGTCTGGCCTGCTTCACGGGGTGCATTGTACCCGATAGGGGGACCGGCCACACCCCATCCGTCGGCACGCGCTGGATTGAATGAAAAATTTCCTTGAAAATCAGTCGCTTACTTTGGATATAAACAACCATATCTATCACTGACGGAGCGCACCGCTCATACAACTCATCCACCAACCCAAAGGAAAAAATGACATCTTCTGCCACTCTCGGCCACGCCGCTGCCGTAGCAACCTTCGTCGCCGAGCTCACCACCGCGATTTCATTCGCCGGCGCTGCCGCCTTGTACGCATATAACACCTGGTGGCTGCCCGGCCAAACCGAGGTGTCCGCGTATATCGTTCAAAGCACGGCGGAGACGTTCTCTGTCTACGTCGCGAACGAGGGCGGTACCGACGTGGTCGTACGCTCGCTCGGCATCAAGTCCGAAGGACTGGACGGCATGGTCTTCAAGGCCAGGCTGCCCAGCGGCGGCCAGATGGTCGAACACGGCAAATCTGCTCTCGTCGCGTCCGCGCCATCGCACTTGAACTCGGCGGTGAAGGTGGACCCCGACCTCGTTCCCAAACAGCCCCTGGATACTGACATCAACACGACCAAATGTTCGGCGCAGCTGCAATACGTCGACAGCAAAGGGCGGACAGGCAAGATGGCGCTGTCCTTCGACTGTTACGCCGCCTCGATCATCCCGCAGGAAGAGTAACCGCCACCATGCGGGCCACGCGCGAGGCCGGCGTTTTTGAAATTTGATGTCGCCATTTCAAAAGCCGGCCTGCCCGCACTCCCCTAGAATGCCCGGATTCCATCGTGATAAGGATGACCTCACCATGACGCACCCCTCCCGCAGCGGCGGCCAGATCCTGGTCGATGCGCTCCAGGTCCACGGCGTGGACACCGCCTTCGGCGTGCCCGGCGAAAGCTATCTCGACGTGCTCGACGCGCTGCACGATTCGAACATCCGCTTCGTTATCAACCGCCAGGAAGGCGGCGCGGCGTTCATGGCCGAGGCCTACGGCAAGCTGACGGGCAAGCCCGGCATCTGCTTCGTCACGCGCGGTCCGGGTGCGACCAACGCCTCCATCGGCGTGCACACCGCGTACCAGGATTCCACGCCGATGATCCTGTTCATCGGCCAGGTCGGCACCGACTTCATGGACCGCGAAGCGTTCCAGGAAATCGACTACCGCCGCATGTACGGCCAGATGGCGAAATGGGTCGCGCAGATCGACCGCGCCGAGCGCATTCCCGAATACATGGCGCGCGCGTTCCAGGTGGCGACGAGCGGCCGTCCGGGCCCCGTCGTCCTCGCGCTGCCGGAAGACATGCTCGTGGCCCGCGCCGAAGTGGCGGACACGCGCCGCTACCAGCCGACGCAGGGCGCACCATCGGCCTCGCAAATCGGGCAGCTCCGGGCCATGCTCGCACAAGCGAAGAAACCGCTGCTGCTGCTGGGCGGCGGCACGTGGACGGACCAGGCGTGCGCCGACGTACAAGAATTCGCCGAGGCGAACGCCCTGCCCGTCGCCTGCGCGTTCCGCTTCCAGGACCTGCTGGACAACGAGCACCCGCACTATGTGGGCGACGTCGGCATCGGCATCAATCCGAAGCTGGCCGCGCGCGTCAGGGAAGCCGACGTGCTGATCGCGTTCGGCCCGCGCCTGGGCGAGATGACGACGAGCGGCTACGCGCTGCTGGCGTCTCCCGTGCCGCGCCAGCGCCTCGTGCACATCCACCCGGATCCGGAAGAACTGGGCAGCGTCTACCAGGCCGAGTTGATGATCGCGAGCGGCGCGCCGCAGGCGGCAAGCATGCTGGCGGCAATGGAACCGGTCGATGCGTCCGCGTGGCGCCACACGGTCGAGGAAGCGAAGGCCGAGCTGCGCGCCTGGCAGGAACGCCCCGCCATCTTCAAGGACGGCGCCGCGCCGCTGGACCTGTGGCAGATGGTGCAGGACCTGCAGGCCGCGCTGCCGCGCGACACGATCATCACGAACGGCGCCGGCAATTACGCGACGTGGGCGCACCGCTTCTGGCGCTACGGCGCGATGCGCACGCAGCTGGCGCCGACGAGCGGCGCGATGGGCTATGCCGTGCCGGCCGGCGTCGCGGCCAAGATCGTGCGGCCGGAGCGCACCGTGGTCACCTTCGCGGGCGACGGCGAATTCATGATGACGGGCCAGGAACTGGCGACGGCCGTGCAATACGGCGCCGGCGTCATCTTCCTGGTCTTCAACAACGGCATGTTCGGCACGATCCGCATGCACCAGGAGCGCGAGTATCCGGGCCGCGTGTCGGGCACGCAGCTGCACAATCCGGATTTCGCCGCGCTGGCGCAAGCCTATGGCGGCCATGGCGAGGCGGTCGAGACGACGGCCGATTTCGGCCCGGCGCTCGCACGCGCCATCGAGTTCACGCGCACGCACAAGCTGCCTGCGCTGATCGAGCTGCGCTACGACGGCAACCTGATCACGCCGGGCGCCACCCTGGACACCATTCGCCGCAACGCGCAGGCGGCCAAGGCGGGCTGAAGCTCAGCGCGGCGCGCGCACGATCTTCATGACGACGCCGGTTTTACCGAGCAAGGTTCCGGTGCTGCTCGCCAGCAGGTACAGTTCGTCGCGGACGTCGCGAGTAAAGCCGAGCACGGCCAGGCCGAGCGGATCGCGCCCCGCCACCGTCAGGTTTTCGACCCGGTTGTTGCGGCCCAGGACAAACATATGGCCGCCGCCGCTGCCTGAATAATCGCCGAACACGTACTGGCCGCGCAGCTGGCGCAACTGGTGGCCGCGGTACACGAACCCGCCGATGACGGCCGTGCGCGCCGCGGGCTGGCCGGCGACGTCGACGTGGTCGTACTCGGCGATGGGGTCCGTCATGCCGGCCGGCAGTCCCGGGCTGGCGGCGTAGACGAAGCCCGGCGCGTCCGTACCGGCGCCGTCGAACAGGTAGGTACCCTCCTTGACATGCCAGCCGTAGTTCGCGCCGGCCGTCACCACGTCCACTTCCTCGATGACGTTCTGGCCGACGTCGCCCGCATACAGGCGGCCGTCCCCGTCGAACGACATCCGGAACGGATTGCGGAAACCATAGGCGAAGATCTCGTCGGCGCCCGCCTTGCCGACGAAGGGATTGTCGGGCGGGATGCCATACCTGCCGTTGGCCGCGTTGCGGCCCAGCGGGTCGATGCGCAGGATCTTGCCGAGCACATTCCCCGGCGCCAGGCTCTGCGCGTTGCCCTCCGGCGCATGGCCCACCCCTTCGTCGTCCGCACCGCCGCCGTCGCCGAGCGCCACGTACAGCATCTGGTCGGGACCGAACGCGAGCGCGCCGCCGTTGTGGTTGAACTGGGGCTTGTCGATCCGCAGCAACTCCCGTGCGCTCGCCAGGTCGACGGGACTGTTGCGCCGGCCCGGACGCTGCACGCGCCATTCCGTCACCACGCTCTGGCAATTCGGCGCCACGCCCCCCGGCATCGTGCTGAAATCAGCGCCGCCCTTCACCGGCTGCGACGTGAACGTGTAGAACAGGCCGTTGAACCTGAATTGCGGGTGGAACGCGATGCCCAGCAGGCCGCGTTCGTCGTACTTGCCCGGCCCCAGTCCCAGCGGCACCAGCAGGCTGCTCACATCGAGAAACAGTTCCGGCCGGCGGTTGGCGGGGTTATCGTCCAGGTCGTCGCCGCCGTCCTCGCGGTTTGCGATGGGAACACGCCAGACCTGGCCGGCCTGGTCGGCCACGTACAAATGGGTGCGGTCGCCGGGCGCGACGGCGCCGGCGACCGGGGACACCAGTCCCGTCATGACCGTCTCCAGGGCGACCTGGGTCCGGGCGGCGGGAATCGGGCCCGGGATCGGGTCCGCCAGCGCGGTGTGCTGGGCCAGCACCTGGCCCTGGACGGCGGCCGCCAGCGCGGCGCCGCTTATTGCCTGCATCAAAGTACGGGTCAACCGGTTTTGTTCCATGACTCTCTCCCTTGTGGCCCGACGGCCGTTGGCAAACACGGGTGAATGCCGCGTGCGCCAGGAAGGTTCATGGGTGCGCCCGATTTATTTCGCTGTCTGTTCCTCAGGCAATAGCGAGGCCGCGCAGGGCCGGAACGACGTCGTGCAGGCGCGCCACCTCGAAGGTGGGCAGCGCCTCGCTGTCGTTGGCGAGGCCGGCGGGATTGAACCAGCAGCTTTCGATGCCGAAGCGGTTGGCGCCGAGGATGTCGGCGTCGAGGCGGTCGCCGACGATGATCGTCTCCGCGTGCGCAAAGGCGCGCGCCATTTTCACGGTGTAGTCGAAGAAGCGGCTGTCCGGCTTCGCATGGCCGCACGCTTCCGACGTGGCCACGAACGACACGTGCTCGCGCAGCCCCGCGCTCGCGATGCGGCGGTGCTGGATCTGCTCGACGCCGTTCGTGATGATGCCTACCTCGCCGATGCCGGCCAGTGTCTCGCACAGCGCTCTCGCGCCGTCGATGAGGACGACGGTGTCCGACAGCGAGTCGAGGTACAGGCGGCTGGCGGCTTCCGGGTCGAGGTCGAGGGCGTTGTCGGCAAAGGTCCGGCGGAAGCGTTCCACCTTCAGGAAATCCTTGGACACGGCCCCCATCTCGAAGCTTCGCCAGAGCGCCATGTTGATGGCCTGGTAGCGGGCGAACAGCCCGTCCGGGAGTGCATCGAGGCCCAGCGCGCGCATCGTGCGTTCGAACGACAGGTGTTCGGAAGCCTTGAAGTCGAGCAGGGTGTCGTCGAGGTCGAAAAGAAAAAGTCTGTGTTTCATGGCGCTGCAACCGCAAAGGTGTCCTTCGGAAATAACAGGATACCAGTGGTGCGGATTACATGCCGAGGTTGCTGTCGATGCCCAGTTCCGCAGGCCATGGCACCGGCGCATCGAAGACGCTGCCGGGACTGGAAGGATGGGTCAGGAACAGGGCGACGAGGGCGATGAAGAGCCAGACGACGACGTTGCGCAACGATGGCACCGCACTGCCCACCACGTGGTCGCCGGCGATGAGTCTCTTGAGAAACCTGGAAACGTTCACGATCGTCCCCTGGTGACGCGTGTTTTATGCATGCTCACAATCTACACCCGTTATGCACTAAATTCCAGCACGATAATCAAAATGATATTGTTGAGCTGTATTCCAGCCACACTATGGCAGAGCTGACGCATATCAGGCGTAGGCGCCCGCTCTGGTAGAATACGCGCGACCCTATCCGGCATACCGCCGCCCTCCCGAATACACAATGTTTAGTTTCTTCAAAAAGAAAAAACCTGAAGCCGAGACGCCGGCTGCGGTTGAACCCGCAGTACAGGCGCCGGTTGCCGACGCGCAGCCCGAGGCGCCGGGCGTCGCTACGCCTGCCGAGCAGCCGGGTTTCCTGCGCCGCCTGTTCGGCGGTGGCGATGAAGCGCCGGCCGCGCCCGAAGAAGTCGCGCCCGGCACTTCGACAGCCTACGAAGGCCAGCTGTTCCCCGAAACGGCCGAACGCCCCGTCAGCGAAGCGGAAGCCAGGCGCTCCTGGATGTCGCG
>JBJMVU010000095.1:0-7982 GCA_045810485.1 Massilia sp. | reverse complement strand
TCCACGATTTCGAAGGCGACCAGACCTACACGGAAAAGCCCGGCCACCAGTTCGCGCTGAACGCCGATTTCGCCGAAGCGAGCGCCGACGACTATGACGCCCTCGTCATCGCGGGCGGCCGCGCGCCCGAGTACCTGCGCCTCGATCCGCAGGTGATCGCGCTGGTGCGGGGTTTTGCCCACGCGGACAAGCCGATCGCCGCCGTCTGCCACGGCGCCCAGCTGCTGGCCGCCGCCGACGTCATCCGCGGCAAGCGCGTGTCGGCCTACCCCGCCTGCGCGCCCGAAGTCCGCATGGCCGGCGGAGACTACGCCGACATCCCGGTCGACCAGGCGGTCACGGACGGCAACCTCGTCACCGCCCCGGCCTGGCCCGCGCATCCGCAATGGATCGCGCAATTCCTCAAACGGCTCGGGACCGAGATCTCGCTGTAACGTCAGGCCGCTTCGGCGTTCGCAATCATGTCGGCCGGGATGTGCGCGCACACCCGGTCGCGCCCACCTTGCTTGGCGCGGTACAGCTCCTCGTCGGCGTGCTTGATGACGACGCCGACCTCGTCCTGCGCGTGATGCTGCGCAACGCCGAACGACGCCGTGACGCGCATGCCCGCCGGCCACGCCTGGTGGTGCAGCGCATGACGCAGGTTTTCCGCGAGAATCCGTCCCTGGAACACGTTGGTCATCGGGCAAACGATGAGGAATTCCTCGCCGCCCCAGCGCACGAGGCGATCCGACGAACGGATGCCGGACGCGATGACGTTGGCAAACTTGCGCAGCACGTCGTCGCCCACGTCGTGGCCATGCGTGTCGTTGACGCATTTGAAATGGTCGATGTCGATGAAGATCACGGCCATCGGGTCGGTCAGCAGGCTCGACGTGCTCATCAGCGCCGCCCGCAGGCCCTGGCGGTTCAGCACGCCCGTGAGCGGATCGATGTGCGCCTGCCCGGCCAGGTCGCGCGCTTCGAGCTCCAGCGCCTTGTTGACTGCCCGGAGCAATGCGATAGCCGCCTTGCTATCCGTCAATTGCGTACGCAACGACAGCGTGAGGATCGCCACCCACCCGATGGTGCACAATACCCACGCGCTCACAAGTCCCATCAGCAATGTATTCACGGTGATCATCTTGCCGTGCATGCGCACTCGATGCAGCGTGAATATGAGGTGGCCATCATTGCCGTCGCCTCTGAGAAGAATCTCTGCATGTGCGACATTGTCGACATTGACGGCCGAGTGCTCCATCGTCGGCTTGGCCATGTCTTTCCACCACTGTGCTACGCCAAACCATTTGAGCGGAATCTGCAGTTTGCCGTCGGCCGGCAACTCGAGCGCGTCGACCTGGTTGATCTTGAAGGTTTGCCACTGGTCGAGCCGCGTCAACCCTTCCTCCACTTGGGCAAGGACCATACTGAAACTCGGGCGTCCTTGTCCGGCATAGTGCCCGTCAATGGTCATGTAATCGAACCCGGACATATCCATACCCTCGGACCCCTGGAGAAAATTGAAGGTCAGCTTGCAATATGGCCATCCGTATTTCTTAACGATATGACAATGGACGATCAAGTCTCGCCCTTTCTTCTCGATCGACCCGACAGACGCCCCGCCGCCGCCGCGATCATCTTCAACCCACACTGGAAAATGATCGCCAGTCAACTCGACCACTTTCTCCATGCCGTAATGCTGCCAGGCCAGCAGGGCAGCAGTCATCACCAGCAGTGCGCCGAAGACATAGCGGGCGTAACCGAGGAGTTTTGCCAGTGGCTGAAGTGAAGATTCTGCAGTAGACGCCGACATTCATTAACCCGCATAAACGTTTCTTGTGTTATGGCAAGATACCTCACCGTTTCAGTGCATGCAAGGAAACTGGCATGGAATGTTGCCGTTTGGTGTCGTTTGGTGCGGCCGGCGAACAATCTGCTTGTGCTGATCGGTACAAGTTCTAAGGGAGCGAGGTCGGGTCACCCGCGTTGTTTCTCGTCTGTCGACATGCTTGAATCTCCCGTGCGGTACAGAACAGAACACAAGAAAAACCTGGCCTATCTTCAAATCATCGACAAACGGTGATGGAAAGCCCGGGCCCATGGACAAGCGACCATTCGACATTAGCCAGGTCCTCGACCGCATCCAGCAAGCCGTCCAACCCTGGCCCAAGGCCGCGCTGTTCCAGTTGGCCGAAGAAGGTTTTACATCAACCTTCGAACAACTTCTCGCCTGCATCATTTCGATCCGCACGTATGACGAAGTGACGCTGCCCGTTTCGCGCAAGCTGTTCGCACGCGCACGGTTGCCGGCCGAGGTCGCGGAGATGTCCTCGGAAGAACTGGACCCGCTGATCAGTCCCAGCACGTTCCATGAGCGCAAGGCGCATCAGATCCTGGCGATCGCGCGCGAGGTCGCGGAACGGTACGGCGACACCTTGCCCTGCGACCGCGACGTGCTGCTGTCGTTCGCCGGCGTCGGCCCCAAGTGCGCGAACCTGGTGCTGGGCGTGGCGTGCGGGATGCCCGTCATCAGTGTCGACATCCACGTGCATCGGGTGACCGGACGCTGGGGATATGTAAAAGCGTCGACGCCCGAGAAGACGCTGGCCGCGCTCGAAGCGACCCTGCCGCAGCGGTACTGGATCGATATCAACCGTTTGCTGGTGCCGTTCGGGAAGCACATCTGTACCGGCACCCGGCCGAAGTGTTCGACCTGCCCGGTACTGGACATGTGCCGTCAGGTCGGCGTCGACGAGCATCGCTGACGAGCTCCACCCCCGAGGGGGCTATTTTGGAGCGGACCGTGTCGAGATAATGGCGACCTTCTTCCAGGGAGTGCCCATGTCCTCGCTCAAGCCGCTCGCAGTCGCCGTCTCCGGCCTGTTCCTTCTGACGCCCGCGCTGGCCGCGGACGTCGTCCAGAAAGTCAAACCGCCGGTCAGCCAGGCGTATCTCGACCTCGCGACCTTCTCGGGTGGGATGCCGGCAATGGCGGGCGGCAATGCCTTTGGCCAGACGCAAGGTCAAAGCCAGGGACGCTGGCTGGACGTCGTCCTGCTGACCCGCAACAACCCCAACCTGAAAGCGGCGACCCAGAGCGTACCGGCCGGCTCCAGGCTCGCGCCCACGTTGAACCTGCTCGCGCCGGAGCCGCACATGCATCAGGCCCCGGAGCGCGACGTCGTCGATGACGGGCCGGCCAGGTTCGAGATGCCGAAGGGTAAGATGTATCTGTACTGGGGCTGCGGCACGGAAGTCCGCAAAGGCCAGCCGCTCGTCATCGATTTCGCCAGGATGGACGTCACGCAGTACAACAGGTTCTTCCAGAACCGCGGCGCCACGTCGCGCGTGCCGACACCCGTCCCCGGCCGCCCGGCATGGCCGAACAAGACCGACGCCCGCCTGCTGCCGGACGGTGCGTCGATGGCGGGAGAACATGCGTTTGCCGGGGACGGCGTCGTGGACGGCTTCAAGTTCAACATCGACGCGGCGCACGACCTGATGCCGGCGGTGGAAGCGACCCGCAGCGACGACGGCAGAGGCGTACTGTTCAAGTGGAAACCGATGCAGCAGGCGACGGCCTGGTTCGTCCAGGCGATGGGCATGCGCGACACCGCCCGTGGCGGCGACGGCGAGATGGAACTGGTCTACTGGACCTCGAGCGAGTTGCCCGACATGGGCATGGGCCTCGTCAATTACCAGCCCGACAGCGCCATCGACAAATGGCGCAAGGAGAAGGTGCTGCTTCCGGCCGGCGCCACCGAATGCGCCGCGCCCAAGGAAGCCGTCGGCGCAACGGCCATGAGCCGCGTGATCGCCTACGGCGACGAACTGAACATGGCATGGCCGCCGCGGCCGAAGGATCCGAAGATGACCTGGGAGCCGCAATGGGACGTCAAGGTGCGCCGCAAGTCGGTGGCGTCGCTGATGCCGGGCATGGACGCGATGGCGATGAGCGCGGCCATGTCCGGCCACGACGCGGACGCCGACGGCCGGCAGCCGGCGCAGCCCGCCCCCGCCCAGGTCAAGACGCCTACGGCGGCGGACGTGATCACGCAAAGCGCGTTCGGCCTGCTGCGCGGGGTGTTCAAGAAATAGCGCGCTGGAACTCCACGCGTTGGAACTCCATGACCCAGTTCGTTTCCCACGTCGCGCCGCCATCGTTCGAGAACGCCTGCTGCCAGCGGGCGCTCGCGGCCGTGATGTCCGTCCACAGGAAACGCACGCGGATCGCCTGGCCGTTCAAGGTGTCGTCGGCAAAGAAGGTGCCGGCGCCATCCTCGAACGCGCCGACGACCGGCACGCCGAGGTCATGCGGATGGCGGCTGTCGAGCCACCAGATGGACCATCGCTTCGTTGCCGGATCGTAGGCGCGGATGGATGCCGCACGATAGGTCCCGCACGGCATGTCCAGCACGTTGTCGTCGACGTTTGCCTGGCCGTTCAACAACGGTCGCAGAGAACATGTACCGGGAAACTCTTCCCATTCGGTGCAGCCGACAAGACGTTCCTTGAGACGCCGATGGTGGACTGTCCAGTGACCGACGAGGAAATCGAAATCGTTCATGGTGGGCTCCTTATGCATGGATGGCCGAGCGCGCGGTCGGGGTCAGTGTCATCGAATGCGGCTGTTTATTCAGCCACTGCGACAGGGTCGGCATGATGTCGCGCCGCCAGCCTTCCAGGACTGCCTGGTAGGCGCTCCGATCCTCGAATACGGCCACGCCGACGAGCACGCTTTCTCCTTCGCGCACGGGCAGGCGCGGGAAATTGTTGGGGCTCGGTTCGGTGACATACCAGCCTTGCGCCCGCGCGCCTCCGCGCTGCAGAGCCGACGTCATGTGCTCGCGGCAGAAGTCCAGCAGTGTCGAGTCCGCTTCAGCGTTCAGGCTGAACACGGTCACGTCGACCAGGCCCGGCGGCGCTGTGCCGGCGGCATGCCCTGCCCTGCGCGCGGGATCGTGCGCGAGTCCCGCACCGCTCCACGCCGGCCGCAGCAGCAGGACGTTGTCGGAATCGATCATGGTCGCGTTCGCCGCATCGCGATGGGCCGCCCAGACGGGGCCGCCATAGAAACCCTGCAGCCCGCGTGCGCGCGCCGCCATGTCGGCAAACCCGCGCAGCCAGACGAAACGGTCCGGATCGTCCAGATCGCGGAACTGGCCCATCACGCTCATGCCTTCCGCTTCCTGGGTCTCGACGAATTCCCGGTCGAACAGCTCGATCAGCGCGTCGCGCCGCCGCGGGTGCAGCGTGTACTGGCGCAGTTCGACAATCTGGGGATGTGTTGGTGGCACGGCTGTCTCCTCGTTGATCTCGATGACATGCAGTATCGAATAGAATATCTGCCACCTGATGTCATATATTCCGCCCGATCATGCGCGCCAGTCGCCTTCTTTCCATCCAAATGATGCTCGAGACGCGCGGCCCCATGAGCGCCGCCGCACTGGCCGAGGCACTGGAGATTTCCGTGCGCACCCTCCACCGCGACATCGACCAGCTCACCGCCGCCGGCGTGCCGATCTACGCGGAGCGCGGCCGCACCGGCGGCTTCCGCCTGCTCGACGGCTGGAACACGCGATTGACCGGCCTGACGCCCGCCGAAGCGCAGGTCGTGTTCCTCAGCGGGCTGGCCGGCCCGGCAGCCGACCTCGGCCTCGACAAGCCGCTGCAGGGCGCGCAGCTGAAGCTGCTGACGTCGCTGCCGGAATCGTCGCGCACGGAAGCGCAGAAGATGCAGTCGCGCTTCCACCTCGACCCGGTCGACTGGTATCGCGAGGCCGATGCGGTGCCGTACCTGGCGATCGTCGCTGAAGCGGTCTGGACGGACAGGCAGCTGAGCATGTGCTACGAGAGCTGGCGCGACGAGGTCGAGCGGGTCGTGCATCCGCTGGGGCTCGTGCTGAAGGCGGGTGCCTGGTATCTCGTTGCGGCGTCGGAGGGCAAGCCGCGCACCTATCGGGTCTCGAACATTCGATGTGCGGTGCGGCTGGAGCATCGCGCGCGGCGACCGAAGCAGTTTGATCTGGCGCGGTATTGGGCGGAGTCCGTCGCGCGGTTCGAGTCCGAGTTATATACGGACTATGCGGACGTACTGGCGACGCCGGCCGGGCTCAGGGACCTGCGCTATCTGAATGCCGCGGTGGCGCGTGCCGTTGCGGAGGCGCGGCCTTCGCGACGGAAGGATGGGCGGGTCGCGTTGCGGATTCCTGTCGAGTCGGTCGAGCATGGCGCCGGCCAGTTGTTGCGGCTGGCGCCGGAGGTGGAGGTGACGGGGCCGGCCAGGCTCAGGAAAGCGATCGTTTCCAGGCTGCGACGGGTGTCGGCATTCTATGGTTGCTGACAAGGCGGCAAAATTGTGCGTCGTTTGGACGTTTTCGTAATTGCAACACGAAATGCGTGAGCACAGAATTTACTTTCAAGCAATTCTGCTGCCGCTCATCGTCAAACGAGGACGCCCGATGTTTTCAGACGCAGTCACCCAACCACGCCAGGCACGCCGTGAATTCGCGCCCACGCATCCGGCCGACGGCCCTCTCTTTCTCATCTATATCACGCTGATCTGGATCGGCATGCTGCTGGGCTTCGGCCGCGAAATCGCACGGCACATCGCGAACAATGATCCGCCCTACCCCATGATCCTGCACGTGCATTCCGCCGTGTTCGTCACGTGGCTGGTGGCGTTCACCGCGCAGATCCTGCTCATCCGCACGGGGAAACCGGCCCTGCACCGGCGCATGGGCATCGCAATGGCATTCGGCGTCGGCGTCCTTGCCGTCGTCGGCCCGCTGACGGCCTACACGATACAAAACCTGAATTTCGGCACGTCGCACAGCGATCCCGCGTTTCTCAGCGTCCAACTGGGCGATTTGATCGGCTTCGTCGGCCTGAGCGTGGCAGGCATCGTTTTCCGCAAGCGGATCGCAGCGCACAAGCGCCTGATGATGCTGGCAATCCTGCAGCTGAGCACAGCGGGCTTCGCACGCTGGCTGGGCGGTACGATCGGCGCCGCCTACCCGTTCGGCTATTGGGGCGAGAGTTTCTGGGCGACTTTCCTGATCCTGCATTTGACCAACGACGTGCTCGCGCTCGGCATCGGCGTCCACGACCTGCTGACCCGCGGTCGCCTGCATCCGGCCTACTTGGCAGGCATCGTCTGGAGTTTCGGCTGGCAAGTCACCCACGTCAGCCTGTATCTGTGGCCGGCCTGGCTACCGGTGGCGAAGATGCTGCTGGGGCATTGAGGTTCAGAAAAAACAGGGGCTTGGCGGATGGAACGTGCCGATGAGCAGCTAGTTGCGCCAACGCATGATGCGGTGTTGACCGCACGCTAACATTCCTCCTTCGACATGAGGCGCAGCCAATAACGGCATTGTCCGATCTTACTGGTCGTCGCTATCCAGACGGGAATGCACGGCTAACAATGCCTTTGCTCTGTCCTGCATGGCTGAACGCCGCTGAGTAAGGTTTCCGTGGTCGTGATAGCCGTGGACTGCGCCGTAGTCGGTCCCAGCCAAACAGCAAAGGGAACTGATCATGGTAGATACCACGACACGAGCGCTCGAATTGGCCCAGTACACGCTCGGTACGCACGATCGTCCGCTTGGGCTTACGTTAGCGTGTCCCGACGGGACGCGCGACGACATCTTGCTGCCCCAACGCATGGTCGGCAATGAGGCCATTTGTGGCGGCTTCGAGCATCGCATACTGTGTGTGACCGATGACGCTGAGCTGGCCCTAAAGGATTTCATTGGCCTGCCCGCCGAACTGTGCATCGTCACCGACAGGGGGCAGCTCCGGCGCATCTGCGGCATCGTTACCGAGGCGGCGTCTGGTCAAAGCGATGGGGCGCTCGCGACTTACGAGTTGGTGATGCGCGATGCCCTGTCGATCATGGAAGGCCGGAAGAGCACCCGTGTTTTTCGTAATAAAAGCGAATTGGATATCGTCAGGATCTTGGTGGCCGAATGGCGTCAACGCAATGGCGTGCTGCGCGAGGCCTT
>JBJMVU010000094.1:0-29820 GCA_045810485.1 Massilia sp. | reverse complement strand
CGCCACCGGAAACTCGTGGTCCGGTGAACCTTGACGACGCGCGCCGTGTCGCGGACCGTGCGCGAGTCGAGCACGCATTGCAGATACGGCAGCCAGCATTCCTTTCTGCGCAGCCGCGCGAGCGGCGTGCCGGTCAGCGCATTGTGGCTGCGTCCGCAGCGGAGGCAGCGGAACCGTTGCAGCCCGCTTGCCTGGCCGCAGCGGTGCTTGCGTGCCCAGCCGCAGTGCGGACACGGCCGTCCCGCCGCTGCCCGCTCGATCAGGGCAATACACTCGGCCGGATGCGCGATGCCCGCGATCCATTCCCGTAGCCGCACCAGATCGCCGGCCGACAACTCGACCGCCAACAACAGGCTGAACAATTCGTCGAACGTCGGGCTGCGCATCGTCGCTCCTCATGAGTTAACTCGACGGTACGTAAGACCTGCGCAACGAATTTCGGTTCGTCGAATTTACGCGAACACAGCCAAAAAAAAAGCCCGCCGGGCGACGGGCGGAATCTGCCGCCGTGGCGACAGAACAGGAGACGTACGAAGTCACCGCAGCCAGACCGGCGGCGCCGGCTGGCCGGGCAGATGCTAGCAGGGCCGCCATTACGAAAAGGACCAGACGCCATAGCGATTCTCGGGAAAACCCGCCGCCCGCCGCTGCCGGCGCGCGGCCGGTTTGCTAGCATCGTCCGGACACCAGCCCCTCATCCGACCCATGACACGACATCGAACCGCCATCCTCCTCGGCCTCGCGCTCTCCGCGCGGATCGCGTCCGCCGCCGCTTGCCCGAACGGCGCTCTCGCCTGCGAAGACTTCGAGCAAGGCACGCGCCTGCGCGCCGCCGACGGCACGGCGCCGGCGCTGCGCCCGCAACCGGGCCGCGCGAACCACGTCCTGCTGTTGCGCGGCGACGGCCGTCCGCTGCTGCTGCCCGCGGCCCCGCCGGCGGGGCCCTATTTCGTCGAGGCGCGCCTGCGCCCGGCCGCCGGCCCCGACGCCGCGCCGCGGCACGCCTACCTGATCGCACGCTATGCCGACGACCGCAACTGGCTCGGCCTGGCGCTCGGCACCGCGCCGGACGGCAGGCGGCTCGCGATCGACATCGTGCGCATGCAGGACGGCCAGCTCAAACGTCTCAAGCAGGGCGGCACGCGGGTCGACGCGCCGGATGCCTTCACCACGCTGCGCCTGGACGTCGACGGCAATACGCTGGCGATGTACGTCAACGGCAGCCGCATCAACGGCGTCGACGAACCGTCGCTGCCGCCCGCGCGCGTGGGCGTGCTGGCGCAGGACGGGGACTTCGAACTGGATGACCTGCGCGTCGGCGAGGCCCGCATCGCGCCGGTGCGCGTCGGCCTGGCGGGCATGGCCGGCCGGCTCAACCTGCAGGCCGGCGACGCGCCGCAGCGCTACCTCGTAAGCGCGAGCACGGGCACGAGCGCGGGCACGGGCGGCGGCGCGCTGCCGTTCGTCGTCGCGTCGAGCGCACCGGACGTCGCCACCGCAAGCATGGACGGCGGCGCCGTCGTGATCGTGCCGAAGCGTGCGGGCGCCGCCACCATCACCGTGGCGAGCGCGCAGGACAACAACGCCGCGGCGACGCTCGCGGTCCGCGTCGGGCCGGCCTTCACGGCGTCCGATCGAGTCTACGCCCTGCAGGGCAAGGTCATGCCCGCGGCCGGCGCGGCCGACGTCCAGGTCGACACGCCGCTGCGCCTCCGGTTCGACGGCGCACCGCAGCTCGGACCCGGCGCCTCGGTGCGCATCTTCCGCGCGGCGGACGACGCGCTGGTCGACGTGCTGCGCCTCGACGGCGACATCGACGGCATCGGCCCCAGCGCCGACGGCCGCAGGCGCGTGGTCCGCTTCGATCCGGTCCACATCGACGGGCGCGACGTGACGATCCGGCCGCACGACGGGCGGCTCGCGTACGGCACCGAATACTATGTGCAGGTGGATGCCGGCGCGTTCCCCGGCGCGCGTCTCGGCGGGGCGCCCTTCACCGGGATCGGCAAGGCCGCGCTCTGGCGCTTCACCACCCGCGCGCGCATGGCCATGGCGCGCGACCTGACCGTCGACGACGACGGCCCCGCGGATTTCCGCACCGTCCAGGGGGCGCTGGACCACGTCATGCGCAATGTGCCGCGCGCGACGCCGGTGACGATCCGCGTCGCCGACGGCCATTACGACGGCCTGCTGTACCTGCGCGGCAAGGACAACGTCACGCTGCGCGGCGCCAGCCGCGACGGCACCGTGATCGCGGCCGAAAACAGCGACGGACCGAATCCGGGCGCCGGCGGCGGCCAGGACGCACTGGCGCCGGGCACGAACGGCGGCCGCTCGGTATTCCTGATCGAGGATGCCGACCTGGTCACGCTCGACAACCTCAGCGTCGTCAACACGACGTGGTTGAGCAGGACGACGGGCGGCCAGGCCGAGGCGCTCAATTTTGCGAGCGACGGGCGCTTCATCGCCACCGGCGCCCGCTTCGCGAGCGAGCAGGACACGATTCTCGTGCGGGGCTATACGTGGTTCTACCGCAGCCTGGTCGAAGGGAACGTCGATTTCATCTGGGGCTACAGTCCTGCCTCGCTGTTCGAGGACAGCGAGATCCGCACCGTCGGCAACAGCGCGGTCCCCGCGAAGGGCGGCTACATCGTCCAGGCCCGCACGCCGTCACAGGCCGACCCGGGCTTCGTCTTCCTGAACAGCCGCATCACGCACGGTCCCGGGCCGGCCGGCAACGACGCGCCGGCCGGCGCGAGCTTCCTTGCGCGCCCCGGCAGCAACTGGGACAACGTCAGCTACATCAACTGCCGCATCGACCGCCATATCTCGCCCCGGGGCTGGAGCGGCCAGCCGCGCGGCGGCACCGGCTGGTTCGAATACAACAGCATGGACATGACGGGCCAGCCGCTCGATCTCGCCGGGCGCGGCGGCGGACGTGTGCTGAACGCCGCACAGGCCGCGCGTTTCTCCAGCCGCGCGCGCGTGTTCGCGGGATTCGGCGGCGGGCACGGCTGGAATCCGCAGGCTGGCGCAAGCCGGTAGGGTGGCCCCCCTGTGCCCACGCGTAACGTCAACACACCGCATACGCACGCGTGGGCACGGCGTGCCCACCCTACGAATCTTAGTGCGCGGTGACGCGGAAGTAGTCGACGTCCAGGGCGGCGCCGGCCGTCGCCGCCTGGCTCCCGGCGCTGAACAGGCCGACCTGGGCCCCGACCCAGCGCCCCTTGCCGGCCGTGAACGGTTCCGCGACCGGCACGAAGGCCGTGCCGTCGGCGCGGTACGAGAAGACGGCCACCCCGCCCTCGCGCATCGCCATGCGCAGGTCGAGCGCCGCGGGAGCGGACGGCAGCACGATGCGGGTCGATTCGGTGCAGCGCACCTTGGCGGGGGTGCAGGTCGTGTAGACGAGTTGCGTCGCGCCGCCCGCCTTGCGCAGGCCCAGCCAGGCGTATTGCATGCCGTCCAGGATCAGGCCGGCGCGGTCGCCGTCGCGCGCGCCGTTCAGCTGGATGCGCGTGTTCACGACGAAGGCCGGCGCCGGCAGCTTCTGCAGCAGGATCGCCGGTGCGCTGCGCACATAGTCCGCCTCCGGCGCGGGTTGCGTGGCCAGGCGCAGGTAGCCCGGGCGCTCGGCCAGCGAATACCAGCCGGCCTGGCTGTTGGCGTTCCACTGCCATTGCAGGCCGAGGGCCGGCCCGTTAAATTCGTCGGACGTCGGCGGCACCCTGGCCGGGCCGCCTGCCACCGGCTTGGCATGGACGAGCACGGGCTGGCCCGTGCCGGGCTTCGGACCGTCCGCGCCGATCACGGGCCAGCCGTCCGCCCAGCGCAGCGGCTGCAGGTGCACGACGCGGCCATACGCCCCTTTGTCCTGGAAATGCAGGAACCAGTCCTTGCCGTCCTGCGCCCTCACCCACGCGCCCTGGTGCGGGCCGTTGATTGGCGTGGTGCCCTGGTCCATCACGGTCCGCACGTCGTAGGGTCCGCGGATGCTGCGCGAGCGGAACACCGCCTGCCAGCCCTCCTCGACCCCGCCGGCCGGCGCGAACACGTAGTACCAGCCGTTCTCCTTGTACAGCTTGGGCCCCTCCAGCGTGCGGTAGCCGGGCAGCTTGTTGCCGTCGATGATGGTCGCGCCCGCATCGTCGAGCAGGCGGCTGCCGTCCGGCGCCATGCTGCGCAGGGTCAGCAGGTTGTTGATGCCGGCGCGGCTCCTGGCCCAGCCATGCAGCAGGTACGCCTTGCCGTCGTCGTCCCACAGCGGCGTCGGATCGATGATGCCCTTGCCGGGCAGGAGCAGATGCGGTTCGCTCCACGGTCCCGTGAAGCGCTCGGCCGTGATGACGAAAATGCCGAGGTCCGGGTCCGGATAGAAGATCCAGAACTTGCCGTCATGCCAGCGCAGGCAAGGCGCCCACACGCCGTCGCCGAGGCGCGGCACGGCGAAACGGTCGGCCGGCACCAGGCGCGGCAGGGCGTGGCCGACGAGTTCCCAGTTCACCATGTCCTTCGACTGCAGCAACGGCAGCCCGGGCGCGCTGTTGAAGCTGGACGAGGTCATGTAATAGGTGTCGCCGACGCGGATCGCGTCCGGGTCCGAATAGTCGGCATGCAGCACCGGATTCCGGTAGCGGCCATCGCCCAGGTCGGCAACCCAGGGTTCGTCATGATCGGCCGGCCGGGCGGCGGGTGCCGACCGGCAACCGGCGGCCAGCACGGCCAGCAGGACGGCGGCGCCGATGCGGCCCGGGGCGCCGGGACACCCGCTCGGCGGGCGGAATGGGAAGGGGCTGCGCATGCTTCATGTCTCCTTGCTTATTGTCGGTGTGCCACGGCTGGTCGGTCCAGCCAGTTTCTCATTAAAAGGTTAGCAGAGCAAAAACTGGACCGACCAATTATGCAGATTGGTCTGCCAATTATCGCAATGTTGTTTGGTGAGTTTCGCAACGGTCCAGCTCCCCTCCTGGCTTAACCTATGGTCGGACTCTCGCAATGGTACTTAATATATTACGTACCATCCGCAAGCCACCAAAGAAACGCATACCTACAATGGAGACCTATCGTGAGAGAGAGCACGTCATATCCGCTTCGGCCGAAGCGCCTGAGCCTGGCGGTGTCGCTGGCCCTGGCTTCGCTTGTCATCGCCAACGTCGCGCCGGCCCAGGAGAATCCGGCCCCCGCAAAGGACGGCGCCAACGGTGAAAAAATCACCCAGGTGGTCGTGAGCGCGACCCGCGCCTCCCAGCAATCGAGCATCGACCGCAAGAAGAACGCGGCGACCGCGATCGATTCGATCGTCGCCGACGACGTGGGCTCGCTGCCGGACCGGAACATCGGCGAGGCGATCTCGCGCATGTCGGGCATCGCGCTGGACCGCGGCGACTACGGCGAAGGCGTCAGCGTCGCCGTGCGCGGCAATTCGGCCGACCTGACCCGCGTCGAGATCGACGGCCAGGGCGTGCAATCGGCAGGCGGCGCCGACATGGGCGGCAACAGCGGCGCCAGCGGCCGCGCCGTCGAGTTCCGCCAGCTGTCGTCCGACCTGATCAAGAGCGTGGACGTGGTCAAGGGCTCGACGGCCGACATGACCGAGGGCTCGCTGGGCGGCGGCATCATCATCAAGACCCGCACCGGCCTGGATTTCAAGAAGCCCTTCGCCTCCGTGCGCGTGGCCGCCTCGCAAACCTCGCTGAACAAAAAATGGAAGCCGGATGCGACCCTGATCCTGGCGGACAAATTCCTCGACGGGCGCCTCGGCCTGCTGCTCAACGCGTCGTCGACGACGCTGGCGAACGAGGCGCACTCGCAACAGAACGCATTCAGCGCGCTGCAGGGCTATTACCGCGTGGCGGACTTCGACAATTCGCCGCAGAAGACCTTCAGCTTCATGCCCTCCACGCTGAACCGGGCCGACGCCAGCGTGGACCAGCCGCTGCTGCAGTCGCCGCTGACCGGCGGCGGCTTCTTCAACTCGGCGACCCCGCTGTCGGTGCTGACCCAGTCGGCCGCGGCCCGGACCAAGGCCGACTGCTATGCCGCCTTCCCGGCGCTGTCCGCCGCGCAGCTGAACACGATCGCGTCGAACGGCCGCAACGCGGCCCAGTCCCAGCGCGGCAACGAGCTGGCGACCTGCCTGAACCAGTGGAGCGACTACACGCCGTCGAACGTGCGCTACTTCGTCAAGCGCGAGATCGACAAGCGCCAGGACCTGGACCTGCGCGCCGACTTCAAGGTCAACAACCAGCTGACCGTCTACGCCAAGGGCAGCTACAACCGCCGCCGCGACGACATGTCGCAGCTCACCTACACGCTGGGCAACGTGCTGACCAACACCGGCACGACGATCAGCCCTGCCTTTACCGGCCGCCCCTACGTCGACGACACCACGGCCGGCGTGCGCAGCGCGGTGCCCGGCTCCGGCTACTACCTGTACGACACCCCGAGCACGCGCAGCAACGGTTATCCGCTGGCGGGCACCGTCGTCAACATCGTGCCCGGCTCGATCGTCGCCGACGCCAACCACCACCTGACCTCGTACAAGATCACCGATGGCCAGGCGACCACCGACCAGCTGCACGACGTCGCCGACATCACGGCGAAATACTTCCAGCTGGGCGGCACCTACCGGAACGGCGGCCTGACCGCGGAATTCTTCGTCGGCGACGCGCGCTCGGACTTCCAGCGCGCCCAGAAGCGCATCAGCTTCACCAACTTCTACGGCCCGACCACGATGTCGGTCCTGCCTAACGGACTGTGGACCTACAGCTTCCCCGGCAGCGGCTTCAACCAGTCCGATCCGGCCCAGTACGTGCGCGTGTTCCCGGCCACGGGCAACACCGCCGCGCAGCCGCTCGGCCCCCTCAACACCCGCGCCGCGCCCGCGTACACGATCGCCCAGCAGCCGCTGCTGAGTTCTTCCTCGCCGCGCACCGAGGCGTTCTGGAACCCGCAGATCCGCGCCACCGAGGAGCGCACCGCCAAGCTCGATCTCACCTGGGCGACGCCGGAGTCGGTCCCCTTCTTCAAGCGCTTCAAGGGCGGCTTCAACCTGCGCGACAACCGGGTCGACAACTGGAATCCGGGCGACGGCAACAGCGGCGGCATCGTGATGCGGGCGGCGGTCGGCGACTATGGCCAGCCCGGCTACCAGGCGCCGATCGTGCTGCCGACGCCGATCGCCCGCGACGTGGTCCAGGCGTGCCAGGACACCCCGGGCTCGCTGGGCCCGGGCGGCAAGCCCTGCCAGTACGGCTACGTATCGAACCCCGACCCGCGCCTGGCCCTGAACGGCACGCTGCAGCTGACGCCGCAGCAATTCCAGGACCTCGTGGCGCAGGTGTTGACCGGCAAGGCCACGCCGACGCAGCTGTTCAGCGGCGCCAGCGGACGCCCGGCCGGCATGCTCGACAACTGGACCCAGATCGACGTCGAGAAAGCCTTCGGCCTGATCGGCGCTCCCAACAACAATTACGACTGCGTCAAGCACTGCACCGCCAACGACGGCAAGGTCTACGACCAGCCGGTGCAAAAGCTGAAGGAGCGCACCCAGGCGTTCTACATCATGGGCGACTTCGGCATCGACCGCATCCCGTTCACCGACCGTGCCCTGCCGTTCGGCTGGGAGATCGACGGCAACCTGGGCTACCGCTTCGTCCGCACGACAGTCAGCGGCCTGGGCATGATGACGCTGAGCTCCATCACCCCGACCGCGTCCTACGACCCGCTCAACCCGACCGCGCCGGGCGGCACCGTCACCAACACGTACATCCGCAACACCGCGGTCAACGCCAGCACCACGGACTTCCTGCCGACGTACAACCTGGCGATGTGGATGGTCCCGGACAAGCTGGTCCTGCGCTACAGCCGCGCGCGCACCGTGGCGCGGCCGCCGATCACGCAGCTGCTGCCGGCCGGCACCTGCATCTACGACGAGACGCTGGCGGTCAACGGCGAGGTCGCCCAGCGCTGCAGCGGCACGCTCGGCAATCCCGCCCTGCAGGCGCAGAAGAACCTCAACCAGAACCTGAGCGTCGAGCTGTATCCGAACAAGGACACGATGTTCACGGCCGCCATCTTCCGGCAGAAAGGCATCATCGGGCCGGCCATGAGCCAGGGCGTCAACAGCCTGCCGCTGTTCTCCGGCTCGCCGCTGGTCGACCCGGCCACCGGCACCGACCTGTCGACCATTCCCTTCAATTACTCGATGTGGATGAACGGCGCCGCGACGACCCGCAAGGGCCTCGAACTGGGCACCAAGACCGCCTTCACCTTCCTGCCGTGGGCGCTGCGCTACACCGGCTTCGACGCCAACGTGACGAAGCTGCGTTCCCTCACGACCAGCGAGAACGCGGTCGACCTGCTGACCGGCGCCCCGCTGCCGCCGCAGCGCGAGTCGAAGTATTCGTACAACTGGGCGCTGTGGTACGACGACGGCCGCCTGTCGGCGCGCGTAGCCGTGCAGGCGGTGGCCTCGTACTTCACCTGCATCGCCGGCTGCACCCAGCAGGCCGCGATCCAGAACTACCCGGCCGTCGGGGCCCAGCTGACCAAGTTCCCCTACAATCCCGGCTCGCCGAACTACAAGGACACCACCCGCTTCATCGACGCCAAGCTCGCCTACAAATTGCGGCCGAACGTCGAGATCTTCGTCGAGGGCCGCAATCTCGGCAATGCGACCACCACCAACAGCCAGGGCACGTCGACGCCGTTCGCCGACGGCACGCCCAACCTGCTGGACTATGCGTATGCCGGCCGCCGCATCATGGTGGGCCTGAACTTCCGTACCTTGTGAGCGACAGGAGATTACGTTGAAGTCGAATCGACAACATCCGCTCCGGCCGGCACGCCGCAGCTTCCTGGTGTCGACCGGGCTGGCGCTGGCCATGCCGGGCCTCGCCGGCGCCACCGTCGTCGCCGCGACGACGCCTGAGCGCGACAGCCTGAGCCTCTGGTACGACAAGCCGGCCGGCGCCTGGGTCGAGGCGCTCCCGATCGGCAACGGTCGGCTCGGCGCCATGGTGTTCGGCCGCGCCGCGCAGGAACGCGTGCAGCTGAACGAGGACACGCTGTTCGCCGGAGGGCCGTACGACCCGGGCAATCGGGACGCGCTGGCGGCGCTGCCGCAAGTGCGCGCGCTGATCGACCAGGAAAAGTTCAGGGAAGCCGCGGACCTCGCCAGCGCGTCGATGATGGGCAAGCCCATGCGCCAGATGCCGTACGGCGCCGCGGGCGACCTGCTGCTCGACTTCCCGGGCGTCCGGGGGGCCGCCCATTACCGGCGCTCGCTCGACCTCGATACCGCGCTCGCGACGGCCAGCTTCACCGACGGCGCCACGCGCCACCTGCGCGAAGCGTTCGCCAGTGAACCGGACCAGGTCGTGGTGCTGCGCCTGAGCGCATCGGGCGGCGCTCTGCTGGACCTGGACGTCGGCTACCGCGCCCCCGGCAACGTCAGGTACGGCGACACGCAGACGCCCCCGGCGCCTTTCCTGGGCGCCGCCTGGGACCTGCGCGAATCGCCCGATGCCGACAAGCGTCCGTCCACACTGGCGATCCGTCCGGACGGCGCCGGCGCGCTGCTGATCGAGGGCCGCAACCAGCCGGCCCAGGGCATCCCCGCCGCGCTGCGCTACGCGGTGCGCGTGCGGGCCGTCAGCGACGGCAAGACCAGCGTCGACGGCGACCGCCTGCGGGTGCGCGGCGCCACGGCGGTCACGCTGCTCGTGTCCTGCGCCACCAGTTACGTGAATTACGCGGACGTGAGCGGCGATCCGGTGGCGCTCGTGCGCGCCCGCACGGACGCCGCCGCGCGCAAGCCGTACGAAAGACTGAAGGCCGATCACGTCGCCGCCCACCAGGCGCTGTTCCAGCGCTTCTCGATCCGGCTCGGCAGCGGCGCCGTCGATGCGCGGCCCACGCACGCACGCATCGCGGCGGCGGAGAACGGCGCGGAAGCCGCACCCGATCCGGGCCTGGCCGCGCTGTACGTGCAGTATGCGCGCTACCTGCTGCTGTCGTCCTCCCGTCCCGGTTCGCAGCCCGCCAACCTGCAGGGCCGCTGGAACGAGGGCAACAACCCGCCCTGGGGCGGCAAGTACACGATCAACATCAACACCGAGATGAACTACTGGCCCGCGCACGCCGCCAACCTGGCCGAATGCGTGGAACCGGTGCTGCGCATGATCGAGGACCTCGCCGTGACCGGCGCCGTCACTGCGCGCAGGCACTACGGCGCGCGGGGCTGGGTGACTCACCACAACACCGACCTGTGGCGCGCCACGGCGCCGATCGACGGCCCGAACTTCGGCCTGTGGCCGCTGGGCGGCGCGTGGATGTGCAAGACGCTGTGGGACCACTACGAGTACCACCCGGACGAAGCCTGGCTGCGCCGCATCTACCCGCTGCTGAAAGGCGCCGCCCTGTTCTTCATGGACGTCATGGTCGAGGATCCGAAGGGCCGTGGCCTGGTGACGTCGCCGTCGATGTCGCCGGAGCACAACCATCATCCCGGCGCGGCGCTGTGCGCCGGACCGGCGATGGACCGCCAGATCATCCGCGATTTGTTCGGCTGGACCCTGCGGGCGCATGCCACGCTCGCGGATCCGGACGCCGGCTTCGCCACGACGCTGGCGGCAATGCGCGCGCGCCTGCCCGCCGACCGGATCGGCGCGCTGGGCCAGTTGCAGGAATGGCTGGAGGACTGGGACGCGCAGAAGGACACGCACCGCCACGTATCGCACCTGTACGGCGTCTACCCGAGCGAACAGATCAACGTGCGCGACACGCCCGCCCTGATCGCAGCGGCCAAGGTGTCGCTCGACATCCGCGGCGACAAGTCGACCGGCTGGGCGACGGCCTGGCGGCTGGCGCTGTGGGCCCGCATGGGCGATGGCGACCGTGCCCACGCGATCCTCACCGGCCTGCTCGGGCCCACGCGGACCTATCCGAACATGTTCGACGCGCACCCGCCGTTCCAGATCGACGGCAATTTCGGCGGCACCGCCGGCATCCTCGAGATGATCGTGCAGTCCTGGGGCGGCGAGATCCGGCTGCTCCCCGCCTTGCCTTCGGCCTGGCCCGACGGCGCGCTGCGCGGCGTGCGCGCCCGCGGCGGCGTGGAGCTCGACATCGACTGGGCCGGCGGCCGCCTGCGCCGTCTCGCCCTGCACGGACGGCCGGGCGCCACGGTGCGCCTGCGCCATGGCACGCGGCTGGTGGACGTCACGCTGGACCGCAACGGCCGCGCCAGTCCGGAGATCGCATGAAACCTTCCCTGTACTCGCTCCTGCTGCTGGCGCTCGCCGTCCCGGCATCGGCCGGCCAGGCGCCCGCGCCACTGCGCTTCAGCTTCGCCGGCCCGGCGCCGGACATGCAGGCGGTCGCCTGCGACCACGGCGCGGGCGTGCGTGCCTATGACGCCGGGCGCGGCTGGGGTTTCGTCGCGCGGACGGGCGCCCAGCCGCCACGCCCGGTGCACGTCGCCGGCATCCGCTGCACCGGCAAGGCCGCCGTCATCGACGAGCCGGCGTTCGACGGCGACAACCATTTCGGCATGGCGTTCCGCGTCAAGGCCCCGCCGGGCACCTACGACATCCGCGTGCGCGCCACGGCGGGCGCGGACGACGCCACGGTCTCGGTGTCGGGCATGCAGACCAGCCGCCTGCTCAAGCCCGGCAACTGGGACGCGGCCGGCCTACTGCCCAACCGGACCCTGATGCGCGTGGACGGCCACGAATGGCGCTACCGCTACGTCAACGGCCAGGAATTCATCGACATCGAGGTCGAGCCCAACCGCACCGGCACGCCGGTCGGCATCGAGGCGCTGGAGATCGTGCCGGTGGCGCTGGAAGCCCGGCCGCCCGGCGCCCTGCCGGCCGTGTTCACGCTCGGCGACTCCACGGTCAAGTCGTACACGTTCGAGGAAGCGCCGATGAGCGGCTGGGGCCAGGTCTTCGGCAAGCTGTTCGACCCGGCCCGCGTGCGCGTCGTGAACTACGCCAACGGCGGGCGCTCGTTCCGCAATGCCTATGCCGAAGGCCGCTTCAACGACCTGCTGCTGGCCGGCCACCCCGGCGACGTCGTGCTGGTCCAGTTCGGCCACAACGACGAGAGCGAAGACGAGACGGCACGCTGGGGCCGCGGCGCGACCGAGGCGACGTACGAGGGGATGATCCGCAACGTCTACCTGCCGGCGATCCGCGCGCGCGGCATGAGCGCCGTGCTGGTGACGCCGATGTCGCGCGTGAACGGCATGCAGCCGCCGGATACGCCCTACGAAAACTCGTTCAGGAAGCGCCGCTTCCCGGACGTGATGCGCAGGGTCGCCCTTGACACCGGCGTGCCGCTGGTCGACCTGAACGCGCGCAGCGTCGAGTACTACAACGAGGCCGGGGCGCCGGCCGTCACGGCGATGATCATGTCGATCGAGGCCGGCGAAACGCCCGGCAAGACCAACGACGGCAGCTATGCCAACGGCCATCCGGCCAACAAGATCGACGGCACCCATTTCAAGGAAGCCATGTCGAAACAGTACGCGCGCATGGTCGTGACTGAACTGGCGCGGCTGGCGCAGGGCGATCCGGTCGCGGCGCGGGTGGCCGGCACGCTGCGGGCCGACGTGCGGGCCGCCATCGCCGCCGGCGACTGGTCCGCGATCTACCCGGAGATCGCGGCCGACATCCGGTCCGGCGCCGACGCGTACTACCGCAACCAGATCGAGAAACTGATCCAACTGGGCGCCCTGCACGAGGACGCGCAGGGCAACGTCCACCCGGAGGCGCCGATGGACACGCGCGAATTCGCCGCCGCGCTGGGGCGCCTGCTGCGCCTGCCCGAGGGCGCGCCGGCAGGCTTTCCCGACGGCCCGCTGCGCCGGGAGGTCATGGGCGCGATCGTGGACGACGCCTACCACCTGCGCTTCGCTTCGAAGCCCCGCTACATGACCGACTACAACGGCAGGACCGTCGTGCCGGGCTCTCCGGGCTACGACCCGAACCTGGATGCGCACACCCAGGGCGCGCACGGCGCCATGTACTACCCGCTGGTGGACTGGGCGCAGCTGGAAGACGGCGCGGCCGTCACCCCGGCCCTGGCGGCCCGGGTCGAGGACGCGTACCGGCTGGGACTGATCCGGTCGGAGACGGGCATCGCGCGCGGCCGCATGGTCGATGGCCGCCGGCTGGAACCGCAGACGGTGGTCAGCCGCGCCAAGGCCGCCAAGACGCTGTACTTCATGTGGGTGCTGGCGCAGCCGCCGCAGGTCGAGAACGACAGGCTCGCACCGCCGGCGCAGGACTATCAACGTCCCGGCGTCGCCTACAACATGCCGGTGTTCGCCCCGGCGCTGAAGGCGCGGATGCGCTATCCGCTGGCGTGGTCGCCGCAGGTCGCGGACCTGCCGGCATGGCGCGACCGGGGCCGCGCCGCAGTGTGGCAGGCCACGCTGCAGGAGCGCGACGACACGCCGTTCGCGCCGGAAGTGATCGCCGAACAGGACCGCGGCAACTACGTCGCGCGCCAGGTCGTGTTCAACGTCACGGCCCCAAGCCGCGTGCGCGCATTGCTGCTGGTGCCGAAGTCCGCCGGCACGCATCCGGCCGTGCTCATGCTGCACGATCATGGCGGCAAGTTCGACATCGGCAAGGAAAAGATGATCGAGCCGTTCGGCACGGCGGACGCGGCCAGGCATGCGTCCGCGCAGGCCTGGGCGGACAAGCACTTTTCCGGCCGCTGGCCCGGGGATGCGCTGGCCGCGCGCGGGTATGTCGTGCTGTGCGCGGATGCCGTCGGCTGGGGCGACCGCGGCCCGCTGACGGGCGAGGCGCAGCAGGCGCTGGCGTCCAATTTCTTCAACCTGGGCAGTTCCCTCGCCGGCAACATGGCGCTCGAAGATGTGCGCGCAGCGCAATTCCTGGCGTCCCTGCCGGAAGTCGACGGCAAACACGTCGCGGCGCTGGGCTTTTCGATGGGCGCCTTCCGCGCCTGGCAGGTCGCGGCGCTGTCCGACGCGATCTCCGCCGTGATCGCATCGAACTGGATGGCCACGGCCGACGGCCTGATGGTCCCGGGCAGCAGCACGTTGCGCGGTTCGTCGTCGTTCCAGATGATGCACCCCGGCCTGCTGCGCTGGCTCGACTATCCGGACGTGGCCAGCCTCGCCGCGCCAAAGCCGGCCCTGTTCTTCGCCGGCGCCACCGACAAGCTGTTCCCCGCCGCCTCCGTGCGCGAGGCGTACGCGAAGATGGCGCGGGTCTGGCGGGCCTGGAACGCGGCCGACAGCTTCGAAGCGATCGTGCGGCCAGGCGGTCACGAGTTCCCGCGCGAGGTGCAGGACTATGCCTACGACTGGCTCGACCGCCAGTTCGGCCGCATCGGCCTGCACGCGGCGAATCGGGCGCGATAAGCGGCCATCCGGAAGGATGCCTTCAACCAGTGCCGATGGGACAGTGCCAAACATCGACGTATCGATTTCAAGAATATCTAGTATTTACAAAATCCATACGTGACGTGTCGCTCGTGAGTACATAATCAATCCATAAAAATGCACAGCGGAGACCATCATGTTCGTACTTAAATGGCTCATCGTCGCAGGAGTTGTCTCCGGCGTTATTGCAGTGTTGGGAGGCGCCGATTCATCGTCTGCGACGTCCACGGCCGAGTATTGCCCCGACACGACCCTGCCCACATTGTTCCAACCAATGAGGCATTGAGGGCAATAGTGAACTTGAAGTCCTGGAGGATAAATATAATTCCATCAGGAAATCTTTAATGCATGACGCATTGATCACATAACGTTGCTCCGTGGACACAGGTCGAGGACCAGGGACGGTGTGCGGGCGCGCGAGCAGCACGGCGTGAACTGGTCGTTCGCCGCGCGCTCGTCGTCGGTGAGGTAATGGTCGCGGTGGTCCGGCGTGCCGCCCAGTACCCGCGTCACGCAGGTCCCGCACACGCCCTGCTCGCACGACACGGGAACGTCGATGCCGTTGTCGAGCAGGACCTGCAGCACGCTGACGCCCGCGGGAACGTGGTAGGTGTCGCCCGTGCTCGCGATCGTGACGTCGAACGGCCGGTCGGCCGAGGTGTCCTGCGGCGCGGCGCCGAAATATTCCAGGTGCACGCGCTCGTCCGCCCAGCCCAGGGACCGCGCGGTACCGGTCACCGCGTCGATGAAGCCGGACGGGCCGCACACGTAGACGTGGGTGTCCGGCGGCGCGGCGCGCAGCGTCCCCTGTAGATCGAACCCATCGGCCGCGCCATCAAAATGAAAGCGCACGCGGTCGGCGAACGACGAACGGGCGATCCGATCGCGGAACGCCATGCGCCCGGGCGAGCGCGTGCAGTAGTGCAGCGAGAACGCCGCGCCGGTGTGCGCGAGGCGCTCGGCCATGCACAGGATCGGCGTGATTCCGATGCCGCCGGCCAGCAGCAGGTAGCGTCCGGCCGGCGCCAGCGGGAAGTGGTTCTTCGGCGCGCTGATGGACAGCGTGGCGCCGACGTGGACGTCGTCGTGCATGCCGCGCGATCCGCCGCGCGACTGCGGCTCGCGCAGGACGGCGATCAGGTAGCGGTGCCGCTCCGAGGGATCGTTGCAGAGGGAGTACTGGCGCACGAGGCCGGGGCGCACCTCGACGTCGACGTGCGAACCTGCCGAGAACGGCGGCAGGGGTTCGCCACCGAGCGCGGCCAGCTCGAAGCTGGCGATGTCTTGCGCTTCCCGCACCCTGGCCGTCACGCGGACGCGCAGCATGGCCTGGGCCGTCATACGGCCTCCACCTGCTGCCTGAGCAGCCGGTCGATGACACGGCGCGCACGGTTCGGCCCGACGTCCACGTGGATGTCGACCTGCGGCGCGCCGGGGAAGCGCTTCATGTTCTCGTACTGGGCCTCGATCACCTCCTTGTCCTCGTGGAAGGTCAACGCCGTCTGCTCGACCACCAGGGCCAGCACGTCGGGCTTGTCCGGGTGGTGGTTCGCGGCCATCGTCCACAGGTAGTGCGCGGTCGTGTCGGTTTCGGGCGTGATCGCATGGAAGCCGCGCATGTGGAAGCCGCCGCGCCGCGGATCGTCCAGGTCGGCGGTGCCGACGTCGGCGCCGCCGGTCCAGATCAGCAGATGGCTGACGTTGAACTCGACTTCCTGCCAGCGGTCGATGTTCCCCTTGAACGGCCACGCGCCGGTGTACGTCGGCGGCGGCGCCGAATCGCGCATATGGCGCAGCACGCGCACCTGGTCGCCCGCCGCTTCGACCTTCAGCTCGGCGTTCATGTGGACCGCGGCATTGCCGCCGATCGTGCGCAGGTGGACATAGCCCAGGTGGCTCAGGTCGAGCAGGTTGTCGTGGATGAGCTGGTACGGCGCATCGTAGTGATAGACGTCGCCGCGAAAACGGTAGCGCGGGTCGGCGTGCACCGGATACCGCGGCGCGCCGTGCGGCGGCGCCGCGCCGTCCACCCGCGGCATCCAGATCCACAGGATGTCGTCCTGTTCGACCAGCGTATAGGACTTGACGCGCGCCTTCGACGGAATCCGGTCCTGACCCGGCACCTCGATGCAGGCGCCACCCGGCGCGAACAACAGGCCGTGGTAGCCGCAGCGGACGCCGCGGTTTTCCACGGTGCCGCACGACAGCGGCAGCGACTTGTGGCAGCAGCGGTTTTCCAGCGCGGCGACGTCGCCCGCGCCGGTTCGGAACATCACGACGTTCTGGTTCAGCAGGGTACGCGCAAGGGGCTTGTCCTTCAGCTCCCAGGAAAAGCCGGCAACGTACCATTGATCGAGCGGGAACATGGTCTCCTCCAATTCTGATGGTGGGTGCCATCTTAGAGAAATTGTGTTATATCTCAAGGCAATTCACCGCATAACGTTTATTCGATTTTTAAATACGATGACCGAGTCTGGATTCGACCTGAACCTGCTGCCGGTGGTGCTCGCCGTCGCCGAGGAAAAAAGCGTCAGCCGCGCGGCGCTGAAGCTCGGCTGGAGCCAGCCGAAGGTCAGCATCGCCCTCAACAAGCTGCGCCACGCGCTGGGCGATCCGTTGTTCGTGCGCGGCAGCCACGGCATGGAACCGACGCCGCGCGCGGCCGCGTTGATCGCGCCGACGCGCGACATCCTGGCGCGGGTGAAGAATGAAGTCCTGATGAGCGCCGCGTTCGATCCCGCGACGACGACCCGGCGTTTCACGTTCGCCTTGTCGGACATCGGGGAGATGACGTTCCTGCCGAAACTGCTGGCGTATCTGCAGCGGCATGCGCCGGGGGTGACCGTGGTGTCGGTCACGCTCCCGCCGGACGCGATCGCGGCGGGACTGGAGGCCGGGGACATCGACCTGGCGATCGGCTACTTCCCCGATTTGAAGGCGCGGAATTTTTTCCAGCAGCGGCTGTTCACGCACACGTTCATCAGCCTGGTCAACGCGCGCCACCGGATCAAGGGCGAACGCATCACGCTGGACGAATTCGTGCGGGTCGGACACGCGGTGATCCGCGCGGAAGGACGCAGCCAGGAGATCTTCGAGCAGCTGCTGCAAAAGCACAGAATCGAACGGCGGGTCGTGCTGTCCACGCCGCACTTCATGTCGATCCCGTTCATCATCGCCGCGACGGACCTGCTGGTGACGGTGCCGTACGCGGTGGGCGCATCGTTCGCGAAGATCCCGAACATCCGCCTGATCGAACCGCCGCTCGAGATCCCGAAGTTCGACCTCAAGCAGCACTGGCACCGCAAGTACCACAAGGATGGCGCGAACATGTGGATCCGCGCCATCGTTGCGAAGCTGTTCGCGGATTGACGGTCGGTCAGTCGTCCTTGCCGGACAGCGCCATCTCGCCGCGCAGGGCGATGTCGGCGGACGAGAAGCCGACCTGGATCGGCACCTTGCCCTTCGGCGTCACCCATTTGCCGCTGCGTTCGTCCCAGTACGACAGGAGGCGGCGTTCGACCGGGATCGTGACCGTCTGCTCCGCGCCGGCCTCGAGCGCCACCTTGGCGAATCCGACCAGCCTGGCCTTGGGCGTCTCGACCGGCGCCGGCAACGCCCCGCTGTACACCTGGACCACGGTCGTGCCGGCACGCTTGCCGGTGTTCTTCACCCGCACCGACACCGCGGCAGTCCTGTCGGCGGCGGCCAGCGGCTGGATGGCAAGGCCGTCCAGCCGGTACGTCGAGTACGACAGGCCGTAACCGAACGGGAACAAGGGCTTCTGGTCATGCTGCATCAGGTATTTGTAGCCGACCATGACGCCTTCCGTATAGCTGATCTTTCCGCCGCCGAGGTAGGATTTCGGTCCCTGGCCGGCATCGGCGAGGAACGACACCGGCAGCCGTCCGCCCGGGTCGGCGTCGCCGAACAGCACGCTGGCGATACCGGTACCGGCGGCCGATCCCGGATACCACATCTGCACGACGCCCTTTACTTTGGACAGCCAGGGCATCGTTACGGCGCCGCCCGTGTTCAGTACCACGACCGTATTCGGGTTGGCGGCGCTGACCGCTTCGACCAGCGCGTTCTGGTCGGCCGGCAGGTCGTAATTGTCGCGGTCCATTTCCTCGCCCGTGACCTGGTTGACGAACACCACGGCGACGTCGGCGCCGCGCGCCGTCTCCACCGCGGCCGGGATCGGGGATGCCCCTTGCCAGCCGAGCTGGATGCGCGAACCCATGACCGCGCCTTTCGTCGTGTAATCGACCTCGATCCGCACCTTCTTCCCCCGCGCCAGCCGTACCGTACCCTGCAGCGGATACGTATAGGGGCCCGATCCGGGGAAGCCCTCCGCGGCGGAACGCATCCCGTCGATCACGGCCACGCCGTCCACCTTGACCCGGACGGTGCCGCTGACGGACGCCGCCAGGCGCACCAGGCCGTCCTGCGCAGGCGTAAAGTCGGCCACCCACCGTGCCGACCATTTGGACGGTGTCGTGGTGGCGGGCTTGCCCGTGATGTCGATCTGCTTGACGACGTCGGCACGCGCCGCCGGCCCCGAGAAATCGTCGGCGCCGAAGTACTCGACCTGCCAGCCCGGCTTGCCGTCGGGCGTCGCCAGGGCGACCGGCGGCGCGAACGGGCTGTCCACGAGGCCGAAGGTGGGCAGCACGACGTCGCCGCTGCTCCCCTGGGCGTGCACGACCTTCGCGCCCTTCCCCGCCGCCTCGGCGATCGCCTCGAGCGGCGTGACGAACTGGCCCGGATCGACGTAGGTGGACCACATCACGCCCGTGAGCGTCTCCGCGCCGGCCGGGCCGATGACGGCGATCCGGCCTTGCCGCTTGAGGGGCAGGACGCCGTCGTCGTTCTTCAGCAGGACGGTCCCCGCCTCCGCCACCTGTTGCGCCAGCGCGCGGTGTGCGGCCGTGCCGACGACGGCTGCGGGCGTATCGGTCACGGGCTTGTCGAAGAGACCCGTCGAGAACAGCGCCCACAGCATGCGCCTGACCGCGTCGTCCAGCCGCGCGGCCGGAATCCGGCCGTCCTTGAACGCGTCCGGCTTGCGCAGGAACGGTTGCAGGGACCACGAATCGACGCCTGCGTTGAATTGCGCGACGCCGTCGGCGCCGCCCATGAAATCGGTCGCCATGTAGCCCTTGAAGCCGGCGCGGTCCTTGACGATCCCGAGCAGCTCGCGGTTCTCGAGCATGTACTTGCCGTTCACCTTGGGGTAGGAACCCATCAGGGAAGCGATATGGCCTTTCTCGATCAGGTAATTGAACGGCAGGTTGTAGACTTCGTGCAGCGCGCGCTGCGACACGTCGATTTCCATGGTCAGCCGTTCGCGCTCGGTGTGGTAGGCCGTGTAGTGCTTGCCCATGGCGATGACGCCCTCGCCCTGCATCGCGGCGGCGACGGCCGCGCCCATTGCGCCGTTGACGAGCGGGTCCTCGCCGAACGATTCGGTCAGGCGCCCGGAGCGGCCGTCGCGCGCCACGTCGACGGTCGGGCCGAGGATCACGTTCCAGCCCTTGCCCCGCGCCTCGTCGGCGATGGCCGTACCGACCTGCCGGGCCAGATCCGTGTCGAACGTGGCGCCGAGCTGCAGCGGGACCGGGAACGCCGTCACGCCCTTGTCGCCGCGCAGGCCGGCGGAGGCGTCGACCCGCGTCAGCGGCCGGATGCCGAGCGGCGCCAGCGGTGCGTAGTCGGCCGGGTCGACGCCGCTCACCAGCGCTACCTTCTGGTCGAACGTCATTGCCTTGAACAGTTGCCGGACCCGGACCTCCGGAGGCTGGTTCGCGTCGCGCCACGGCTGGCCGGCGGCGCTTTCCTGTGCGTGCGCGGCGTTCAGGGTCGACAGTGCGATGGAGCAGAATGCGCCGCTGCGCACCAGATTCTTGATGATCGTTTTCATATGAGATGGATTCTTGTCAGGGTTGCGCCACCACCGGCAGCTTGCGAATATAAAGCCAGCCGAGCAAGGTCGTAAATGCCACGGCCAGGGTCAGGCTGATGAACAGGGCCGACGGCCCGTCCTGGATCAGGTAGGGCGTGCCGAGGGCAGCCACGGCGGCCAGTACCCGGGTGAAGAACGTCGTCGCACCCTGCGCCGTCGAGCGCAGCAAGGTGGGGAACAATTCCTGGCTCCAGACTTTCCACATCGATTCGCCGGCGAACGCGCCGCCGACGCCCTGCAGGATCTGCCAGGCCGCCAGCGACACGAGGTTCACGCCGAACACCACGGGAATGGCCTGCGCGACGATGGCGACGATCCCGCCGAGCAGGAACCAGGCCATGCGCGACGGCAGGTCGACGACGCGCAGGAACACCACCGCGCACGCAATCGACACGACCAGCTGCACGGTGTTGACGAGGCCGGCGGTGGACACCGAGACCCGCGCGCCTTCCGTGTACAGCAGCGTGCCGAACTGCCCGCCCGTGTTGGCGGCCAGGTTGAACACGCCGTAGAACAGCCCGAGCGCGACCAGCGGCTTGATGTACCGGCGTCCGAACAGCTGGCGCAGGCCGGCCGCTTCGACCGCTTCTCCACCGGTCCCTTGCTGGAGGCGGCGCGCGTTGGCCCTGATCCATTCGCCCGACTCCGGCAGCGTGGCCCGCAACGCGAGCACGAGGACCGCCACGACCAGGATGTGCCCCCACATGATGCGTCCGCCCAGCGACCCCATGTCGCCCACGATCATCTGCAGGACGAACGTCGTGCCGATCGCCGCCATCCACAGCACGTGGGAAAAGGCGACCAGCCGGCCCTTGAATCCCGGCGGGGCCTCCTCGGCGATCATGGTCATCGACACCGGCAGGTCGGCGCCGATACAGAAGCCCACGACCATCGTGCCGGCGTACGCCATGCCGATACCGGTCGCGAATACCAGCAGCGCCGCGCCGACGGCGAGGCCGCTCATCGTCACCGTGAAGACGCGGCGCCGCCCGTAGCGATCGCCCAGCCGGCCACCCATCAGCGCACCGAGGGCGAACAGGAAGGTCAGGATCGCGGACAGCTCGCCGATCTGCCCCATCGAGAGGCCGAAGCGCTCCTTGTACAGCACCAGCGCACCGCCGCTCGTGATGATGGAACCGGCGTCCAGATACGACGCCATGCCCGCCAGGATGGCGACGCGCCAGGACGCAGGCGGCAGGTCGCGCAGCCGGGGAGCCGCCGCGCGGTCCTCTTTGAGTGTGGTCTCCATCATGCGCCTCCCAGTCCCCTGGCGCGGAACAGCCAGGTCGGCGAACAGCTCCAGGCATGGCAGAAGCTGTTCGCGTGGATGTCGCCGTACGGCGACGTCAGCGGATCCGCGGGATCGAACGCTTCCCAGAACGTGTCCGCCCCCGCATCGAGCATCGCCCCCCAGTAGCCGCGCACGAGTTCGAGCGCGTCGGCGCGCATCCCGCACGCGAGCATCGCCTCCGCGATGTAATGGTAGAGATACGGCGTGATCGGCTTGACGGCGTCCGGGTCGACCAGCGCATTGCGGATGGCGGTCCGGGCCACATCGTCCGACTCCGGGATCCCGGCGAGCACCATCCAAGCCTGCGTCGCGCACGACACCTGCCGCGCGGGACCGCTCGTGTAGACACCCCGCCCGGCGTCGAACAGCCGGGTCCTGGCGGCATGCGTCATGCGCGCGATGGCGTTCCGGTAACGCTCCTCGTGTTCGGTCCGCCCGATGGCGCCGCCGAGCAGCAGCATGCGGCGCAGCGCGAACACGATCACGGCATGCGTGGGGGCGCTCTTGTCGAGGCCGAAGGCCCAGTCGATGAAGCACCAGGTCTCGCCGTTGTCGACGAACAGCCCGTCGCCGTCCAGGCGCGCAAGCAGGACGTCGACCTGGCGGCATGCGACCGGCCACAGGTCGAGCCCCGCCGCGCTGTCGCCGGTCGCCTCGACGTATTCCTGCAGCGTGACGCAGTACAGCGCCGCGTAGTCGAGCGTCGTGGTGTCGGCATACGTCGGCACCGGTCGCTCGTACACGCAGCCGTTCACGAGACCGTCCGAACGCGGGAGGCCGGCGAACAGGTAGAGGCAGCGCTTGACGACGTCGTCGGCCCTGAAGGTGACGTAGTTCGCCAGCGCCTGCAGGCGCAGGTCCCCGACCCACAGGCGGCGGTCGCGGCGCGGGCCGTCCTCGAAGCACGTCTGCAGGCAGTCGCGCAGCGTCAACTGGGACACGTGGTCGACGCGCCGGATCCATTCGGGCCAGGCGTCCGGCAGCATGTCCGGTTCGGACGCGGCCGCCGTCACGGCGTGGGCGGTCACGTTGTCGAAACAGACGCCGAAGCGGCGCGAGGCGGCCAGGATCTCGACCTTCACGTAGCGGAACGCGTGGCGCCGCGGCAGCCGGTGATCGGCCGGCAGGTCGTCGATGGTGACGGTGTCGTCGGGCAGCCAGGCGGCGCTGATCCAGCCGCGATAGGGATAAAGCGGTTCGGCCACGTCGGTCGGCACCTCCCCGAACGTCAGGCGCAGCCGGATCGGGCTGTCGGCGACGCTGCCGGTCGGGCTCGCGCGGAACGACAGGTAGCCGGTCAGGTGGCGGCCGAAGTCGAGGTAGAACACGTCGCCTTCCTGCCAGCTCCGCTGCGCCAGCGTGGCGCCGTCGGCGACGTGCGCCATCTCGAAACGCAGCGGCCGTTCCGGCGCCGGTTGCGGGACGACGAGCGCGCGTACGGCCAGCGCCTTCCTGAATAGGGGTGGCTTGAGCGCCTCCGCCATGTCGAGGAAGGCGGGCACGGGCGCGCCCGCGGGGAGATTGATCCGTTTCGCCTCTTCTTCCGCTACGGCCTTGGCAATGTCTTCTGGGGTTGGGTTCATACGGGGCTTCGAAAGTTAAAGGCTGTTGGTTCCGGCGGGCGCGGCGCGCACGCCCGCCGGAGGATGCTTACCAGCGCTTGGACAGGCTGACCGAGATCACCCGGCCCAGCGGATTCGCCGTGGTCGGGTCGAAGCCGACGATCGAGCCGGAGCTGTAGTAGTAGGTCGGCGGATTGCGGTCGAACAGGTTGCTCACGTCGAGCGCGAACGTGACGTCCTTCATCACAGGGTCATCCTTCAGGGTCCAGGCGACATGGCCGTCGACCGTGTTGAAGCTGGCCACGTTCTGGACCGGCTGGACACCTTCGTTGCGGTAGCCGCCCACGTGGTTGGCGAACAGGCTCGCGGCGAGATCGCCGCTGGACCAGCCGACCTGCGCGCGAACCTTGTTGCGGACCGCGTAGCCCGTGCCGAGCAGGACGATCGGCGCGGCCACGCCCGGCACGTTCTGCTCGAACTTCAGCATGTGCGTGCCGGCCAGGCCGAATGTCCACTGGCCCAGCGCGCTGCGCAGCTTGTAGTCGATGCTGTAGTCGAGGCCCTGGATCTTCTCGTCGGCGAAGTTCTGGCGGCGCAGGTCGTACACGGCGGTCGGCAGGCGGTCGTCCGGGTAGATCAGGCCATCGTGGCGGAAGCCCTGCAGCAGCGGACCGGCGATCGCGGCCCACTGCGCATCGGTGGCGCCGGCCGGACGCGTCACGCGATACTGGTCGTAGGCGGCCAGCGGGTTGGTCACGGGCGCGAACGTCGGGAACGTGATCACGTCCTTGTAATCGACACGGAACCAGGTCAGGCTCGCCTTCGCGCCGCCGAGCAGCTCGGGACCGAGGTCGAGGCCGATGTTATAGGTATTGGCCTTCTCCGGTTTCAGCTTGTTGCCGCCGGCCAGCAGCACGCTGTAGTCGGCCGGGCCGGCGCTGCCGCAGCCGATGAATGCACCAGGAACGCAGGCGAAGCGGATCACGCGGGTGTCGACGGCGGACGGTGCGTCGGCGAGGCTCGGCGCGTGGAACGAGCGGCCGGCGCTGAGGCGGAACTTCAGGCCGTCGGCCACGGTCCAGTTGGCGCCGATCTTGGGATTGGTGGTGCCGCCGACGTCGCTGTAGCGATCGTAGCGCGCGGCCAGCGACACCTCCAGGCGCTTCACCCCCGGCATCTGGTTGGCGCTGCCGACGAACGGCAGGAACAACTCGCCGAACACGGAGCGGTCGTCGCGCGAACCGGACGATGCGTACGGGGCGACCGACGTGTCGCCGGCCGGACCGGCGGACGTCAGCCCGTCCATCGCCTCGCTGCGGAAGCCGGCGCCGACGGCGGCGCGCGCGCTGCCGCCCGGCAGGCCGAAGATCGGGCCGTCCAGCTTGACCGTCGCATCCTTCAGCGTGTGCTTCGCATAGTAGCGGGTCACGTAGTTGCCGATCTGGTCCAGCAGGCCGGCATTCGTGGCGGCGCCGATGCCGGTCGGATTGAACGTGCCGTCCAGCGCCGCGCTCCTCGCCAGCGCCTGGTTGATGCCGTGTTCCCTGACGTCGTCCTTCTCGACGCCGTAGTTCAGTTCGAACCTGGCGCTCCAGCTGTTCGGCAGCTCGACGTTCGCGCCCGTCACGAAGCTGCGCGTGTTGGTCGTGATGTTGTGCTGGAACGAGGGGCCGAAATCCGCGGACGGGTTATAGGTCACCGTTTCGGTGGCGCCGGCGGCGCCCGCGACCGGCACGTAGAACGGGCTCGTGCCGGGCACGTCGACCGACAGGCCGCCGCTCGTGATGCCGTCGCCGGACACGCGCTGGGTCAGCTTGCGGCCCGAGTACAGGAAGCTGCCGTACAGCTGCACGGTGTCGCCGACGTCCTGGCGCACGCCGGCGTAGACCTGGTCGCGGTGCTGGGCCGGGTACAGGTCGTTGCCGCGGTTGGTTTCGCAGCGGTTCGACGCGCCCGCGCCCCCGACCTTGCCGCCCGTGATCGGATAGTTCGCGCCGCCGACCGTGATCGTGCCCGGCGTGCAGTTCGTCGAGCGGGTGTCGGCGCCGCCCCAGGGACGCTGGTCGTTGACGGCGAACGCGCGGTCGAAGCCGGACAGCGCGCTGTTCTGGGAACGCTCGTAGTCGAACAGGAACGAACCCGAGTCCCAGCGCCTGCCGAACAACTGGCTGAAATTCTTCGTCTGGTAGCCGCTCGCCGAACCGAAGCGCAGGTTCGTTTCAGCGCCGTTGAAGTTCTTGCGGGGCACGAAGTTGATCACGCCGGCGACGGCGTCGGAACCATAGATCGCCGAACCGCCGTCCGCCATCACCTCGACGCGTTCCAGCGCCGACGTCGGGATCACGGCGGCGTCCGGCGCCGTCTGGTTGATGCCGGCGCCCGGGAGGCGATGGCCGTCGAACAGCACGAGGGTCAGGCCGGCGCCGCCGTTGCCCACGCCGATGCCGTGGATCGCGGGCTGGTCGACGAAGTTGGCCTGGTTCTGCCCCATGTTGTTGCCGGTCGCGCTGAAGTTGTTCATTTCCGGCACGGAGCGCAGCAGTTCGGTCGACGTCGTCGCGCCGGTCGCCACGATGTCCTCGCGCTTGAGCGTGTTCAGCGACGAGCCGACGGCGGCGACGCCGCGGATGCTCGTGCCGGTCACGGTGACGACGTTCTGGGGCGGCACGGGCGTCGACTGGTCCTGCGCGACGGCGATGTTGCAGACTCCGGCGATGCCGCAGATCGCCAGGGCCATTCTCGTCATGTTCAGGTTGGCGCCCTGGTTCGATACGCGTGCCTGCGCAAGTGTGGTGCCTTGCTGCGGGCGGGAGGTTTTTTGTTGCATCTTGTGTCTCCTGGTTCTTCGGGTGGGTTATCGGACTGCGACGTGGCCGCATCGCCGGCGCGCACGAGGCCGCACCGGGTCGGTCGACCGGCGTTTCGGGTTGCATCGGGAAATCGGCGGGGCTGCCGCCGAGGCCGGGAATCAGTGCGGCGCCGGCGGCGCGGGCGGACTTCGGTCGGAACGGCCGGCGGACATGGCGACGCCGCCGTCCATGCCGGGGAAGGTATCGGGCGCCACGACCTCGACCCGGATACCGGCCTGCTTCAGCATCCGCACGGCGTGGTCCGGGATGCCGCTGTCCGTGACGACGCACGAGACGCGCTCGAGGCCGCACAGGAACATGCCGCCCTTGTTCGCGAACTTGGAAGAATCGGCCAGCACGATGATCTGCTGGGCCTGGTGAATGAGACGCCGGCCAGCCTGCACGAGCAGTGGATCGGCTTCCATCACGCCGAGTGCCGACAGGCCGTGCGCGCCCATGAACAGCTTGTCGGCGTAGCAGTACTGGATCGCTTCGCTGTCGAAAGGACTGAGGATCAGCTTTTCGTCGGCATGGATTTTTCCGCCGGACAGGATGACCTCGTTGTCGCTCGTGCTCAGCAGGACCCGCGCGACTTCGAAGGAGTTCGTCAGGATGCGCATGCAGCGCTCTTCGAGGAAGTCGGTCATGCCGCACACCGTCGTGCCGCCGCCGATCAGGATCGTTTCGCCGTCGGCGCACATCGACGCCGCATGCCGGGCGATCGCACGCTTGCGTTCGGGGTGACGCCGGACGCCGTCCAGGAAACCGCCGCCCTTGGGCGTGGCCGCGCGCCGCGCATCGACGCGCCGGCCGCCGCCATGGGTGCGCTCGACCTGGCCCGCGAGATCCAGCACGCGCAAGTCGCGCCGGATCGTGGATGGCGAGACCTCGAGCCATCGGGCCAGGTCGGCAACGGTCGCCGTCCCATATTGTGCGAGTAGCCTCAGCAGGCGCTTGTGCCTGTCCTGGTTGTTCATTGCAGTCTCCATCGATCATTTCGTACCTGGCGTTCGTACCGCCGGGCCGGAGTCGTTGTTCTTGTCCGGATGAGGCGCCGGTGTCGTGTGCAACTTGAAGCTTACTAATTTTTAAGAAATATAACAGGACATTAAGGTTGAATCAACAACCTGACAGATATTTTAAGTAATTTGTTGTTTGGTAAGTTCTGTCCCGCGAGGATGCATTTATTGTTAAACTTCGTTCATGAATATCCTGCTCGCAGAAGACGACACCATCCTCGCCGACGCGCTCGGCGCCCACCTGCGCGAGGCGGGTTATGTGGTGGAGCACGCACCCAACGGCCCGGTCGCGGAATTTCTCCTCCAGCGCCAGACCTACGACCTCAGCATCCTCGACCTGGGCCTGCCCATGCTCGATGGCCTGACGATCCTGCGTCACATCCGCGAGAAGAACCAGCAGATGCCCGTGATCGTGCTGACCGCGCAGGATGCGCTCGAAAGCCGTGTGGCCGGCCTGGACGCCGGCGCCGACGACTACATCACGAAGCCGTTCGACTTTCCGGAACTGGATGCGCGCGTACGCGCCCTGCTGCGCCGCGCGACGGCGAGCGCGGGGATGGCGGAACTCGGTTTCGGCAAGCTCAGCTTTTCGCCCAGCACGCGCCGCGTCACGATCGCCGGCGAACCGATGGAGCTGAGCCCGCGCGAGTGGTCGCTGCTGGAACTGCTGCTGGTCAATCGCGACAACGTGGTGACCAAGGAACAGATCGCGCAGGCCTGGGCGGGCGACGGCAACGGCGGCGGCAGCAACAACGGCATCGAGGTCTATATCCATCGCCTGCGGCGCAGGCTCGAAGGTTCGGGGCTGGATATCCGCACCGTGCGCGGTGTCGGCTACCTGCTGGAGGCGGACAAGGGCGCCGCCCGCATCGGCTAGCGATGGTTTCCCTGCACCGCAAACTGCTTCTGTGGCTGCTGGTGCCGCAGCTGATCCTGTGGGTGGCCGGCGGTATCGTGACCTACCGCCTGGCGGCCACCTACGCGAACCGCGCGATCGACGCGAGCCTGGCGCAGGCCTCGCGCGCGCTGCTGCGCCAGGTAAAGCCGATCGAGCAAGGGCTGCTCATCGATTTTCCCCGGGCGGCGCAGGAAGTCCTCGAAGCCGATCCCAAGGACCGGCTGATGTACATGGTCAGCACGCCCCCGGGACGCTTCGTCCTCGGCAACAACAACCTGCCCCCGCCTCCGCCGGGCACGGGTCACGAGCTGGACAAGCCGTATTTCTATGATGGCGAAGTGGTCCTCGACAATCCCGGCATCGGCGACAAACCGAAGCTGATGCGCATCGCGGCGCTGTACGTGGCGTACGGCGACGTGAGCGCGCCGCAGCAGACGATGCTGGTGCAGGTGGCGCGCAGCAGCGCCAACCGCGAAGAGCTGGCGCACGAGATCCTCGCCGACACGCTGCTGCCGTTGTCGGTACTGGTGTTCATGATGAGCGTGATCGTCTGGGCCGGCATCCGTGCCGGCCTGGCGCCCCTGGCCCGCCTGCGGCACGAGGTCGAGACCCGCGCGCCCGGCGACCTGACACCGCTCAAGCTCGACCTGGCCCCGATCGAACTGCGTTCGCTCGCGGAGGCCCTGAACGACCTGCTGGCGTCGGTACGGCATCACATCGGCGCCCAGCAACGCTTCCTCGCCGACGCGGCGCATCAGTTGCGGACGCCGCTCGCCGGCCTGAAGAGCCAGACGAAGCTGGCGCTGGACGCCGCGACCGATCCGGCGCAACACGCGCGGCTTCAGCTCGTGCACCAGAGCGCCAGCCGCAGCGCACACCTCGTCGCGCAACTGCTGACGCTCGCACGCGCCGAACCGGGCGCCAGCGCGGCGCTGGACTGCAAGCAGTTCGACCTCGCCCGCCTTGCGCAGGAGCTGGTCGCACAGCTCGTCCCACGCGCACTGCGCTCCGGCATCGACCTGGGCCTCGACGCCGCCGAGGCGTCTCCGGTGTCCGTCTACGCGAACGCGCCGCTGCTGCGCGAAGCCCTCACGAACCTGATCGACAATGCGATTCGTTACGCGGGGTCCGGCGCCGAAATCACGCTGCGCGTGCGGCAGCAGGGCGACCACGCCATCGTCATGGTCGACGACAACGGCCCGGGTATCGCGCCGGCGGACCGCGACCGCGTGTTCGAGCGCTTCGTGCGCGCCACGTACGAAGGCGAAGGCTGCGGGCTCGGCCTGGCGATCGTCAAGGAGATCGTCGAGCGCCATCACGGGTCGGTCGCACTGGACGGCCTGGACCCGCAGGGCCTGCGCGTGACGCTCACGTTGCCCGTGTCGGCGCCGGCCGAAGCCGACGCCCCGAAGCGGAGCGCGGCATGAAGCGCAAGGTGGTTGGCGTCGCCATTGTCCTGAGCACCTTGCTGCTTCGACCGGCCCACGCACTTGCCGGTGAAGTCGAGGTGCTGCACTTCTGGACGACCAGCAGCGAGGCCGGCGCGGTGGCCCGGCTCAAGGCAACGTTGCGTGCGCAGGGGCACACGTGGCGGGATTTCGCCGTGCGGGACGGCGGCGGCGGGCTGGCCGTCGTGCTGCTCGCGTCGCGCGTCAATTCCGGCAACCCGCCCACGGCAGCGCAGATCAAGGGCGTGTCGATCCAGGAATGGGCCCGCACCGGCAAGCTGTCGAGCATCGACGGCGTGGCGCGCGCGGAACACTGGGACGGCGTGCTGCCGGCCATCGTCAGCGACACCATGAAATACAAGG